>JAEZJZ010000059.1 GCA_023436245.1 Bacillota bacterium | reverse complement strand
GAGGCTGCGGGCGCCATGCATGGCGCCCCTACAGGACTATGCGCATGCCCGTAGGGGTCGTATGTATGCGACCCGGCTGCATCTGTCGCAGCCGCTCTTGGCCCGAGCTCGGCAAGCCGTGTCGCTACAATGGAGAAACTGAACAGTCTTACAAGCTGTGGCTAGTCCGTGTTGACATGAAGGGGGAGACAGCTATGCCCGAACTACCTGAAGTTGAAACCGTCCGCCAAACACTGCTGGAATACTTACCCGGGCAAGTGATCACGGGGCTTCGCGTCACGCTTCCCCGCATCATCAAGTTCCCTGAGGTTGCGCAGTTTGCCGATTCGATCGTGGGTCGCGGTTTCCGCACCATCGACCGCCGGGGCAAATATCTGCTCTTTCGACTCACGGGGAATCATACTTTGGTCATTCATTTGCGCATGACCGGTCAGCTGCGCTACTCTGCATCTGACCAGCCCGTGCTGAAGCATACCCACGTCATCTTCAGCCTGGACAGCGGCTTTCAGCTGCGCTTCACCGACATGCGCCAGTTTGGGGCAATGTACCTGGCGCCAGATGAGGAAATTGCTCATGCCGCAAACATGCAGAAGTTGGGCTGGGAGCCGCTGGAACAATTTCCGCTCCCAGGATTCACTGAACTGCTCAGCCGTCGGCATACCAAGATCAAGAACTTGCTGCTCAATCAACAGGTGATCGCCGGCGTCGGCAACATTTACGCGGACGAGAGCCTGTTCATGGCCGGGATTCATCCAGAGACTTCAGCGGATACGCTCACTCCGGAGCAGGCAGCCAGACTGCACGCGTCCCTGATTGCAGTGCTGGAGGCGGGTGTGGCCATGCGCGGCACATCCTTCAGCGATTACGTCGACGGGCTGGGTCGGAGCGGCAGTTTCCAGCATCAGCTCGCTGTCTATGGTCGCAGAGATCAGCCCTGTCCGCGCTGTGGTGCCCCCATTGAGCGCATCAAGCTGGCAGGGAGAAGCGCCCATTTCTGCCCGCACTGTCAACCACGGCCCTAGCGGGACGGTTCGTTGTCCCAGGCCTCTTGTTGAGTTCTCGCACTTCGCCCGAAGTACCAGAGCCTCTCAGCGGATCATATGATGCCAGGAGAGGTGAGGCGATTTGTTGTTGATGATCGTGGTACTGGCACTTGTGGTCAGCCTGGACGGCTTTGCTGCTGCCCTTTCCTACGGGGCTCAGCGCATCAGAGTAAGCGCCGCAGCAGTCTTTGTGATCAGCGTGACCTCCGCCGGCGTTATCTACATCGCCATGGCATTGGGGCAGTTTCTGGGCAGTCTGCTCCCGGCCAACGTGGCACGCTATCTCGGTGCAGCTGTCCTAGTTGTGCTTGGCGGCTATCTGCTCGCCCAGCATAGCCGGTCCAAACCGGCGGAGGAGTTGGATTCGGAGCCGCTATTGTCACCGGTCGCGGCAGAGAGTGTTCAGCCGATTGCCGAGATCAACTTGCGCATGTTTGGGTTGGTGATTCATATTCTGCGTCATCCGGCCCTCGCAGACCGCGATCACAGCGGAGTGATCAGTTGGCAAGAGGCCATATTGCTGGGGCTGGCCCTGGCACTCGACGCCTTCGGGGCTGGGCTGGGAGCGGCGATGACCGGGTTGCCGGCACTGTCCACCGCCTTGGTGGTTGGTGTAGTCAAGATCTGCGCGCTTGTTTCAGGTTGGGAATTGGGCTATCGACTACAACATAGACTGAGCAAGGGACTAGTTAGGTTGCCGGGGGCGTTGCTCATTTTTCTCGGTCTATTTGATCTGTTCATCAGATAACAATTTGATGGGTTGGGATGCTTTTGTATCGTATTGGATTGACAGGCGGCATTGCCAGTGGAAAGAGTACCGTCTCCGGGATCCTGCGGGAGCACGGGATTTTGGTGATCGACGCCGACCAAGTGGCTCGGCAGATTGTGCAACCCGGTGAGCCGGCCTATCGAGAACTGGTTGCGCACTTTGGCCCGGAGATTATTTTGCCGGATGGGCAGATCGATCGCCAGCGGCTTGGCCAAATCATCTTCGCAGACCGGGTGGCCAGGCAGAGACTGAACGAGATTACCCATCTCCGGGTGCAGAGACAGATGGACAAACTGACGGAAAGGGCTGAGCAGTCAGGCTACCGTCTTCCGATCGTACTGGACATCCCGTTGCTGATTGAATCGAATTTGCAGCACACGGTCGACGAGATCTGGCTGGTAGCAGTGCCGCCTGAGATTCAGGTTGAGCGCCTGATGGCTCGCAATCAGCTGAGTCGGGACCAAGCGCTGGCCAGAGTTGACTCTCAGTTGCCCTTGACAGCCAAATTGCCATGGGCAAGCGAAGTGATTGACAACAGCGCGTCGCTGGCGCATACCAGAGAACAAGTGGCCCAGAGCCTTGCGCAAGCGATGATCAGAGCGCAGTACTCAAACCAATAAAGGAGTCTACAGATGACGATTGTGCGGCGAGCTGTCAGGCAAGTGACGCTCTTGGTTGTTCTCATGCTGCTCGTGATCGCTGTGATCAAGGCTGCGCCCAGCCTTTGGCGACGACTATATCCGCTTGACCACCAGGACGTAATCGCCCGGGAGGCCAAACTGCGACAGGTAGATCCCAATCTGGTGGCAGCGGTGATCAATGTGGAAAGCCACTGGCGGGCAAGCGCAGTTTCCCCAAAAGGTGCGAGCGGTCTGATGCAGTTGATGCCGGGCACAGCAGCTTGGGCGGCAGAAAAGGCAGGCATCACGTCGTATGATCAGCAAGCTCTGTTCCAGCCGGAAGTGAATATTCGGCTGGGTACGTGGTATCTGGCCAATTTGCTGCAGGTGTCCAGGCAGAACCTGCCGGTTGCATTGGCGGCCTACAACGGAGGTCAGGGTAATGTGGAAAACTGGCTGCAGGAAGGCACTTGGGACGGAACGCTGGAGAACGTAAACCAGATTCCGTTCGGTGAAACCAGAAGATACGTGATCAAAGTGCTCAAACAATACGAAATCTACGGTCGCCTGTATCAATGGCAGGACGAAGCAACACGCTAGTGTTGCTAGCTTCAATCAAGTGATTCTCGCTTGCCGAGAATCACCCTATAACTGTCAGAGAAAGCATGCTTGACAATCTGTCGCTGCCCGAGTAATATATAACTTGTCACCGAAAACGTGCCGAAGTGGCGGAACTGGCAGACGCGCTGTGTTCAGGGCGCAGTGAGTGCAACGCTCGTGTGGGTTCAAATCCCACCTTCGGCACCATCTTATTTCTTAAGTTACGTCGGAGTGGCGGAATTGGCAGACGCGTACGTTTGAGGGGCGTATGGGCAACCGTGCGGGTTCAAGTCCCGCCTCCGACACCAATTGAACCACACACGGCCAGAGGATGAATCCTCTGGCCGTTTTACTTTGCTGCTATTGTACGGGGCTAGAGCCAGACTGAGGCCAGCAGCGCCGACACGTTACCCAGGCTGTGGGCAGTGACAGCTCCCCAGAATCCGTGTCGCAGGTAGAGGGCGCCGTAGACGCAACCGGCTGCTGCTTGCACGAGCCAGGTATTGGGTTGCCCCTGCATGCAAGCGAAGAACAGCGCTGAGGCGATCAGTGCATAACGGTTGCTCCAACCTGCCTTTACCAATCCAGCAAAGACGATCAGGCGACAGAGGTACTCCTCCACTAGCGGAGTCGCGAGACAGTTGCGCAGGCTTTCTGACCAACCGATGTACTGGGTAACGGCCTCTGCAGCGGGTGCTGTTGCGGTAGCAAGGTCAAACAGTCTTGGCGCAGCCAGCAGCAGCCCGGCGACCGCTGCTCCTGCCAGGGCAGGCAAAACCTGAAAGTGTTTCGCCCCATCCCGGGAATGGAGACGATCCCAGAAGATGAGGCCTGCGAGTCCAAACGTCATCGGAATCGGATGGACAAAGTAGAAGCAGCCGGCGGCGAAGGCAAGATAGTGCCTTCCGGGCTGGTCAGCCAGCAGGCTTGACGTGATGGAAAAGGCAAAGAGGGAAATCACAAGTTTCAGTAGGATCGGCATTTGCATCACCCAGGCTAGTTTGCCAGATTAAGCCATGTTTCATGCGATTTGACTTGATGTTTGCATTTCTATAAGATAAGCGCGAGCTTCTGATGGAGAGATGAGGGTGAAAGCATTGACCGAGGGGATTGTCATGACGGCCAGTCCGGAGTTTGTGACGGTGGCCATGGAAGAAGTGAGGGACCTCGAGCCGGGACACAGCCCTGAACTGATGCTGCTGGGTGAAGGTGTGTTCTTCTGGCGAAGTTCGCATCCGATTGGCGCCAATCAGCTGCTCCTGGCCAAACCCCCGATATTTCTGCATCATCTGCATCGGGCGGCTGTCTGGGATTATTCCGGCAGTGAAGAGTTGCAGGCAACTGTCTGCGGGCGTCTGGCTACAGATCTGCAGCCAGTGCCGACCGGCAGCAGAGTCGCGCTGCAGGGGCGCGCAGTGAGCAGCAGACATCTCTGGCAGCCCCGCGAGTTGAAGGTTGTTGTCGATTCCCGGTTGATTGAGCTTGGGTTTGTTCCGGCCGTGAAGGAGCCCGATTGGGTTATCTCCGTCACTCAGGCCGGTGACCAGGTGTACTATGGTGTCTCTTCGGTGGAGCATAATCTGTCTGACTGGACAGGTGGCATGGTGCACTTTCGCAAGGGCCCAGGAGATATCTCGCGCTCCAACTTCAAGCTGCTAGAGGCCATCACGCGCTGGAAACTGTGCTTGCCACAGGGGGGGATCGCACTCGATTTGGGGGCCGCGCCAGGAGGCTGGACGCGTGTGTTGCTTGACCGGGGGATGCGGGTGATCGCGGTTGACACCGGCGAACTCGACCCGCGCCTCTTGGGGCAGCTAGGGCTCACCTTTCTGCAGCGCAACGTGAACGATCTGACGCTTCCGGCGACAACCAGGCTGGACATGCTCACCTGTGACATGAGCTGGGATCCGTTCTTCACCGTCCGCGCTGTCAATCGGCTGAGCGAGCGGTTGCAGTCTGGCGGGCAGGTCATCCTCACCGTCAAACTGATGGGTAAGCGGCCTCGTCAAACTGTGCGGCAGGTGATTGAGGCGTTGGATCAGCGGCTGATACTCTGTCACGCACAACACCTTTTCCACAACCGTCAGGAAGTCACTCTGCACTTGCAGCGTGTTTAGGTTAATTCAAGAAGGGCAGGCACCCGACTGAATCGTTGGGAGCTTGCCCTTCATTTCATGCCTGTTTCATCAGCAATCGGCGTTCTTTCGCCTAGCTGCCAGCAGTCGGGAGGCTAAGTCGGACGGTGGTTCCCACTTCGAGCTGGCTGTCGATGGTCAGGAAACCACCGAGCTGTTCCACCAAGCGTTGGCAGACTGTCAGTCCTAAGCCGACGCCGGCCTCCTTCGTGCTGTAGAACGGCTCAAAGCAATGAGCCAGCTCGTCCTGATCCATTCCAGGTCCGCTGTCCTTGATTTCGACCATCGCCATCCTGCCAGAGCGCTGCAGGCTAACCGTGATCTGTCCCCCGTCGGGCGTAGCTTCAACCGCGTTATAGAGCAGGTGCTGCAGAATGTGTTGCACGTATTGGCAATCCGCCAGGACAGGCACGGATGGGGAAGGCAGCAGTACGAGCTTGATTCGCTTCTGGGCAAAGATGCCCTCAGATAAGTCCAGCGTGTTCTTGAGCATTCCGGTGAGGTCAAGCGAGACAAGATCCGGCAGGACTGCCTTGGAGAGCAGAAGATACTCCTGAAGTATTTGATCCATGCGGTCGATCTCTAAGAGGGCGAGCTCCGAGTATTCGTGAGGAAAATCGTCCGGTGACTTCACCTTGCCCAGGAGCTGCACGAATCCCCTGGCGGCTGCCAGCGGGTTACGTAGTTCGTGAACCGTTCCAGCTGCCATCTGCCCGATGGCAGCCAGGCGCTCGTTGCGCAGAGCACTTTCCTTCAGGCGTTCGCTGCTAGTGATGTCGGAAATGGAGCAGAGCATGCCGGCCCGGAGGCCGTTATTGTCCAACCAGGTCTTTGTCGTCACCGCTAGCGTCTGTCGGCTGTCTCCTTCGCCAATGCTGAGGGTGAATCCGGCCGATTCATCCCCTCGCCTGAGAAATGGCTGGAGCATGGACAGCATTTCCGGCAGCGGGTTCCCCAGCAGGTTCTTCTCCTTCAGATCAAACATGCTTTCAGCAGTTGCATTGAATAGTTGCACTCGCTCCGCGCTGTCCAGCGCAATCACTGCCGCCGGAGACTGGTCGATAATCAGGTGCAGCAACTGCATTCGCAAGCCGAGAACCTCCAGCGAAGCTTCATCGTTCTCCAGGGTGTTGTCCATGCTGGTTTCATCCTCATTCTGGATGCGGGACGGAGACTGTGTTGCGGTAGGGCGCTGGGGTCGTCGGGTTCGGAGTGCGATCATATAGATCAGCAGGGGCAGGATGAGGTATTGGTGCGGAGAGGAAACCTGGATCATGAACAGCATGCCGAGGCTGATTGCAGCCAGCCAAAACCAACGCCTCGCCTCTTCTCCGCCGAAGCGGTCTCCACCCATAGAACCACCTCCCTCCGAGCTTCCCCGCACCATTCTACCAGATTGCGGGCGCGCTGATAAGGAACGCCCATTCAGCTGCAGAATTTTCTTTCTTCTTTGATCAGTCATAGTGCACCCTTCAGCCGGGCAGGCTAGTTGATGGTTCTCATTCAGGCGGCGGAAGGAGGGAGTTTTGATCTTGGTTAGTAACGTAGCTGTGTTTATTGATTACGAGAATGTATATTGGAGTATGAAAAACAACTACATGCTGGTGCCGCAGGCCGGGCGCTTGGTCGACTTGGTCAAGCAGGAGGCTGGCAAAGAAGGTCAGGTAGTAATGGCCCTGGCATACGCCGATTTTGACCAGGCGGAGTTTAAGGGATTGCAGACTGAGCTGCAGCGCAAGAGCGTTGAACCTCGACATGTCTTCTCCAAATCAGTGACGGAGAGTATTCGCAAGAACGCCGCTGACATAGAGCTATCCCTGGATGCGCTGGAGCTGATGTATACGCGGGACGATATCGACACCTACATCCTGGTGTGCGGAGACCGCGACCTGATCCAACTGATCCGCAAACTACATACCCGCAACAAGCGTGTGGTGGTGTTCGGCGTCTCCCGCACGACCAGCAACGACTTGGTGATGTTTGCCGATTCCTTCACACAGATAGAGGGGTTGTTGGGCATCGCACCGGTGAAAGCCGCTCCTACGCAGACCGGCACTCGTACGGACATGTCCATGCTCATTCAGAGGCTGGAAACTCTGGAGCAGGGAAATCTACCGTTTGTGGGACTGAAGATGCTGATCAACCGTCTGCTCACCGGAATTGGCGATCCGCAGGCTTTGATCAATCAAGCGATAGGGGAGGAGATCGTCTCCACCTACTCAGTCCCTAACCCTTATAAGCCCGAGTTTCCGACCACAGCTTGCCGACTCAATCGAGAGCACCCGCTGGTACAGAAAGTGGCGGGACATGGGCGTGAGCGCAGGGAACTGGAAATAACGGTGTCTTAACTGATTCTCTTTCCGGTCCATTCGCGTATGGTTGGAGGTGCCTAGATCACCCGTAGCTGTATGAAGAGGGCGATGCAGTGGTGCTATGGTGGAACATAGAAGACGGTGGCCGGCAGAATTGCCAGCCACCGTCCTTTATTGTGACTCAATCGTCTGTAGTCGCCACTCCTTGTCAGGCCCAAAGTACCCAGAGGAAGACCGCCGCTGCGCCCACGGCTGCTGCAGTAAAAGGCAGCCCGATCTTCGCGAACTCTCCGAAAGAAACGTTGATGCCGCGCTTGCGCAGCATGCCCACCGCAACCACATTGGTGGAGGCGCCAATGGGGGTAATGTTGCCCCCGAGTGATGTGCCGACCAGCAGGCCAAACATCATCAGGTAAGGAGAAGCGCCCAGAGCGGTTGCGACCTGCTGTGCCACCGGCAGCATAGCGATTGTGTAGGGAATATTATCTACAAAGGCAGAAACGACGACGGACATCAGCACCAGTACCAGATAAGCGACCAGGGTGCTGCCACCGGTCATGCGCGCGATTGCATCGGCCAGCATGCCTACGACACCCGTGGCCGATAGGCTGCCGACCAGGACGAAGATGCCTACCAGGAAGAAGAACGTTTCCCAGTCCAACTGCATGAAGGAAAAGGGGAGGCGCCCTGCCGCTGTATTCCAGAGCACGGCCAACAGACCGAAGCCCAGTGTGATCGCCCCTACCAGGTAGTCAGGACGACCTGGGATGAAGGAAGAAACAGCCAATGTGACCACCAGCCCCACCAGGAAGACTGTTGGCACCCAGGTCAACACCACGGTTGATTGGCGGAACTCGATCGGCTGGCGTAGGTGGCGAAAGAGCCACCAAAGCAGCAGGGTAGCGGCCACCGCTCCTAGTTCCACCGCAAAGAAGATGCCAGGCCTCCCGCGCAGCCAGAAGAACTCCATGAAGTTCATCTTGGCTGTGGTGGCCAAAATGATGCTGGTGGAGTCACCGATCATCGTGGCCATGCCCTGTAGGTTGGAGGAGATAGCTATGCCAATCAGGAACGGCGTCGGCGAAGTGCGAAGCCGATGCGAAATGTCCAGGGCAATTGGCGCCACGATCAGCACTGTTGCCACATTGTCCACAAAGGACGAGATGAACCCCGCGAAGGCACTGACGGCCACGAGCGCCATTCCCGCCGTACGCACCCGGGCCACCACCTTGCCGGCCAGATAGTCTGGTGCGCGCGAGGCGATGAATAGCTCAGCCAGCACCATGGTGCCAAAGAAGATGCCGAGAACGTTGTAATTAATAGAAGCAACAGCAGTCTGCGTGTCGATTGTTCCGGTGGCGATTAAGGCGATTGCGGCGATGGCCACCACCAAGATAGGGCGTGCCACCCGGGAGATGATCAACAGATAGGTGATGCCGAAAATGATGCCGGCTAGCGCGGGAGGGGATAACTGCATAGTAGACACCTCACTAGTTCAATTATTCCAGGCCGCAAAAAAGACCCTCGCCTGGTTGAGGCGAAGGTCTTGCTTCAAAACAAAACACGAGGGTGTTCTGTGCTCAGACCGGCGGCTAAGCCGACGTGTTGACGATCTGAGCATGGCCACAATCGGGCCATAGCTACTCCCCTTCGCAATCAGTATATGCGACGCCTTAACTAGTGTCAATCCAAGCAACACGAAGTGTTGCTTGGATAGATCAGCCAGAGGTTGGCACAATTATAACTGGACCGGAGTGTTGACCATGCACGGACGGTTGGCTGGGAAACCCCTCCTAGTTGACAGTAGAGAGAGGTTAATGGATAATTGAAAGCGATTTGCGGCTGTCACGCCGCTATCAGCCGTGTTGCCAATCCTCTGAACACATGCGATGATCGCGTCGCTCATCTATTGAGCTTCGGTAAGAAAAGACTTAAGGAGCGATGGCCATGACTGCTCTGCGCGTTAAGGGTGACACCAGGCTTGCTGGTACTGTGCCCGTAGGTGGCTCCAAGTATGTTGCTCTCGCCGCCATCCCGGCTGCTCTCTTGGCTGACACACCTTCCACCATTGAGAACCTGCCAAACATCAGTGATGTGGAGGTTTTTGCAGACATCCTGCGCCAATTAGGCGCCACTGTAGACTATTCCGGACAAGGCCAGATGACTATTGACCCTAGTGGCCTCCGCAGTCATGTCGCTAGCCAGACCCTGGTGAAGCGCATGCGCGCTTCCTACTATCTGCTTGGCGTGCTACTCGCCAAATTCGGCCAGGCTGAGGTGGCTTTGCCCGGGGGCGATGACCTGGGGCCGCGGCCTATTGACCAGCATCTGAAGGGGTTTCGCGCTTTGGGGGCCGAGGCGACAATTGAACACGGCTTGGTCAAAGTGCAAATGCAGAAGCGGCCCAGCAATCACTCCGTCTACCTGGATGTGCTTACCGTCGGTGCGACGGTCAACCTGATGCTGGGGGCTGTGCTGGTCGAGGGCACAACCACCATTTTCAACGCATATCGCGGTCCGTTCATCGTTGATTTGGCCAATTTCCTGAATGCCATGGGCGCGAGGGTACTCGGTGCCGGGACGGAGACCATCCGCATCCTGGGAGTGAAGCGACTACACGGATGCAGGCACGCCATTATTCCGGATCAAAGCGAAGCGGCCACTCTGATGGTGGCTGCGGCGATGACTCGGGGGGATGTCGTGCTGAAGAACACTATCCCCGATCATCTGGAAGCCATCATCGCCAAACTGCAGGAGGCCGGAGTGATTATTGACCTCTGTGATGATAGCATTCGTGTGCGATGTGATCGCAGGGTCACGGCAGTCAATGTCAAGACGCTGCCACTCCCGGGCTTCTTCACGGACTTTCAGGCTCCAATGAGTGCTCTGCTGACCACGGCAGATGGGATGAGCGTAATCACTGAGACGATCTGGGATGAACGCTTTGAACATCTGAATCAGATGGTGAAGATGGGGGCAAATGTGCGCATAGATGGGCGCACTGCCTTCATTGAAGGCGTCAAGCAGCTGTCCGGGGCAGAGGTGCGAGGAACTGATCTGCGGGCGAGCGCCGCACTGCTGATCTCTGCGCTTTCGGCAAGTGGGGAGAGCATCGTCGAAGGATTTGAGCATGCAGATCGCGGATATGAGCGCCTGGATCTGAAATTCGCTGCTCTCGGTGCCTCAATAGAACGATTGAGTTGAACCATAACTGAAGGGGCTGTCGCAAAAGCCTATCCGCTAGCGGGCGCCAAAGGTGCAAGCCGATTCTTGACAAGCAAGAATCGCTTCATTGGAGCTCGCAACACTCTGTGTTGCTGGCATGGCGCCCCTACGGAGGCCCATGCATACCCCGCTCACTCGTAGGGGTCGCATGAATGCGACCCCTGTGGTGCCACATCGTAACCTACAGAGAGCATTTGCGTACCCTAACGCGAGAGAGACGACGACTGTCGTCTCTCTTGCGTTTACGTGCATGAATGTTTTCCATGGGTTGCCATGCGGCCCAAGCACCGGGCGCCCGCAAGGGACCGCTACTTGCCGCAGAACTCTTCCCACTGCTCCAGGTATTGTTCTTTGGTCAGCAGCGGGGGGTAGTCGCGCTTGACCGCCAGCGCTTTGTAAACGGTAATATCTAATGGACAGATTTCGGCCACTTCCACTGGATAAGATTAGCCACTCTCTACCACTCGTTCGGTATACTGGACGAGTCGGAGAGGGAGTGGAACGAATGGTGGGATGGTCTA
>JAEZJZ010000015.1 GCA_023436245.1 Bacillota bacterium | reverse complement strand
GCACCACAGCATGCTGTGGTGCTACGATACCAGGGAAACCGGACTCTCTGAACGCTCTCTCGTGCCAGCAGGCGACCGTGGAGTACGGCACTCCTTTAGCAGCGGCCGTCTGGCGGGATTCAATCTGCGGAGTGCAATTTCATCCTGAGAAGAGCGGCACCGCTGGCCGTCAGTTGCTGCAGAACTTTCTGGATTGGAGGGGTTAGGCATGGAGGTCATTCCGGCCATTGACCTGCGAGGCGGGCGCTGCGTCCGCCTCTGGCAGGGAGATTACGCGGCGGAGACAGTCTTCTCCGACGACCCGGTAGAGGTGGCCCAAGAGTGGACGCGCCAAGGCGCAAGGCGCCTGCATCTAGTTGATCTGGACGGTGCGCGGGCTGGCCAGCCGTCACACTTCAATCAACTTAGCAGCATTGCGACGGCTGTCACTGTGCCGGTCCAGTATGGGGGCGGTCTGCGCAGCGATGTCAGCGTGGAGCAGGCACTTGCTGCCGGTGCAGCGCACGTCATCCTGGGGACAGCTGCCATCCGCAGGCCCGACTGGCTGCAGCAACTGCTCCAGCGGTATCCCAACCGCATCATCGTTTCGGTGGACACCAGAGGCGGTCAACCGGCAACGGCGGGCTGGCTGCATCAGGAAGGGCCGCCACTGCCGAACCTGCTGACGAGCTTGCGGGGGCTGGGAGTGCAGGAGATCATTCACACAGCGATCGATCGCGACGGCACCATGGCCGGTCCAGACTTGCAGGAACTGCAGGTGGCCCTGGCGTCTGGCCTGCGCGTCACCGCCGCTGGGGGAGTCTCCTCGTTGGCAGATTTGCAGGCGCTACGGGATCTGAGTGATATCGGTCTGCAGGGCGCTATCGTCGGGCGAGCCCTGTATGAGCAGCGCTTCACTCTGAGCGGAGCGCTTGCGTTGGTGGCCGGAGGTGAGTCGCATGTTGGCTAGGCGCATCATCCCTTGTCTGGATGTCGCCCGAGGGCGAGTGGTGAAAGGTGTGAGCTTTCAGAATCTGCGTGACTCGGGCGATCCGGCGGAGCTGGCCAGACACTACGAGCAGGCGGGGGCCGATGAACTGGTGTTACTGGACATCTCCGCCTCGAGCGATGGGCGCAAGACGGCGAGCAGTTACTTGTGGAGGGTAGCAGCCGAACTGAGTATTCCCTTCACCGTGGGTGGAGGAGTGCATGACCTGGAGGATTTCCGCCGACTGCTGCGACAGGGGGCTGACAAGGTAAGCGTCAACTCCGCTGCCGTATGCGAGCCCAAGCTGATCTCCCTAGCCGCATCCCAGTTTGGCAGCCAGTGTGTTGTGGTGGCCATCGACGCCAAACGTACAGCCAGTGGGTGGCAGGTGCATACTCACGGCGGCCGGCGACCGACCAACCTGGATGCGGTTGTCTGGGCCAAACAGGCGGCGGATGCCGGCGCCGGCGAGATCCTGCTGACCAGCATCGATGCAGATGGCCAGCAGCAGGGCTATGATTTGGAGCTGACGCGCGCCGTGTCCACTGCCGTCAGCATTCCGGTGATCGCATCAGGCGGGGCCGGCTCTGTGCAGGACTTCGTAGATGTGTTCACCATTGGGGCTGCCGATGCCGCGCTGGCGGCATCGCTGTTTCACGACCATGTCCTCGCCATAGATCAACTAAAGGCCGCCCTGGCGGCGCAAGGGGTGAGCGTACGACCATGCAACTTCAGTACAACGAGCAAGGTCTGATCCCGGTGGTGGTGCAGGAGACCACCACTGGCCAGGTGCTAATGCTCGCCTACATGAATGAGGAAGCACTGAATCAGACACTGACCAGCGGCCAAGCCTGCTACTTCAGCCGCAGCCGACAGTGTCTTTGGGTTAAGGGCGAAACTTCGGGTCACCGACAGTGGGTGGAGAGCATCAGCTATGACTGCGATGCGGACAGCTTACTGCTGCAGGTAAGACAGGACGGTCCTGCCTGCCATACTGGCGAACAATCCTGCTTCCATCACCAGATCTGGTCAGCGCCGGAAGCAGGGATGAACCCGGGTCAACTACTCAGCGAACTGGTCACAGTGCTATCCGAGCGCAAGCAAGCAGCACCGCCTGAGTCCTACACAGCCAGGCTGTTTCGCGGGGGAGTCGACCGCATCGCCAAGAAGGTGGCGGAGGAAGCCGGAGAGGTGATCATCGCCGCAAAAAACCAGTCGGCGGTTGAGCTGACCTATGAGCTTGCTGACCTCCTCTTTCACTGCCTGGTGTTGATGGTCGATCAGGGCGTGCCTGTGCAGGCAGTGGTGCAGGAACTGGTCAGCCGCAGAGGGTCGCACTGAGCGATGCTGGTAGACTACCACGTGCATCCGCAGGATGATCGGCTTGCCATTCTTCTATCGTTCAATTGACCACGGTGGTCAAAAGGAATATAGTGGGATTAACCAACCTGGTCAATAACGCGAGGTGAAGACGTGACTGACAAGTTTCTGGAACTCGACGAGGCCAAGCAACAGCGGATCATCAACGCAGCGCTGGCTGAGTTCAGCAAGGGCTATGACCGTGCCTCCACCAACGCCATCGTGAAGGGAGCCGGCATCTCCAAAGGGCTGCTCTTTCACTACTTCGGCAACAAGCAGAGTCTGTTTCTGTTTCTCTACAACTACGCCGTACAAACACTCCTGGACAGTTTCTGGGCTAAGGTCGATCTCAATGAGCGCGATATCCTGCGCAAATGGCGTGACATGGCCGTTCTGAAGCTGAAGCTAACCCTGAAGAACCCAGAACTGTTCAACTTCCTGGTGGCTGTCAACTTTGGAGGCGCCAACGATCTGGTCAGTGAGCTGCAGCGCACCAACCAGCAGTACATCTCGGACTTCTATGCCAAGTTCTTCACTGATGTGGATTACACCCTTTTTCGGGCGGATCTTGACGGCAGGAAAGTGATCGAGGCGATGAGTTGGACGATCGAGGGCTTCGCCAACAAGCTGGCTGCCAGGGTGAAAGACACCCCGTTCCACCTGCTTGACCACGCCGCACTGATCGCAGAGGTGGATCAGTATCTGGATCTGTTGCGCCAGGTGTTCTACCGTTGACAACCGCCTAACAGAACAGATCATTGGGGGGATGACCGTGTTTTCAGTCAATAGCTTGCGGTTCCGGTATCCACGCGCCAAGGAGGACACGATCAAGGGCATTTCTTTTCAGTTTGCCGAGGGCGAGATTTTTGGTTTCTTGGGCCCGTCCGGAGCCGGCAAATCGACCACTCAGAAGCTGTTGATCAAGATCCTGCAGGGATATCGGGGGGAGATTCTCTACCGGGGGCGCGATCTCAGAAGCTATGGGCGGGAGTTGTTCAACGAAGTGGGTGTTGGCTTCGAACTGCCCGTGCACTTCTCCAAGTTGACCGCCCTGGAAAACCTGGACTTCTACAGTCACCTCTATCACCGCCAGATAGACGTGGAGGCTCTGATGAAGCGGGTCGGACTGTGGGAGCATCGGGACAAACGCGTGGCGGAGTACTCCAAGGGGATGAAGATGCGTCTGAACTTCGTGCGGGCCCTGCTGAATGACCCCAAGGTGCTCTTTCTGGATGAGCCGACGAACGGGCTGGATCCGCAGAACGCCAGGGTGATCAAGGACATCATCCGCGAGTTCCAGCAGGCCGGCGGCACTGTCTTCCTGACCACGCATCTGATGCACGACGCCGACGAGCTGTGCGACCGGGTCGCCTTCATTGCAGACGGAGAAATCAGGGAAATCGACTCGCCGAAGAACCTGAAACTGCGCTATGGCCGGCGCGCCGTGCAGGTGGAATATCGCGAAACGGACGGCAGCCTGCAGCAGGCTGAGTTCGAAATGGCAGCGTTAGGGCAAGATGAACGCTTCCTGCAGTTGATCAGAACCAAGGAACTGGTGACCTTTCACAGCGGGGAGACCACCCTCGACGACATCTTTATCAAGGTGGCAGGGGTGAAGCTGCATGACTAGACTGCTGCAGCTATATCGCGGCGAGGTCATGCGCATGCGCCGCTATGGCATCTCTCTGGCCGGGCTGGCGGCAGCGGTGATCTGGGTGCTGATGATTCAGTTCAGCGGAGCTGCTGAGTCCGACGGCATCAACGCCCTCTTCCCCATTCTGCTGGTGGCCGATGCCACTTTGATGTCCATACTGTTGGCCGGAGTGACCCTCACCTTTGAGAAGCAGGAGAACACCCTGAAGTCGATGCTGATCACGCCGATTGCCAGCGGCGATTACCTGCTAGCCAAGACTCTGGGAGTGGTGACCTCCAGCCTGACCAGCCTGGTGCTGCTCCTGCTCTACGGAATGCTGTTCAAGGGCCTTAAGATCAACCTTCCAGGAATTTTCGCAGCGGTGGTGCTGGTCTCGTTCACGTTCGCCCAGTTGGGCATTCTGCTCACCTATTACTCCAAGGACTTCACAGACCTGCTGCAGACAATCATGAAGCTGATGCTGCTCTTGGCCGTGCCCACGGTGCTTGAGTTGACCCAGTTCGTGCAGGGCACTTGGCTGACCGTCATTCAGTACATCAATCCGGCCAAGCATGCCATGGTCCTATTGCAGGCCGCATCGCTGCCGATTGAGCGCAGAGAGTTGGGCATCGCCTTGGCCTATCTGCTAGCCTTCGGTGGTCTGCTCTATGTGGCCATCCGTCGCCAGTTCAGTGCCTATGCAGCGAAGGGAGGAATTTAGGTGTTCTATTCCCGTTACGCGCTGTATGAGTTGAAGAAGTGGGCCCGCGACTCCCTGCTCGGTTTCTTCATCGCCTACCCCTTGATTCTGGGTCTGGCCGTGCGCTGGTTGATCCCCGTGATTGAGGACAAAACAGGGGCCTCGATCGCCCCCTATTACTTCCTGATCGAGGCCGCCCTGCTGTTGCTCACCCCGCTGATCGTCGGGGCAGTGGCCGGCTTCTCCATTCTAGAGGATCGCGACGACAACATTCTGCTGACCATCAAGGTAGCGCCGATGAGCCTGGAGTTCTTCATCGGTCTGAAGCTGTTCCTGGTATTCGCGCTCAGCGTGCTCGGTTCAGCCTTCGCCATCTGGGTGGCGCAACTTGCCTCAATCCCTGCGGGAACGATCTGGGCCGTCTCCGTCGTCTCAGCGTTGTCCGCTCCGCTGACCGCCTTACTGATCAACGCAGTGGCCAGCAACAAGATCGAAGGATTCGCCATGGTCAAGGGCACCGGGGTGCTGATCATCTTCCCCATCGTGGGCCTGCTGTTCTTCGACGCCAAGGAGTTCCTCTTCTCGTTCGTGCCGGGCTTCTGGCCAGCCAAGGCACTGGCAGTGACGATACTTCCGCAGCATGCGTTTCAACTCGGCTATGCCGCCTATCTGCTGATCGGGTTGGCGTACGCGCTGCTGATCAACCTCTTGGTCTATCGCTTGTTCCGGGCGAAGGTAAGCTGACCGCATGTCGCGGGGCTGTCGCCAAAAGCCCACCGGTAGGCGGGCGCCAAAGGTGCAAGCCGATTCTTGACAAGCAAGAATCGCTCTATTGGAGATCGCAACACTTTGTGTTGCTGGCATGGCGCCCCTACGAGAGCGTATGCAGATCTCGCCCGCCCGTAGGGGTCGCATGCATGCGACCCGTGCTGAAGCCACACCGCACCCTACGGACAACATCTGTGCACGTAAGCG
>JAEZJZ010000013.1 GCA_023436245.1 Bacillota bacterium | reverse complement strand
GAGTGCGCCGAATAGGGCGCACTCTTCGTGATAAGTCGACTTCCCGCAATGCAAATATACTGGTCTACTATTGCAGCGCCACTCCTAGCTCCCGCCAACGATGGCAGGCCGTGAAATGCCCGGGAGCGACCTCAATCAGAGCTGGCTGCGCCTTTGCGCAAATTTCACGGGCATGCGGACAGCGGGTGCGGAACTTGCAGCCTGAGGGCGGATCGATCGGGCTCGGCACTTCCCCCTCCAGTTTCGCGCGCTGGCGGGTGGCTTCCGCATCCGGATCTGGTGAAGGAATTGCCGACAACAGGGCGCTGGTATAGGGGTGCAGTGGCTGCGAGAAGATGTCGCTGCTTGGGGCCAGTTCCACCAAGCTGCCCAGATACATCACTCCAACCCGATCGGAAATGTGCCGCACCATGGACAGGTCATGCGAAATGAACAGATAGGTCAAGTTGTGCTCCTGCTGCAATTTGATCAGCAGATTGATGATCTGCGACTGAATGGATACATCCAGTGCGGAAATGGGCTCATCGCAGACAATGAACTCGGGATCGACAGCTAATGCCCGCGCGATGCCGATCCGCTGGCGCTGCCCGCCGGACAGCTCGTGGGCAAACCGATTGGCATAGTCCTCGGTCAGCCCCACCTTGGCCAGCAGCTCGGTCACGCGCCGCTGCCGTTCTGCGGACGAGTAGTCGTAGTGCACGGACAGCCCTTCCCCCACAATCTCAGCGATCGTCATGCGCGGATCCAGGGAAGAGTACGGGTCCTGGAAGATCATCTGGGCGTTGCGCTTGAAGGTCAACAAGTCCTTGGGCGCGACCCTGCCCGACATATCCTGACCCCTGTACAACACCTGGCCGCCGGTGGGCGTGTGCAGCCGGAGCACGGTGCGCCCGCAAGTCGTCTTGCCGCAGCCGGACTCACCAACCAACCCCAGTGTCTCACCCCGATAGATATCGAACGAGACTTGATCAACTGCCTTCAGCACCTTTCTCTGCTTGGCAGGGAAATGCTTGCAGAGACCTCTGACCTGCAGCAGCTGCTCACGTTCAGCCTTGGGCTCCATCGTCGCCCACCTCCCTCCGGTATAGCGGCTCCACCGTTGGTGCGCAGGGATGCTGCAACCAACAGGAGATGCGATGCGTCTCGCTCAGGGCAGTCTCTGCCGGCATCCGTTGCTTGCAGATGGCCATGCAGTATTCGCAGCGACTGGCGAAGGGGCAGCTCTCCAGCGGCAGGATCAGGTCAGGGGGCGTTCCCTTCAGTGAGTAGAGTTCCTGTTTGTTCCGCTTGGCCAGCTTGGGGATGGAACTGAGCAGGGCCCAAGTGTACGGGTGCTTGGCCTGATAGAAGATCTCCTTGGCGGTTCCCCGCTCCAGAATCTGCCCGGCATACATCACCTGGATGCGATCGGCCAAGTTGGCCACCACACCCAAATCATGCGTCACCAGGATGATGGCCGTATTCAGTTTGGTCTTCAACTCGCGCAGCAGATCGATAATCTGCGCCTGGATGGTCACATCCAGAGCGGTTGTTGGTTCGTCCGCAATCAGCAAGTTGGGAGAACAGGACAGGGCAATGGCGATCATCACCCGCTGCCGCATTCCTCCGGAAAGTTCATGCGGATAGGAACTGAAGCGCTGTTCCGCATCCGGAATCTTCACCAGCTTGAGCGCCTCAATCGCTTCCGCCTTGGCCTGCGGTTTGGTCAGCTGTTTGTGCAGCACCAGGGCCTCCATGATCTGCTTGCCGCAGGTCATGGTCGGGTTAAGCGAAGTCATCGGGTCCTGGAAGATCATACTCACTTCATTGCCGCGGTATTGCTGCAACTGGCGCTGATCCATGCCGAGCACGTCCTGATCGCCGTAGCTAATTTGGGAGCCCGGCTTGATCACGGCAAAGGGCGGCTTCAGCAAGCGCAGTAGTGCCTTGGCCGTGACCGTCTTGCCACAGCCTGACTCGCCGACAAAAGCCAACGTCTCGCCAGCGTTCACGTGGAAGCTGACACCCCGCACCGCGCGTACTTCTCCGGCATGGGTGTTGAAGGAGACGTGCAGGTCTTGTACATCGAGGACTCTCTCCATTCCCTCACCCCCTCTACTTTCTCTGCCGTGGATCAAGTGCGTCCCGCAAACCGTCACCGAGGAGCGTGAAGGCCAGCATGGTCAGCGCGATCATCAACGCAGGGATGAACAGTTGGTACGGATAGAACGTATACAGGTTCTGGGCACTGGAAGCCAGCGCGCCCCAGCTGGTATTCGGGGGCTGAATGCCCAAGCCGATGAAGCTCAAGAATGCCTCGCCGAAGATGTACCCGGGAATATCGAAGGTGATGGCCACGATCACCACACTGAGCAGATTGGGGATGACGTGTCTCAGAATGATCCGCCACGAGCTGACACCGAGCGCCTGGGCGGCCATGATGTACTCCTGGCTCTTTACCTGCAGCACCTGCCCCCGCACCAAGCGAGCGATGCCGCACCAGCCAGTGATTGTCATGGCTAGAATCAGCGTGAACAGGCTCTTGCTCTGCAGCACGACCGAGAGCAAAATTACGACTATCAAGTAGGGAACACTGATCAGCACCTCCACAACGCGCATCATGATGTCATCCACCCGGCCGCCGAAGTAGCCGGAAATGCCACCGTAGATGCAGCCGACAACCGAGGAGACCAGCGCCCCCACGATTCCGATGATCATTGAGACCCGGCCGCCCTGCCAAACCCGAGCAAACAGATCCCGCCCCAGTTTGTCAGTGCCAAACCAATGCTGCGCGTTTGGCGCCAAATTGCGGCTAGCTTGGTCAATCTGCTCATAGCTATAGCCGCTGATGGCGGGTCCGAGGATCACCAACGCCACCAGCACGACCAGCAAAATGAGTGAAAGAGTGGCTACTTTGTTCTCCCGAAAGCGGCGCCAGGCATCCTTCATGTAGCTAACCCGCGGACGCGCCATCCTCTCCGCCTCGCTATTGTCTACGCCCACCACCACAAACAATTCGTGGTCCAGCATCTCTTCCATTGCTCTCCTCCTAGTACGGCGTTAAGTCTCAAACTTGACAATGGAAGATTCCGCGATACCCGCGTCCAATTGGACTGAGACTTGACGCCCCATGGTAGTCTTGGATGTTACGCGGCCCTAGTTGCTGCCAGCCGCAATTCTGATCCGCGGGTCCACCAGCACGTATACCAAGTCGACCAGCAGTTGCGCCACCACAAACAACGCAGCGTAGAATATGGTTGTACCCAGGATCATGGAATAGTCGTTGTTGTTGATGGAACTGATGTAGTAGAACCCTATCCCAGGAATGCCAAACATGCGCTCCACCACGAAGGCACCGGTGAACACGCCCACAATACGCCCAGCCAGGATGGTGATGATCGGCAGCATGGAGTTGCGCATGGCATGCCGCCAGATTACGGCTCGACTGCTCAATCCCTTGGCTTGCGCTGTCAGAATGTAGTCCTGGCTGAGCGTGTCCAGCAGGCTCGACTTCATGTAGCGGGCAAAGGTGGCAATCGGCCCAAAGCTGAGCACGATTACCGGCAGGACCAAGTGCTTAAGATTACCCCATCCGGAAGACGGCAACCAGCCCAATTTGACGGAGGCAACATACTGCAGTAAGGATGCCAGGACAAACACCGGAATGGTGACGCCGAGAATCGCCAGGAACATCACCAGATAGTCCGGCCAGCGGTTCTTGTGCAAGGCAGCGATCACCCCGAGAGCGATGCCGATAGCAAAGCCGATGACCAGAGCGACTCCCCCCACCAGGCCAGAAATGGGCGAGGTCTGGGCGATGGTGGTGCTGACGGATCTACCTGGAAAGACCACACTCTCGCCCAGATCAAGGCGCAGTAAGTTCTGCATGTATTTCAGGAACTGGCTGAAGAGCGGCTGATCCAAGCCGTACTTGGCGTAGAAGTTGGCCCGGGTCTGCTCAGGCAAACCGCGCGCCATGTTGGCTAGGGGGTCTCCCGGAATGCTGCGCATCAAGAAGAAGGTGACTGTGACCACGATCAACAGGGTGAGCACGGCGTAGCCGATTCTTCTCAGTACATAGTTACGCATTGGCTAGGCTCCTTTCGTCGACTGGCTGACCGTCGTCAACCCCAACCAGAGACCTGACAACAAAGGCAACGCCCAACGGCGCTGCCTTTGTCGCATATTTCGCCCCAGACTATGGCCGACCCTGAGTATAGACATACTTATAGCCCATGTTGGAAAAACCGAGGGTGGCATACCCGTGAACGTAATTGCGCACAAACTGGTTGACTCTGGAGGTAGCCAGAGGAGCAACCGCGCACTCATCCTTGATCAGGATGGTTTCGGCGGCGATGTAATCCTGCAGCCGCTGCTGCTCATCCATCTCCACCGAGCCCTGGCGCACCAACTCGTCGAACTGAGTGTTCTTCCAGCCCGTCTCGATCATGTCGTAGTCGGAGATGAACAAGCTGAGCAAATCGTACGGATCGTTATAGTAGGCGCCCCAGCCCATGAAGCCGATCTGGTACTTACCGTTCTGGACGTTGTCATAGAAGATGCCCCATTCGGCAAAGCTGAGCTCCAGATTGACCCCTAGCGCTGATGCGCAGACCTGCTGCAGGTACTCGCCCAGTGTGCGGTACCAGTCATCCGTTCCGGCCAGGGAGAAGGTCACTTTCAGTTTGGAGGGGTCGCTACCCAACCCGAGCTCCTGCATTCCCTGCAGCAGCAGATCCTTAGGTGTCTTGCCGGAATTCTGCAACTCGGTCTGCATATCCTTGACCATGTCACCCGCGGCTTCGCGATAGTTGGTGTTGCCAACGGAAATGGTGGGCACAACCCAGCCATAAGTCGGCACCCGCAGACCGCTGAAGCACATTTCGTTGATGTCCTCACGATCGATAACCAAAGAGAATGCCTTGCGCACGTTGAGGTTCTTGAAGAGCTTATCCTGAGCATTGAAGAAGGCGTACGTGATCGTGGCCGAGGTGTACGAGTTGTATGTAGAGTCGTCTCGCTCGGAGAAACGCTCGATCCACTCGCTTCTGCCGGTGCCGACAAAGTCGATCTGGCCGCTTTCATAGGCGTTATAGTAGGTTGTCTCATCGGTCATGATCGCAAAATTGACCTTGGCTAGCTTGACATGCTCCGCATCCCAGTACTGATCGTTCTTAGCAATGGTCAGTGAGCTGTTATGGGTCCAGCTTTCCACCTTAAATGGCCCATTGGAAATCGTGTACTGGGCTTCTGACCCGTACTTTTCGCCCCACGCCTCAATCTTGTCTTGGCGCTGCGGATAGTAGACGGTTCCGTCAATCATGCTGAGGAAGGCCGGCACCGGTTTCGTCAGCGTGATTTGCAGTGTCTTCTCATCGATGGCCTTCACGCCTAACTCGCCGATTGGCTTCTGTCCCTTGTTCACAGCTTCAAAGTTGAGAATCGGAGCCAGGAAGTAGCTGTTCGGCGAGCCGGTCTCAGGTAGCGAGCTGCGCTGCAGGGAGTAAACGTAGTCCTGGGCCGTAACCGGCTGGCCATCTTCCCACTTGTTGTCGCCCAAGTGGAAAGTCCAGACGGTGCCATCTTCGTTGCTTTCCCATGTCTGGGCATCGCCGGGAGCGAGGAAGTAATCCCCTTCCTTCTCTTCCATCCGCACCAGGCCTTCCATGGTATTGACCAACACCGAATTGGAATAACTGTCCGAGCGCAGGCTGATATCCAGGGTAGTCGGATCAGCCGTCAGGTAGTTGTTGATGTACTGTTCGGCATCCAGTTTGCTGTTGGTCTTGGCGCTTCCGGAGCAGGCGGTCAGCACCGGGAGCAGGAGCACAGCCAGAGCAGCCAAAAGCAGTAACCGCTTAACCGATTTCCGTGTCACAATCTAGCCTCCCATCGCAATTTTAGTGTACACTCAAAACTTTATCATCTACTTAATAGTCTGTCAATAAACACCGGGCATATTGTTGTGTATGCTTAAATGAGTTACAATAGTCGTGCAAATCTTACTTGGAGAGAAAGCTGGACAAAAAAACAGGCCCAAGTGGGCCTGTGGTGTAGACTCGCGGCATGCGAGACTACACATTCTTGTGGTCTGTAGAAGCTCGGCATGCCGAGCCGATCGTGTCTCGCAGCATGGAAGAAGTGTTCAAAGACTTGCCCGCCGCTCGGGGTGTGACGCTGACGCGAGAACTCAGATGCTGCGGGCGCCATGCATGGCGCCCCTACGGAGCTGTGCGTACGCCCCGTAGGGGTCGCACGCAATCGCTCGACCCCTCGCATCGTTAAGCTGTGCGTACGCCCGTAGGGGTCGCATGCATGCGACCCGAATAGGCCGCAATACCCATTGGCATCGGCTCGGCATGCCAAGCCGCTACGAGGGGAACTGACTAACCTCGCTGTCTACGGGAGCTACGGGGGAGGAGGGGGGACTCTCTGAACGCGTTCTTAAGGCCGCACGCACCGGCGCATCAATGTTCAGAGACGAAGAAGCTGGCGAACTCGTCCGCCGCAGACGGAAGCCTGTCGAGTGAAGCGCTGCGCTCGATGTTGATGGCAGTGGTGATGAAGTTGACCAACATCATCGGCAGGGCGATTGTGTTCAAGAACAGGCGGGTCGTAGTCTGGCAGGTTAGTGCCAAGGCGCTGTACTTGACTACCGGCGAACTCTGACTGTCGGTCATGACCACCACCTGTGCCCCCCGGTGCTGAGCGTACTCGGCCAACTTGGTGGTCATGAAGTAATAGTCCGGGAAAGAGCAGGCGAACAGCAACACGTCGTCGTTGATAAACGGGAGGGCAGCCTGAATGCTGTCCTGCGATTCCGTGTTCACTACGATTGAGGGCACGCCGACAATGGCCAGCCGCATGGAGAAGAAGTCGGCGATCTGCCGCGAGACGCCAAAGCCGCAGATGATCACCGAGCGGGCACCCAGGATCAGGCGGGCGGCCTCAAACATACTCTCTATCTCCAGCGTGGCAAAGAACTGCTTGGTCATGTCGAACTCCTCCTGGCAGACCTCCAGCAGCAGGTTGTGCTTGTCACTCAATTCGCGAGTGGGCACGGTAGGTGAGGCGTACAGACCCTCAGCCTGCACCTTCACTTTACACAGCATGCTGATGTACTTGCGAAACTCATACTTCAGTTCGTTGAAGTTCTCGTAGCCGAGTACCGCACAGGTGGTGAGAATGGTGGGCTCCGAAACCTCAATTTCGGCGCTCATTTCCTTCAGCGTGACGAACGACATCGATTCCGGGTTGGAGAGCATGTAGTCAGCAACCCGCCTTTGCGTCTTGGTCATGGAGGTGTAGCGCTCCTTGATGTTCTGAATGACGTCCATGTCCACCCTCCTTTCGCATTTCCACCCGCTTACCGGGGCAGAGACTCAATTGGATCATACCGAACGCCTGGGGGGGCTGGCAAGGCCAGATTTGAGCTGAGATCGAAGCAGGCTGTTCGCCGGCCATGTGCGTGATATGGCAAGAGCGGGTCAACACTTGCTGGCGAACTAGACCATGAACAGAAAGGGGATAGACCATGCGAGACCAACTGCGCAAGGTGATTTCCGGGAAACGGGCAGACTTTCTGGAGATCCGCTGGGAAGAAGAGGACATCACCTCCCTTGCCCTCTCTGGGCTGGACGTAGACGAAGTGGCCAAGCTGCAAAACAGCGTCGGCAACGTGCGCGCCTTGGTGGATGGCGTGTGGGGCTTCGTCGCCTTTCGGAGAGGCGACCGCCTCGAAGACTGCGTCGACCAAGCGATCAGCATCGCCAAACACGCCGGCAAGAAGAGAAGAGAACTGGCGCCGGTGGCGCCGGTAATCGCCACTCTGGCAGCGGAACTTGACGGTGATCCACGGAGTATTGACCTACAGACCAAGCTCGAGTTGATCGAGAATTACGCCGGATTGGCGATCGGTGCCCACCCGAACATCTCCAATGTGCTCAGCCGCTACCAAGATGTGTTCCAGCGGCGATTCTACCTAAACTCCGAGGGCAGCGACATTTTGCAGGAAAAGTGCTATCTGAATGCCTCCTTCACTCTAATAGCCCGGCACCAAGACGTGCTGGAAACATACTTCACCGGCGCCAACTCCGTCAACGGTTACAATGACTTGCTCAATCAGGAGGACAAGCTACAGCAGGCGGTCGACCGCGCAGCCGCAATGGCGGAGGCGCCACTGGTGCAAAGCGGCACCTACCCGGTAATCATGGATCCGTCGATGGCCGGGCTCTTCATTCACGAGGCGTTTGGTCATCTTTCCGAGGGAGACGAGATCCACGAGAATGAACACTTGCGGAGCACGATGGCGCTCGGCACCCGGTTCGCGTCACCGATTCTATCGGTGAGCGACGGCGGCTCAATTCCGGGGCTACACGGTTCCTACGCTTATGACGACGAGGGTACCCCCTCGACCAAGACCAGATTGATTAGCAACGGCGTGCTCTCCGGACGCCTGCACAATCGCGAGACTGCCGGCAGCATGGAGGAGGCCGTCACCGGAAACGCGCGAGCCATTAACTATCAATACCCTCCGCTGGTGCGCATGACCAACACCTGCATCGAACCCGGCACCAGCAGTTTCGCTGAGATGCTGCGAGGTATCCCCTTGGGCTTATTCATTCGCGGCCTGAAGGGCGGCACCACGATGAAGGAGATGTTCACCTTTGCCGCGCAAGAAGCGTTCATGATCCGCAACGGACAAGTGGCAGAGCGCGTGCGCGGGGCGGTACTGACCGGAAATGTGTTCAAGACTCTGCGCAGTATCGACGCCGTGGCAAACGATTTCCGCTGGAGCTTCAGCTACTGTGGCAAGGGAGGCCAATGGATGATCCCGGTAGGAATGGGCGGGCCCAGTATTCGTATCCAGGATGTAGTAGTGGGGGGGCGGTAGCGATGGCAGATCTATTCGGCCTACTGCCTGACAGGGTGGAGGCAGAACTGTATCAGTTGCAGACGAGGGATCAGGCTGCGAGGTTCAATGCTGGAACGCTGCGTTATTGCCAGGCGCGCCGCCTCGGCGGCTCGGCGCTGCGCCTGGTGAGGGACGGGCGGCTGGGCTTTGCCGCAACCAGCGATCCCGGCCTCGTCCCGGCCCTGGTGCAGGCTGCACTGACGGCAGCGGAGACGGGTCGCAAGGTGGACTTAGCTTGGCCATCCGCCTGCACTCCCAGCCTGGACACCGATCCCGAGTTGGAGAGTCTGTCGACCGAGGGTCTGATTGCCCTGGCGGACCAGTGGCAGCAGTTAATCCGCCGGGAAAACCCGGACTTTCTCGTGGAGACGGAAGCGACGCTCGTGGAAGAAACGGCGAGCATTCGGAATACGGGTGGCGGCAATGGCAGCAGCCGACGAACCCGACTGGCTCTCAGCTGCACGGCGGAACTGGTGGCCGGGCAGGACATTCTTAACGTCTACGGTAGCGTCAGCGTCGGAAGACTGGCCGATCTGGACTTGTCTGGACTGACTCGGAATCTGTTCGGCCCATTGACCGAGGCGCCTGAGGTGGTAGCGGCGGGCAGTGGCTACCAGTCGGTGCTCTTCACCAGCAAGGCCTTCGCCAGCATCATCAAGGATCCGCTGCTGGCTGCCTTCAGCGGCCGGAATGTGTTTCATCATACTTCCCCTTTGGCTGGAAAGTTGGGAGAGCACGTGTTCAGCGACCGATTGAGCGTGACCGATGACGCCACTCTACCCCTGGCCCCAAGCAGCGGCAGCATTGACGATGAAGGAGTGCCCACTATGCACTTTCCCTTGATCGAAGCGGGCGTAGTGCGAGCCTTCGCCCATGACCTCAGCTCTGCGGCCGCGGCCGGATCCGCCAGCACAGGGCATGCTCGCAGAATCGGTCGCACCTCAGGCGCCAGGTTGAGTTCGTTACCGCAACCCGGTTTCTCTAACGTCGTGGTTCAGCCGGGAGACATGAGCTTTGAGCAATTAGTCAGCTGCATGGATCACGGCGTGATCGTCGATCAGATCTCAGGCACTCCGGGATTCAACCCGGGTGGCGACTTTTCGGTCACCATTCAACTCGGGTTTCTGGTCAGGGCCGGCCGCATCGTGGGGAGAATCAAGAACACCATGCTCTCCGGCAATGCCTTCGCAGCCATGGCGAACATCGCGGCCATCGGCCGCGGTGCAAACTGGCTGGGGGGAGGCGAATCCGGCGCCTTGCTGGTGCCGCCCATGCTGGTGGATGGGTTAAAGGTGACGGAGAGGTAACCATCAATGGCGAGTGGCGACCGCACGAACTGCAGGCCAGGTCAGTTAGTTCCGAGTAAGTAAAGGGAGTGCACCAAGAGCAGGCGCACTCCCTTTTCGTTTCTAGGCCCATTCAAACTGGGCTGGCAGATTGAGCACGGCCAGGTTGCTCTCATCCCGCAAGTACTCGCAATACGTGGCCACTGCCGGATTACCCGCATCCAGCACCTTAATCATGGCATAGACGCTCATCCGCCCTTCGGACTGGAAGGCATAAGGAATGCGCTGCTTGACCAAAGGGGATGTCGGGTTAACCGGGAGATGAATCCTGGGCTCGCCAGAGCTGGCAGACAACTCGCTGAGGTGGTTGAGCATCATCGCTGCAGCCGAAGTGTCCTCTGCGATGAAGGATAGCGGAGCCCAGGGCTTGGCCACGCTGTAGCGCAGATAGCCAACCAGCCGATCAGCGCTCCAGATAGCGGACGCCCTGAGCCCCTCGGCGTGGCTGAGCCAATCCAACAAACTGCTGCCGGGAAACATGGCCAACGGCTCGTCAGCATGCCATGCCTGCCACATCGACACGATCGGCGGAACATCCGCAATAGTCAGCGGTCTCTCCTCCACCTGCCCCTGGCCAGCGGCGCTGGTGAGCAGCGAACGGTCAAGGGACAGCCCCCTGCCCGAGAAAGCGCTATTCAAATAGCCAAACCGTGGATAGTAATCCTTTTCTCCATAGAGAAGACAAAGACCAGCGCCCTTGACAGCCGCCCGCTTGTGCCCCTCCAGCAGCAACCGACCACCTATCCCCTGCCGCTGAAACTCCGGATGAATGCAGAGTGGCCCCAAGATCACGGCCTTCACCGGTTCGCCTCGCATCAACAACTGGCAGGGCGAAAAGAGGGCATAACCGACTACGCGACCGCCCACCTCGGCCACCAGCGCCAGGTCAGGGTCATATTCAGCGCGGTGACGCAGCGAATCAACCAGGAGCACTTCCCGTGTGAACAGGCCCCGATCCCCGGCGAACGCCAGGTGGTTAACGGTAGCGATGGCGTGATAGTCAGTATGCCTCTCTGCCCGAATGACAACCTCGATGTGAATCCCTCCCAAATGATTATCTGATGCCGATCTTCTCATTGCACGCGGAAGCCAGCAAGGCAGCGTTCTCTTCCCATCGATTTGGCACCCTGCCGAAAAGCAGAAGACGAGCGCAAATAATACATGCCGTCTTGCAATTTATATCTTGCATTTAGTCGCTTATTCCTGCTATAATGCCAACTGGAGGCGATGGCATGAAAAACGTCAAAATGAAGGTCGCCCGCATCGAACAGGATCTGTCTCAGGAGCAGCTCGCCGAAAGAGTGGGCGTGACGAGACAAACCATCGGTTTGATCGAATCGGGCAACTATAACCCAACCCTCAACCTCTGTCTGGCCATTTGCCGAGCGCTCGGCAAGACCCTGAACGATCTATTCTGGGAGGAATGAAAATTGGAAACCAAGTCAGTTGTCCGCAAAGAACGAATCGAGATCATCGCTGACCTAGTAGCCGCAGTGCTGCTGCTCGGCATAGGTATCGTCTTGACTGTGCTGAAGGTCGATTTCAACAATCGGGCCGTGATCGCCAGCTCCTTCATCCCCTTGGCCATGGCCGGGGCGGCCTGGTACAAGATCTGGGCGATCCGTAAATACCCAAAGCAAATGCGCCCCATGATCGTTTCGCTGCAGGACGAACGATTGGCTGCCGCCCGCAACGAGGCGAACGCTATCACCTTCGACATTCTGCAGTGGGTACTCAAACTGTCATTCATCAGCTATGCCGTGATGGTGCCCGAGGACATCTTCGAGTCATTTGGCTGGTGGCTCATCTTCGCACTCTTCTTCCTGTCCACCGTTGTCCCAGTTGTCGCCCTCAGGTTCACCGCACGGGAGGATGTCCGCCTCGAGGATTAACCGGACCACTCTAAAGGGGCAGCCCCACGGCTGCCCCTTTACTTGACTAATCCTCTAGCGTTCAACTTCCCCCGTCCAGCTGTTCATTCCTCCACGCAGGTTCTTCACCTCGGTAAACCCCTGATCGGTCATCAGTTTTGCCGCCTGACCGCTGCGGTTACCGCTGCGACAGACGAGCAAGTACGCCTGCTCCTTGTCCAGATTGTCCAGTTCGTCATCGAGTGTCCCCAGGGGAATCAGCTGAGCGCCCGGAATGTGGCCGGCAGCAAATTCTTCCGGCTCTCGCACATCGATGATCACGACTTTATCCGCACCGATTAGCTCCAGAGCTGCAATAACGGAGACATTCTCGTATTCCGCGGCCGGCTGGGAGCATCCAGACAGCAGCAAGGCAATTAGCAGCGTCAGCGCCACAATAGATGACAGAGTCAACCTGAGTCGCAAGATTATCCCCTCCGATTTGCCCAACCGTTAGTCTATATATTTATATTATACAATGTAGTTTTTCAGAGTTCCACCGACAAGATCTGTTACGGCAGCTAAGCTTGCCTGCCCTTTGCCACCGAGAGACGTCGCTGTTCGGGGTAAAGAATTGTTCCAGTGCTTAATGCCCTTGTTGACAGGCAGCGGCGAGGGTAAGCTAGTTCCAGGGTTGCGAATTCGGACTAAGGAGTGACGCGTATGACGATGAGCACTGAGTATATCTCGGTGACAGCCATTGATCCCGTCCGGAGGTCTCGAGGGCAATAGACCTCAGTCTCAGCTTCGCCGAAGACCTCCGCTGGCAGATGGTCCCGTCATCGATCCACTGTTGACCGAGCCTGTGCCAAGCTAAAGGGGGAGAACCATGCAAATCATCGACTTGCAGCCGCAACATCTCCAAGCCGCGGCCAGTATGGCAGCGGCAGACCATGCCCGCGAGAGAGCCCATGTCACCGCCTTGCCATCAAGAACTGCTCACTTCTACTTGCCGCGCCTGCAACAGCTGCTGAGCCTCTATCCCGGGGCAGCAGCTATTGATGCCGAGGGCAAACTGTCTGGATTCATCATCGGACGCAAGGTGCCGAGTTTCCGTTCCAGCCAATGGGGCGTGCATGTGCCCGAATGGGCCAACGCAGCCAACGCCGACGACCGCTTCACCCTCATCCGGCAACTCTATCAGCACATTGCCGTGAAGTGGGTTGTGAACGGCTGCTTCAGCCACGCAATCACCCTCTACGCCCACGATGAGATGGCTCAGCACACTTGGTACCGCACTGCCTTTGGCATGATCTGCGGCGATGGTGTGCGCGAGCTGGAACTGGTCGCGGGTCCTGCCGCCACGGATATTGAGATCCGGCAGGCAAGCGTGGAGGATATCGATCTGTTTCTGCCGTTAGTACACGAACACCAGCGCTACTACCCGACATCTCCCTTATTCATGCCGCTTCTGAGCCTGGACGACCGCGAACACTTCGCTGATTGGCTGAGCAAACCAGATCATAATTTCTGGCTTGCCATCGACCAGGGCGAACCGGTCGGTTACTTTGAGAGCACACCCTCCCACCCAGGCGCCAGCGACATCATCGTTGACCCCGGCACTTGCAGCATCTGCGGCGCCTTCGTGCGCCCGGGCACGCGCAAGCAAGGAATAGGGACGGCACTGCTGGCCAGAGTTGTGCAATGGGCGCAGGAAAACGGGTACAAACGCTGTGCGGTCGATTACGAGACGCACAACCTCTATGGCAGCCGCTTCTGGGAGAAGCACTTCCATCCGGTTGCAGTCTCGGTGATGCGCCATGTGGATGAACGAGTGGCCTGGGGTAACACCTCGCGGCCTGAGGAAGCCATCTGGTAGAGATGCTTCAGCTTGAGGGGCTACACTGCTAATGCGGTGTAGCCCCCTTGAACCCGGCCCCCGGAATCAACCAGGGCCTAATACGCTATGTGCTGCCCCACTCCTCGCTCCAGGGCCCGCTGAAAGACCAGCTCCGCCACTACCAAATCGAGCAAGGCCATGCCAACGCACTTGAACAGGGTTGTCTCTTCCGACTCTGCCTCCGCCCGATGCTCCTTGGTCAGCCACTGGCCAAAAGTCTCTGCCTGATCCGACCGAATCCAGCCTTGTGCCAGCGGCAGCAGCAAATCTCCGGACTCATGCAGTCCGTGCTCGGTATCGATCAGCACCCGCTCAACCAGCCGATAGACGGCCTCCGGGTACTCGCGCATGTCTGGCTTATAGGAGCCGATGCCAATGAAGTGTTTGCCTCGCAACAAACCCGCATCGTTCGGCAGCACCGGGGAGGTCGCATTGGTGGTGGTGATCACAACTTCGGAGGCAAGCAAGAGAGCCTCCGGGCTGGCGGCCTCCGTGACCTCAACCTGGGGCAGCGTCTGCCGCAACCTCCGCGCGAAATCAGCCACACGAGCGCGATCCAGGTCAAAGATTGAGATGCGGGTCAGGTCCCTAGCTGCCGCGGCAAAGATCAGCTGATGCCACCCCTGCACCCCGGCCCCGATCAAACCGATGGTGGTAGCCTGAGCGGGCGATGTGTGGCGCACCCCCACACCTCCCACACCTCCCGTCCGGAGCGCGGTCAGCTTGGCCCCGTTCAACAAGGCCAACGGCACGCCCGTCTCGGCATCGTTGAGCAACATCAACCCTTCGATCACGGGACGCTGTCTGGCAGCATTGCCCGGAAACAAGGTCAGAATCTTCGTCCCAAAGATACTCTCCACAAAACATGGCATATAGAGGACAGTGTTTTCCCGATGATCGAGATGAATGCGAGCAGGCATCTCGTAGGCGCCTCTCGCATGTAAGCGAAAGGCCCGCTCCACGGCTGACATCACCTCGGCCGGCGTCACTGCCATATCCATGTCCCTTCCACTCAAATAGAGCATAGCTATCCCTCCTCGTTCTGGACTGAGCTGCCACTCTGGCCTCCAAAGCCACTCTTGTTAATCTTCCACGATCAGTGTTCCACATCCTGTGCTCTTCGTCGCCGATGTCACTGCTGAACAGCATCCCGCCACCATTTTGCTCAGCACAATTGGGGGACTTGCGGCAGGCGATGCGGTTATCGTCCTGCAAGTATTTGGTGCGTACGGCCTTTGAATGTGGTATATTGTATACAGAATACAATCCAGGAGGGCACGCAATGCAGACACAAGTGGCACACCTAGTCAAGGCCGAGGATCTCAATCACCATGGCACACTCTTTGCCGGCCGCATGGCAGAGTGGTTCGTGGAGGCATGCTTTATCTGTGGGGCGAGGACTATCGGCCATCCCGAGTCGATCGTCTGCCTGAAGATGCACGGGCTGCGCTTCAGCGCTCCGGCCGAAAAGGGAGACATCATCACCATTGAGAGCAAGCTGGTCAAGACCGGTCGCACTAGCTTTGTCGTCTATGGCCGTACGGTACGGAACAACAGCGCCGAGGTATTGGCAGATGGATTCATCACCTTTGTCCATGTTGACGCGCAAGGCAAACCTACGCCACATCACCTGCAACTACCGCCGGCAGTTGATGCGGCAGAGGTGTCGCTGCGGGAGTCTGCTAATCAGCTCGCATGAAGAAGGGAGTATTGCAAATGGAAAATGGCTACGTCGAAGCGTTTGTGGAGATTCCCAAAGGCAGCAGCAATAAGTATGAGTATGACAAGCAGCGAGGCGTCTTTGTGCTTGATCGCCCCCTTTTCTCACCCATGTTCTACCCCGCCGATTACGGCTTCGTTCCGGACACGTTGGCGGATGACGGGGATCCGCTGGACATTATGGTGCTATTGGCGAACCCCACCTTCCCGGGCTGCCTAGTTCGCTGCCGGGTGATCGGAATGTTTCTGATGTCCGACGAGAAGGGCGAGGACGAAAAAATCATCGCCGTTCCGCTGAATGATCCCCGCTTTGCGGAGATGCAGGAAATCTCGGACATGGGCTCCCACCTGAAGAAGGAGTTTGAGCACTTCTTCTCCCAGTACAAGCAACTGGAGGGCAAGGCAGTCTCCGTGCGAGGATGGGCAGACCGCAGCGAGGCTTTGCAGGCTGTGGCCAGAGCCAAGGGTAATTTCCTGCGGAGTTCAGATCCAAGCCAATAGAGCTGCTGCCTGCCCAAGATCACGAGGGCCTCACCGGCCGTTGAGGGCACTTCCTGACAAGCAACCCTAGTCATCCTGGTTTCTCTTGCCGCTGATTTCCTCAATGGCAATCTTGACAATGATTACTGCCGCCAGTTGCTTCTGAATCACTTGGTCGCGTCGCTCCAACGATGCCGGAACAAGCGCCTCGCAGAGCTGAACCAGTTTCCTGGTCTTCTCGGCAGCATCGGTGATCAGGGTGGCACGACCGCTGACGATTACACTCTCGTAGTGGGTGACAAACCTCTCTGGCACAATCTGTTCACTGCCGACCACCACAAAGGAGACCAGCGGGTTCTCCCGGATGTTGTCCAACTTGCGACCTCGCACGAAGCAGTGAAAATAGATGGCCTGCTCGGCCTCCACATAGAAGTAGTTCACCGGCACCCCATAGGGCACACCGCTCGTCGACGCTGTCGACAGCACACCATACGTACCCTCGCGCAAGATGCGCAGAGCCTCTGCCTCGGAGATTCTGCGTTCCGGTTTGATCATGGCTATGCCTCCTTACCTGGCCAATCTAGTCATGCGATCTGGCATTCAGTCCATTCTACCGCCTTCTTGACGGCTACAAGTACAGTATCCCCGCGCGGGGGTGAATCCGGGACACTACATGATATATTCTCAGTTTGTGGAGCACGACAACAAGAAGGGGATCTCAATCCTATGAGGTCCCTTTCTTGCTCTGATGGAAACAACTCCTGCAGTGCCGGCTAGCTTTCATACTCCAGGCTCAGGCCGACATACATGTCCTTCAGCTGCGCAACCTCAGCCAACCTGATTTTGGCGGCCAGGGAAGTGCAGTGCCCGGCGTGCAGTTCCTGCGGCTGGACGGTACGTAGATAATCCAGCGTCGCTGCCATGCGACGTTCAGACGGCTGAATCAAGTGGGTACCACCGACGACATCCAGCAGGCGTCGCTCCCCCGTGACCCGCATCGCCTGTGCGATGATGTTGCAGATGCCGGAATGGGAACAGCCGGTGAGCACAATCAGGCCCTGGCGAGTCTTGATGGCCAGGGCGGAGTCGTCAATCAGCAGGTCCGTCTGCCACTCGCCGCCGCGCAGAATCTTCCCGGGCTTCTCTGGAGCTTCGAAGTCGTTATCTCGAGCGATCTGCCCCAGCCAGACTACCCGTTCGGTCAGCCAGAGAGGCTCCGAGGTAAGCCGTAACGAGAAGCGCCGCCCGAGATCGGCTTCACCGAGCAAACTACCGAGTTCCGCGCCCTTGTCGTTCACGCGCGGCAGGAAGGCTTCCGGATGGGCCACAACGATCGGCCTGTGCAGATCCGGATGCGTGAGATAGTCAGCCACCAAGTGAGGCAGCCCCCAGATGTGGTCGTGGTGCCCATGCGAAATCACCACGTAATCCAGCCGGGTCAAATCGATCCCCAGCAGGGCCGCATTCCGCTGAAATAGATCGGTCTCTCCCACGTCAAACAGCAAGCGCAACCCCTCGTCCTCCAGGAAAGCGGAGAAGCCCCATTCCCCATGACCGACCACGGCCTTGTTGTCTGCCAGAATCGTCAACTTCAACCTAGTTCCCTCCTTATCGCCCCTCGGGGCAGAATCAACTCCCCCTATTAGTCTACGTGTGCAAGCATCATCACTAATCGTGCCGATGCACGTAACCGGCAAGCGGCATGGCTCTCGCGATCAGCTGATTTTCTACTTGGTAGTCGAAGAGACTCCGGTTCTGCCTGCTCTCAAACACCCAGGGCCCAGAGACCGGGTGCTGCACGAAGTACTGAATGGTAGCCAACAGCGCCGTGCGCAGGTCGTGACGCTCGCAGTAGCCCAAGGCCTCCAGCTTCCCGGTGGAGAGCACATACAAGCCGGGTTCCGAGAGCGGCACCTTCCAGGGAATCTCTTCCTTCGGCAGGCCGAACAACTCTACCCGTCGGCCAAAAAGCTCTTCCGCCAGGTGGATCAGGTCGCGGAAGTTTTGGAAATGGCGATGTCCGGAGTTGTAGACTTGTCCAATGCAAGCCGGCTTGCCCAGCAAGAAGGCCAGTTGATCCGCCACGTTTCCGGCATATTCACGCTGGTTGACTCCCCAGCCAAAATCGGGCAGCAGCATCTGCTGCCGTCCATCCAGGAAGCGCTTGATGAAGTACCACTCGCGTGCCTGGTAATCGTACGGCCCATAGACGGCAGGCAGACGCAAGACCGTGGCTGGGAAGCCGTTGGCACGACAGGCCTCTAGGAGTGCGGCCTCGGCCATGGCTTTATGGTAGCCGTAGACCATGCGCGGGTCATCCTCCAGCCGGTCCGTCTCGCGAATGGGCGCTGGCACCGCCTGCTCCTTATAAACACTGCGGGTGCTGATGAACAGAAAGTGACCAACCTGGCCCTGCAAAGCTTGCACGCTGGTGCGGATGTCCTCCGCATTGTAGGCAACCATGTCAATAGCCGCATCGAACTCCCGCCCTTGCAGCCGCTCGACCAGTTGACCCGGTTCTTTGCGATCACCTACGATCACCTGCACGCCGCTTAGCTCCTCCGGCTTTGCGTATTGGCCGCGGTTGAACAGATAGACCTCATGCCCCTCTTCCAGCAATCGCGGCACCAGATGCCGCCCGATGAAACGCGTACCTCCAATTACCAGAACCTTCATCGTGTTCACCTCTCCTTTCGAGCACGCTAGCAGTTAGCGGCCGGCGGCCTTAATAGTGTGGATTATTGTGCCGTGCAACATTTCCCCACTGCCCGCTTCTTCTCCTGCCAGCCTATCCTCCATACAGTCAAACGGAGCGCGCCCCGAGGGACACGCTCCGTAAGCTGACTGGATTACTGCTGACCGGCGCTGCCTTCGCGCGCCTGATCGAGGCTGCGAATGGCCGGATTGATCGCAGTGAGAATCGCAATTGCGACAATCAGGGCACCAGAGAACAGGAACCAGGTGGGGACGCCTATTCTATCCGCGAAAAGGCCAGAAAGCCCCAGCCCTAGCGGCATGGCCAGGGAGATCACACTCCCAGTGAGGGCGAACACGCGTCCCAGGTACTGTGGCTCCACCTTCTCCTGGAACAGTGCGGTCTGCACCCCGCTGTAGAAGGGTACAGACAGCCCCATGGCGACTCCGCAGACGACGAAGAGGACGAACCCGCTGGCTGGAAGCAAGCCAGAGACGGTCAAACTCACGCCCATCAGCAGGATTGAGGCCGAGATCGTGTATGTCCGCCGACTGAAGCCGCCCCATGTGCCCAGCAACAGCCCTCCGCCCATCATCCCGCTGGCATAGGCAATCTCCACGATGGATGCGTGCATCGGGGTTCCAGAAAAGTGGCCCATGCTCATCAAAGGGAACAGTGCGTTGATCGGCATGTAGATGAACATGTACGCCGCGCCAACCAGAAGCAAGGTGAACAGCCCCCTGTTCTCTCGCAGGACAGCAAACCCCGCCCGCATTTCCTCCAGAATACCGCCTCGAGCAGCAGCTTGATCAGCCAGCCGCTCCGGCTTCGGAATAGACACGCTGGCCACAGTTGCGCTGGCGATCAGTGCACCGATGATGTCAAGCGCGATGATGGCCTCAATTCTCCAGGCTGAGTAGAGCAGCGCGCCGATAGCCGGGCTGATGATGTAACTCAGTGACTGCAGTGACTGACTGTAACCTGCGCACTTCGTCAATTGCTGCTGCGGCACCAGCAACGGGGTGGCAGCACTCAGGGCCGGGGCATGAAAGGCAGTTCCCAGACTACGAATAAACAACACCAGCATGATCAGCCAAATCGGCAATTCAACATACAGCGCGGCAACTGCCATGGCCCCGGCCGCCGCTGCAATCAGCAAATCCGCTGCGATCATGATCAACTTGCGGTCATAGCGGTCTACCAGTACGCCGATGAACGGGCCAAACACTGCGTAGGGCAGGAAGCCCACCAGGGATGCAAGAGAGAGCATCAGCGCAGACCCGGTTCTGTCCGTGATGTAGAAGATGATCGCCATCTGCAAGATGGCGCTGGTAATCAGGGAAGTGGCCTGTCCGGCCAGAATCGTGAAGTAGGTAGTTCGCCAGTTGGCGGTGTGCTTCTTCATTTCAGTTCCTCCTCAATTCGGACTCATTTTGCTGTGTCTGGTCAGAATTAAGGCAATAAAAAATGCAGCCATCACCCCGCGAAGCGAGCTTCAGGCAGCACAACGCTGCGAGAATGGGGACAGATAGGAAGCAGCCCTGAAGCTGCTCCATCAAGTCCATGCTCGAGTCGCCAAAAATAAGCACGCAAAAGAAGCCCATTTCGGAAATGGTGACCTCATTCCTTATTGCGTGCTTATCTCCAGCGAATAGAATACATGGCGCTGCATCCTCCTATCAGACTGAGAATTTGGTTACCGCTTCAGCATAACAGGATCTGGCGTCTGACGCAATCTCAATGGACCGCCCATATCTGCCAGGCGCACCCATAATTCCGCGCTGAAGAAGGCAGAACGCGGCGGTTGCCTGCGCCTTCCGCATAAGGAAGGAAAAGGCGGCACTAGGGGAAGCGTCCCCACTGCCGCCCTGCCACGCAACAGTCTGCTGGAAACCGCTAGATGAAGAGCGACATGTCCGATTCTTCAGCGTTGGCAAGCATGGCGGCAGCCCCAGCCAGCTTCACCCCGTCAAGCAGCTCTTCCGGCTTGATGCCCATCACGTCCATGCTCATGGAGCAGGCGATCAGCTCAACACCGTTTGTCTGGGCCAGCTTGATCAGGTCTTCAATGCTGTCCACGTTCTTGTGCTGCATCACGCCGCGAATCAGCTTGGCCCCCATGCCCGCCATGTTCATCTTGGAGAGAGCGAGCTTTCTTGACCCGCGTGGCATCATCATGCCGAACATCCAGGAGATAAAGTCCTTCTTCACCCTCACCTTTTCCGGCCGGCGCAGAATATTCAGCCCCCAGAAGGTGAAGAACATGCTCACCTGTCGCCCCATGGCCGCGGCTGCATTGGCGATAATGAAGGACGCGATTGCCTTGTCCAGGTCTCCGGAAAAGATGATGATGTTCTTCTTGTCCTTCGTGGTCCCCCCGCAGGATTCAGGTGGCCGATTACCTTTCTGGACTCTGGCTAAGGCAATGCCTTTGCTGCTTTCTGTGCCGATTAGGGTGTTGCCGGTACGGCGGCAGAACCCCTCCAGGTCGCCGGCGAAGGCAGGATCGGTTGTGGAAATCTCGACGACATCGCCGACAGACGCCTCGCTCAACGCCGCCGAGAGCTTGACGATCGGGCCAGGGCATTGCATGCCGCAGGCGTCGATGTTGATGCGCTTTCCTGGGTGGGCTTCGGCGTCGACCGGGAGGGGCAGCTGCGTATCGGGGTTCACTCTGCCCGCGGTCTGCTTCTCGGCATGCGAGCCGAAAATGGAGTGATATAACCGATAACCTCCGCTCAGGTTCTGGACATCATAACCATGCTGTGCCAACAGCCGAGCGGCGACGTAGCCGCGCAGCCCAATCTGGCAGGTGACGTAAACCGGCCTGGCTGGATCGAGCTCACCCAGTCTGGAGCGGAGATGATCCAAGGGAATGTTGCGGAATCCGTCAATGTGGCCGTTTTGGAACTCGAGTGCCGTGCGGGTATCGAGCAGAGTCACGCTGCCGTCTCGCGGCAGATTCGGAACATCATGCCAATGGAACTGCTTGAACTTGCCAGTGAGCAGGTTCTCGATCACGAAGCCAGCCATGTTCACCGGGTCCTTGGCAGAGCCGAACGGTGGAGCATAGCAGAGCTCCAACTTGGTCAAGTCAAAGGCAGTCATCCCGGCGCGAATAGCAGTGGCAAGCACGTCGCATCGCTTATCTGCACCTTCATAACCGACAACCTGTGCGCCGAGAACTCTGCCTGTTTGGCGTTCAAAGATGGTCTTGATCGACATGTTCACCGCTCCGGGATAGTAGCTGGCATGATTGGACGAGTAGGTAAAGGCCTTGTCATAGTCCAACCCCAGTCGTTTGGCTGTCTTCTCGTTGATGCCGGTAGAAGCTACAGTCAGGTCGAACACCTTCACGACTGAAGAACCTTGCGTCCCAGTGTAGACGCTGTCCAGACCGCAGATGTTGTCGGCGGCGATTCTGCCCTGCTTGTTGGCAGGACCGGCCAGCGGGATGAAGGCCTTGTGCCCGGTGACGAAGTCGGTGACCTCAACTGCATCGCCCACGGCATAGATGTCGTCCACAGAAGTATGCATCCCGGCATCCACGATGATCGAGCCTCGCTCATTCAGGGCGATGCCAGCTGCCTTGGCGATGGCGGTCTCCGGGCGCACGCCGACCGCCATGATCAGCATATCTGCATCAATCTCCCCACTGTTCAGACCAACCTTCAAAGACACGCCGTGTCCCCGAATAGAACGGACTGTGTTTCCTAAGAGCAGCCTCACTCCCTTACTCTCTAGGTGCCGGTGCACATCGCCAGCCATGTCGTAGTCAATGGTAGGAATCACTTGATCAGCGATATCGATCAGACTGACGCAGAGACCTGCCTGCTGCAAATTCTCCGCCATTTCCACGCCGATGAATCCGGCACCGACCACCGCCGCGCTCTTCGGTTTGGCTGCGTCCACGTACTCTTTGATTCTATAGGTGTCAGGAATGTTGCGCAGAGTGAAGACCCTGTCCGAGCTAATCCCTTCGATGTTCGGCTTGATCGGCTCTGCTCCCATGGACAAGACAAGCTGATCATAAGATTCCCGATAGGTCTCTCCCGTGGCGAGATTCCTGACTGCAACGGATTTTAGCTTGGGGTCGATGGCAATGACCTCGTTCCTGGTGCGAACCTCGACGTTGAAGCGAGCTTTGAAGCTCGCTGGCGTCTGCAGGGTGAGCGCAGACTTCTCCCTGATCTCGCCACCGATATAGTATGGTAGGCCACAGTTCGCGAAAGAGATATGCTCTCCCCGCTCAAACACAATAATCTCCGCGCGCTCATCCAGACGCCGCAGTCTGGCGGCCGCTGACGCGCCTCCAGCAACTCCGCCAACAATCAAGACTTTTCTGGTGAATTCCATCCGGTTTCTCCTCCTAGCTGGGCGATCGCAGTTTTCTTGTGCAAGATTTCACACCCTATATGTGGACATTGTATCATACGAATTTATAGATGTATTCCCTTGTGTAGCATTTTTGGTGTGAGGAATCAGATTGCCATCTGATAATAGCGAAGCGAGGCATCCCTCTCTTGTGGATACCTCGCTTCGCGCATGATTTCCAACTGCGTTCACTCTGCAGCCTATACAAGTTGCCTAAAGCCGACCAGGATAATCCGAACCCAGCGCCAGCGAGACAATGCTCCCGGGCGCAAACAGATCGACGAAGCTGCTCAAGGCGCGCTGTTTGGTGTCGGCGCTAAGATCATCCAGGAGAAGCACCTGCTCCCCATTTGCGGCCATGTCTTGAGCCGCCCAAGCGAAACGATAGTAGGCGAGCGCAACCGGGTCAATTGTGCACTCACCATAGCCCCGCAGGAAGCACTCGGTTGCTCGCGGATCGAGCCGATTGCCAATGCCCCCGACGACAAACATCAGATCCCGCTCCTTGAGAGCCAGCATGGTCTCATCCCAGTCGACTAGCCACAGTTGCTGTGCGTCGTCGATGAGTACATTCCAGACGTGCATGTCGGCATGGCACAGCACCAAGGGGGCGTCGGCTTGACGCAACCGATCGCCCAGAGCCGCCGCGCGCTGAACAACCAGGTCGATTACCTGCTGTTGTGACTGCCAGAACCCTGCAAACTCCCTCTCCCAGGGATTGCGCAGTTCGCTCTGCCTCATGACTGTTTGCAGCCTAGACAAGACCTCCCACTGCTGAGGAACGAAGCACTCGCGCGGCAGCATTTGCCGTAACCTGGAGGGGAGTTCACAGGTGTGCACTCGCCTGACCAAACCTCCAAAGTCTCGCCAATGCTGGTCGGTCATGCCCGCGTCTGCTCCAACCTTACCCTGGACATAGGGATACAGACTGAGGGTGTAGTCACCTATGTTGTTCTGAAGCTCGCCGGTTTTGGTCGAGATTGGCGCCAGTAAGTGGGACAGGCCCAAACTCCGCAGGTAATTGGGAACCTCCAGACTGCGGAGGCTGAACCTGCCTCTGCCACGGGCTTTCAGAAAGTAGACTGAACCATCGACAGCCTCAACTCGGTAGACAGAGGTGGCAGAGTCGTTTCCGCACGGCAAGAAGCTGACGGCAGCACCCACCACTCCGTACTGCGCTCGTAGCGCCTCCAGGATGGTGGCGTCCGGGAGTTCAGGTCGTTCGCGCATCTTGGACATCTCCCTTCAAGCAGAGTCTTGCGCTGACCGCAAGTGCCCTCCGATCCTCTCGGCCGGGCGGTGCCATCACTCATCCACAGCGAGACCCTCGGGCAGGCTGGCCAAGCTCGCGGGCGGAATCAACTGTTCCAGGGGAAGTGCTTTGCTGTAGAGATAGCCTTGATAGCGGTCGCAGCCCAGTTCGTGCAACAACTGCCGTTGGGCCTCCTGCTCCACGTACTCAGCGACCACCGTATAGTTGAGCGACTGACCAAGAGAGACGATGGACTTGATGATGTTCCGGCAACTGGGGTTGACCAGGATCTCGCGAACGAGCGACCCATCCAGCTTAACCGTGTCAAACTCATACTCCTTCAGGTACAGCAGCGAACTGTGCCCCATGCCGAAGTCGTCCATGGCCAGCCTCACCCCGAGCTGCCGGATTGCTCTGATTTGCTCAAATACCTTGCTGCTGCTGGTTATGGCCAGTTGCTCTGTGATCTCCACCTCTAACGCACCGGGGCTAGCCTGGTGACGCCGCATGATCTCCTGCAAGTCAACCAAAAAGCGCTCGTTATCCAGCTGCCGGGCCGAAACGTTAACAGAGATGCGAATGCCTCCCAACCCTCGTTCCTCCAGCAGCCGCAAGTCCGCACAGGCCGTTTCCAGCACGAAGCAACCTAGTCTGTCGATCAACTGAGACTCTTCAGCCAGCGCAACCGCCAGAGGGGGAAATATGAAACCGTAGCTCTCGTGTTTCCAGCGTAGCAACGCCTCCAAACCGAAGACGTTACCGGCATAGTCAACCTGTGGCTGATAGTGGACCGTCATCCGTCCCTTCGACAAATCATACTCCAGGTCAGCCGCCAGCGAGCGCGCTATGTCCCCGATGTCATCATGTCGGGCCAATAGACCGCCAGCCGCATCAGCCTGTTGCCGCGCACCATCCAGTTGCGCATAGACGCGATGCAGGCTTCTCTTCACCCTGGCATCTGCGACCCGCTCGGCCAAACGCACAAAGGGCACATAGCAAAGCGTTCCCAGTGTCAGGTTGAACAGTTGCAGCAGGCTGCCGCCGATGGATCCAGTTGAGGCATAGCCACTGAGCAGGACCGGCGTGGTCCATTCGACCAGTTGGCTGGTGGGTGGCACGAGGCCATGACGAACGGCCAAGTATGAGGTCAGGGTCAGCACAAGGGGGGTGATGATGAACGGCACCAAATAGATGGGGTTGAGTACAACCGGCAATCCAAACACGATCAGCTCGTTGATGTTGAACAGCACGGGCGCAAGCGACAAGCGTGCTAGGCGACGCCGGTTCTTCTGCCGCCCAGCCAGCAGCACAGCCAGTACGAGGCAGAGAGTTGCGCCGCAACCGCCCATTAAGACAAAGGAATCAAAGAATGTCTTGGTGAAGATGGCGGACGGCGCCTGCCCGAGGCTGATGGCCTGCTGATTGGCGGCCAGCGCTGGCACAAACACGCTTTGAGCCACCGGCTCCAGCAGATTGCTTCCATGCATGCCCAGAAACCAGAAAGCATGAACCGAGAAGACGAACAGCATACCGCTCCAGAAGGGTGAGTTGACACTCAGGACCACCTGGCTGAACGCGCCGGAGATGAACGCCTGAATATCATCTATACCAAAGAGGCCGGCCAAGGTCCGATTGGCAATTGCAAAGACAGTCACGGTGATTGCGGCTGGATAGATGGAGGTGATAGCCGCACTGAACGCGGAGCTCGCCCCGTCGGTGAACGCTTTGATTCGCAACAGCCTGCAGGATCCGAGCCGCAGGTAGAGTGCAGAAGAGGAAACGGATACCGCCAAAGCCACAAACACGCCGACTGCACCGAAGCTCGAGAGGCTGAAACCGTCGCGGCTGATTCCACTGAGCGCGATCAGGGAAGCCAACGAAACCGAAGAGGCGATGATCGGGTTGACACTCTGATGGTGGCGCTGCTCATATTCCTCCGCATGAGCATAACTGACAGTCAGGACCATGATCAAAGACAGGACCCCGAACGTGCCGTCCCGGATGTAGTCGAAGACATCGGTCCACTGCGCGCCGAAGATGGCTGTCAACAGCCGCTGATAGGCTGGAACGGGCAGACTGAGCACCAACAGGGCCATCGATCCCAGCAGGATGAGCGGAATCATGTAGATCAGGCCCCGTCGCACGGCCACCAGCAGCGGTCTTGCCTCCAACCGCTGGTCGACGGATGAGAAGAACTCCACCAATCTATCTTCCAGATGCTTCATCAACTTCTCCCCCACGCATCACTGCAGTTGTGGCGAAATCCACTCAGCTATCAACATTCAGTTCAAGGAACGATTCTCCTGCTCGTGTCTGGAAAATGGTCAACCCGCAGATGGCCAAGATTGTTAAGAAGGTCGCTCCTCCCCTTACCGTAGCTCCCGCAGCATGCGAGAGCGTTCAAGAGGCCCAGTTTCTCTGGGACCGTAGCACCACAGCATGCTGTGGTGTCGGCACTGGCTCGGCATGCCGAGCCTTTACAGAGCACAAATTGAGCAGTCTGGCAGGCCGAGGGTCCTTGTGCGGCCGAAGGCGCCAGTGGGCATCGCAGTTCGCGATGCCCACTGGCCGTAAAGGCCTCACCACTGATGTCCTTGCCTCACGCATGTAACCAGGTTTGGTTTTCTCGCCGGCACACCCTGCAACCTCGCATATCTGCTAGAAAGGCTTGACGCCATTCAGCCAGCCATGGGATTCCCAGTGCTGCCGATCGCGTGGGTTCCAAGTATTCTTCCGCATCATTCCGCTCATCATGAAGAAGAAGATGCGGCGGAAGATGGGAGACGGCAGTTGCTCCCGGCGTGCGAACGACTGCGCTATCTTTCTCGCCATACCAGCTACCTGCCGGTTGATCTGTGCCTGCTTCTTCTCGGTCACGTCGCTCCACTTCATGGCGCTGACGGCTTGTCTGAAGGAGAACACTCGTTTCACCCCCCAGAACCGGAGGCTGTTGCGCAAGGTTTTGGTGGCATGACCAAGCCCGGCGCCAGCGGTGGTGGTGATGGTCAGCCCGATCTTGTTGAACATCAGGGGATTGGGACGATGGCTGATCCACATGAAGCAGAGGTGATCAAGCAATGCCTTCATCTGCCCGCTCACGTCCATCGCGTAAATCGGGGAGGTGAGAATGAGCAGGTCTGCACCGAGGACTGCCTCCAAGATGGGGGCCATGCTAGCGGCGTGAGGGCAGGTTTGCTCGCCGTTATAGAAACAGGAGAAACAGCCGTTACAGAAGTGTGGCATCTCCTTGGGCAGGGTGAATGAGCTCACGTCCACCGTATCGTACTTGGCCAGTTCCTGCAGGAACAGGTTTGCGCAACTCCAGGTACTCCCGTGACGAGCATTGCCGTGAATAACCGTGATCTTCATGTTAATCATCCTTTCAAATCAGAGTGCGGCCGACATTCTCGGCGGTGATCCCATAGGTTTCATTGAAATGTGCAATGTGACGGTTGAACAACGCCTTGGCTTCCCCCAGGCTCTGCTGGTTGTTGTCATACTTGTAGAAGATGAGGAAGATCGGTGCAAAGAAGGCCATGGCCAACAGGTAGGGATCGGTCTTCACGAAACACCCGGCTTCAATCAACGCCGCAAACAGCGCCGACTGAAAGTTGATCGCCTCATCAAAGGAAATGTCCCGATAGAGCTTGCGGATATCTGGATTGCGATACTGCTCGATGGTCAGCATCTTGCGCAGTTTGACGTTGATCTCATCGGCGAAGTAGAACTCAAAGATTGGACCGGCGACAGCCGCAAATTGCTCATTGCTCATCTGGCGATACATGTTGACGGTCCTCTCGTCCACCGCAAATTGCCTGTTCTCGCCTGTCAGTTGCATGTTATGGAAAAACTCACTACCCCTTCCGGAATACTCACTGATGATCGAGTCAAAAATGTCCTGTTTGTTACGAAAATGATTGTAGAGGGAGCTCTCTTTGATGCCAACGGCCCGAGCGATGTCTCGCACGGAGACAGCGTCGTATCCTTTGACCGAGAACAAGTCCAGCGCCTCGTGTAGGATTCGTTCGCGTGTGCTCACAGCGCACCTCCCATCATCTGCATTAGCCTGGAGACCTCAATAGTCAGCACCTGTAGGGCGAAGGCAACTGAGATGACAAAGAAGCAAAGACGCCGCACCGGCTGACGCTTCCAGAATAGACAACAGAGCCCCACCACGAAGATCAGCCCGCCGGCCAACGAGCAGAGATTGGACTGGGCACTGGTCATGCTGAAGACAGCGTTGTCCGTACCGTAGCCGTCCCGCATTGCCGCAAACGCACTGATCGTCGTGCCGACCAGAATGAACACCGCGACCAGACGCCCCCAATGCGTAATGCGCTCCCGTCTGCGCATGACCGCTGCCATGAACACCAGCGTGCCGCTCACTAGGACCAAGGTGAGCACCGACCACAGGTCCCCAAAATACAGGTTATACACGTTGCATCCTCCTAACTAACAATCGTTAGCCACATTCTAACTAACGTTCGTTAGTTTGTCAAGCTCGTTCTGCTGAATCTCTTCTCACCCAATCATAGCGGCTGCACCTCTGGGCCATTGAGCGCTAGTCAGTACGAGTAGTATCCGGGAGCAAAACTGACGTAGTGAGCGGACGCCGCGCGGAGAGACGATTTGGCGCTGATGTTCCGATTGACAAACAATGGGCGGGAGCCTATACTCTGAGAGAATTTGCCACCAGACATTCGGGGAGGTAGAGAAATGCCGGATTCCAGCCCATTCCCCATCCAGGACAGTGTCCTCTCGGCCCAGGCAATAGCGGACAGGTTGTTGCCTCTCTATGGCCTAACGCCGCCCTATTCCTGCCAATTCCATCGTAAGGGCATTTGCGATACATACCAGATCCGCTCGACCGACGGCGGGTTCTACATGAAGGTATATCGCGCCGGACGGCGCTCACGCTTGGATGTGAGCGAGGAGGTTAGGCTACTCAACCACTTCCTGCAACACGGGGTGTCCGTGGTCAGACCGGTCCCACGCTTGGACGGGGAGTTCGTCACCGAGCTCAAAGCCCCAGAGGGCAATCGCTGCGCGGTGCTCTTCCTGGCGGTCGCCGGCGACAGCGAACAGACTGACCGTCATCGGTGGGCATTCGGCGCGGAGGTTGCCCGGATGCATGCTACTGCCGACTTGCTCACTGTTCCCTATAGCAGGCAGCACCTGGACATGAGTGCATTGATTGAGGAGAATATGGTGCATATCGACCGACTGATGGGGCACCGTCCCGGAGACTTCGAGCTGATCAGAGCGATAGCTGATCACACCGGAAGTCGTGTGGCCTCCCTCCTGCCTAACACCGCTCCGGAGTACGGCTTTTGCCACGGAGACTTGCACGGGGGTGATGCGCTCTATGCAGCCGACGGTCGGCCGACCTTGCTTGACTTTGATAGTTCCGGGTACGGATGGCGGGCAGTCGATCTGGGGG
>JAEZJZ010000045.1 GCA_023436245.1 Bacillota bacterium | reverse complement strand
GCCGGCGGGGCGCCGTCTTCTGCATACTTAAGAGAAACTCAGGGCAAAACCCCCATGTTTAGCCAATCACAATCTGCGATGCAAGCCCAAGCCAGGTCATCCTGAGCGCCAGCGAAGGATCTAGATTCCTTGCTGCGCTCGGAATGACAATTGGATGAGACGAAGGGTCTGGCCCTTCGTCTCATCCAACGGGCTTTACCTAAACCAGCGGCCAGGCGAAACGGAGACCTTGGCTGTCGACTCATCGACTTCTTCCAAACAGGCAAGGGCCAAGAACTCATGCACCAGCTTCTTTGCCGGCATAGCGGTCGTGACGAGCACCCCGCAACCCACCGTGACTGCACCGAACTCACTCATCAACTGCTCCAACCCGCGGGCCGTTCCTCCTGCACGCATGAAATCGTCGATGATCAGGGCACGGGCAGATTGTGGCAGACTGCGCCTGGGCAAAGCCATGGTCTGCACTCGCTGGTTAGAGCCGGACACGTAGTTGATGTTCATGGTCGGCCCTTCGCTGCGCTCCTGGCGCATGATCAGCGATTCCATCGGAAGAGGCAGTTCCTTGCGCGCCACCGCCAGAGGCACGCCCAAATAGCGGGCCGTGGCATAAGCGAGCGGAATTCCCCTCGTCTCAACAGTGAGCACGACATTTGGTTGGCAATGGGCAAAACAATGGGCAAATAGTTGAGCATAGCGCTCCACCTGGCGCGAATCTGTGCACAGGTCGCTGGTGTAGAGATAGCCTCCGGGGAGGATGCGCCTGGGATCTGCCAACTGTTGACAGAGATCCGCGGTTATTTGCTGTTGCCAAGCCTCATCACCGCCTGGCAACCATCTGACCCCGCCGGTAACTCCTGACACTGTTTCCACAGTACCGAGATTTTCAGACAAGAAGCCATCTCGGATTGCAGCCAGGTCCTCGCTGAGGGTGGACTTGGCCGCGCCTAGCCGCGCCGAAAGATCAGTCAAAGAGAGCAGCCGATTGGGGTGCTCACAGAGCAGGCGGGCAATAATGGCAGCCCGCTCTCCTTTTCGCAGTTTTTCCACCATATGCCCTCCATTTGAGATCAACTGGGATCTGCCACGCTACGTCTCAGTGGTTTGGGGGTATCAACAGGCGCCTGCAGTAGATATTAGCCGGCAGCAAGCACTCTCCTGGCCAGTTCTAAATCGCTATCCTTGTCCACATCGGTACCGACTTCTGGATATTCGCAGATAATCGCAGCTCCGGTGATTCCGAGGATGCGGGAGACTCTGACCTCCAGCTCGCGTACAGTCAGCCAGCCGAGCGCCAGCTTGGCCACCATCAACACTCCTGGCAGGCCGAGCGTGAGGCACATCTTGGCTGGATTCTTGCGGTTTTCCACCAGCTTGGTGAAGATGTCCGCCAGCTTGGTCACCTTCGCCGGGTTGACTATGAACACGTTGCCTCCGGTGAATGACCCATCGCGCAGCTTGGCATACGTGCGCTTGACTCCGGGATAGCGCGACTCGCAGCGTTCTTGCGAGATGATGGGGTAATAAAGATCAGCTTCTCTGCGGCTTGTTTCAATGATCAGTGCACCCAGTGCTTCAGGCGTGAGCATCGGAATGTCGGATGTGCAGAGCAGAATCTTCTCATCCACCGGCAAGAGGCGCACTGCTGTCAATACGTTCTCCACCGCGGTGCCGGCCTCTGGCACCAGTTGCACATCTTCCGGCAAGAGGCCCGACAAACGTTCAGCCGGTCCGATCACCAGTATCTTCTCAATCCCCTGGCACTTCTGCAGGGCATCGATCACGTAGCTGATCATCGGCAGATCGTTGATTGGCAGCAGAGCTTTGTTGGGATAGCCGTGGTGCATTGCCAGTTTGTCCTGCTCGGTACCCCCCGCCAACACGATAGCGTTCATCGCAGCTCGACCTCCTTTATTCCGCCCTATGGCCTTTTTTCCATTCCAACAATGCATTCTCCGCGTTTTCAATGTGCTCCATAGCCAGGCGCTCTGCGAGAGCGGCATTACGATCGGAAATGGCCTCCGCAATCTTGGTGTGCTCGGAGAACACGGCTTCCAACCGGCCAGGAGTCCCTAATGAAGTTGCGCGGAAACGCTGGATCTGCTCCCGCAGATTGTTGATAATCTGAACGAGTCGCTCATTCTTGCTGGCACGATAGAGCACGTTGTGAAATTGCTCATCCAACTCGATGGAACGATCCAGATCGTTGTTGGCGATGCATTGGCCGATGGACACAAGAATGCGTTCCAACTCCTCGGATTCGTCTGCCGTGATGCGCTCTGCGGCCAATCCTGCCGCCAGCGCCTCCAATGCGGCTCGGATTTCGTACGTCTCGGCTACGTCTTTGATGCTGAGATCGGACACGTAGGCGCCCCGCCGAGGCACCATGATCACCAGACCTTCCAGCTCCAGTTTGCGAATCGCTTCGCGCACTGGAGTGCGACTGACGCCCATCTCTTCAGCCAATTGCATCTCCATCAGGCGCTCGCCTGGCCTCAGGTTTCCGCCGATGATCGCCTCGCGCAAATGCTCAAAGACTATCTCGCGCAAGGGCTTATAATTGTCAAGTTTGACAGGGATCATTCTTTCAGCAGACATGACTTCTCCTCCATTGCACCCAGACTGAGGGGATAACTGCCCCAGCGAGACTCTCGATCGCAGCAGATGCAGTCCCGTGCAGTACTTCTTGCTGCTGTGCTATCAGTATTCTAACAGATTAGTCAATAACTCGTCCAAACAAGGTGCCAGTTTGCACAATCTGGTGCAAACCTCAACCACCCACTAGATTTCTGTATTCAGCGATTCTTCTCCTGCAGCTGTTGGCGCCAGCAATGGTGAAGAACGCGTGAAGATCAACCGATATTCCGCCGGAAGCAACTCCCGCAACCGTCTGCCGTCTTCCTCTGATGACAAGAGCCCGAACAGGCAGGATCCGCTGCCGGAAAGCAGTGCCGGCAAACCTGCATCAACCATACGAAGTTTGACGCTGGCCAACTCGGGCTGCAGGCTGAAGGCCGGCGCCTCCAAGTCGTTGAAAAGCAGTTGGGTGACTTGCTTAGGGTCACGGGCCAGCAATGCCTGCAACAACTCAGCCCACCCGGGAGGGACGACAGCGAGGGGTTGCCAATGACGGTACACCGCTGCCGTCGCTAGTCCAAAGGGAGGGACTATCAGCGCCACCTCCATCTTCGGGCAAGCAGGTAACGGGGTAATCTCCTCGCCTCTTCCTCGGGCCAGCGCTGTTCCGCCACTGAGAAAAAAGGGGACATCGGACCCGAGCCTGGCAGCAAGCCCGGTCAGGTCGGCAGCGGACAAGTTCAGGCGCCAGAGCCTGTTCAGGCCACGCAAGACAGCAGCTGCATCTGAGCTGCCTCCGCCCAGTCCCGCCTGCCAAGGAATCCTCTTCTGGAGAGTAATGCTCACGCCATGGCCCGGAAACGAGTCCGACAGCAAGGCCGCCGCTCGCCAGGCCAGGTTGTCGGGGCCAGCGGTGAGCTGTGGATCGTCGCACTGTAGGCTGATGCCGCTCTGCTGGTCGCTCAGGATGACCCGATCCGCAAACTGCAGAGTCTGCATCACCGTCTCGAGCTGGTGAAATCCATCATCTCTGCGGCCCAGAATACGCAAATGGAGATTTATCTTGGCTTGCGCCCATTCTGTCAGTTGCATCAACCCACCCCCTTTCTATTCTAGTACAGCCAAGCTGCAGTGCCCAGCGGCAGTAACATAAAAGAGCCGCCTGCACAGGAGCGAGAACGGCAATGGCCGATCGTTTCCTGCAGGCACGGCTCTCTCCAAACTGAGGCTCCGTCTGAGAACCTTTCTTGCTGACGCTGTACTAGGTGGTTTCTCCTGCCCCGGCCACGACAAACGCCTGGGGCTCACTCTCTCCGATTTCCTGCTTCAGTCTCTCCAGCAGGCCAAACGTCAACTCCAGTTTCTCGTAAAGGACGACAACCAAATCGTCCGGGGCTGCAGCCAGACAAGCGGCGCGCAGCGCTGCTGCCTCCTCCAAGTGGACGCTGACAGCGCTTGCGGACAGCCCGCCTGATACGGCGCCCTGACGCAGGATCTCCGCCGTCTCCCCCGGAGCTCGACCTCGTCTGTCATGATCCTCCTTGATGAACAGCTGGTCGAATCCTCGCCCTGCGATCTGTCCCACCCGGAATACGGTCGCCGATCGGCGGTCACCAGGAGCAGCAACTACGCCAAGCAAGCGTCCCCGGCAGACCTGGCGAGCAAAGCTGCAAAGCTGCTGCAGACCGGCCACATTGTGAGCATAATCGATCATCACTGTGCGCCCGGCGACCGTGGTCATGCTTTGGCGGCCGGGATTGTGTTCGGCCGGTTGAAAGCTGGCCAAGCCTTGTTTGATCGCTTCCTTGGCTAGGCCTAGACCCCAGAGGGCGCTGGCTGCCGCCAATGCGTTGGCAACGTTATGTCGCGCCTTTCCATCCCAGGCCAGCGGAATGTCGGCGACTTTGATCAAGGGTTCCAAGGTGTTGCCTTCGGCCAGACAGATCCAACCGTCGCTCTGGAAGACGGCTTTGCCGCCGGTGCCAAGATGCCTCCTCACCTGCGCATTCGACTCCTCCAGGCTGAACATGATCGGTTGGCACCCAAGTCGCGGCAGCAGTTGCCGCAGACTGCTGTCGTCAGCATTCAGGACCGCGTATCCATCCGGCTTCACTGACTCGAGCACCAGCGACTTGACCCAGACTAGATCATCCAAGCTGCTTAAGTTGTCCTGACCCAGATGGTCTTCGGAGATATTGGTCAGCACGGCCACATCACTCTGGTCATAGGCGAGACCACCGCGCAGAATACCACCCCGAGCCACCTCTAGCACGGCGGCATCGACGGACGGGTCGGAGAGCAGGACGTTGGTGCTCCAAGGCCCGGTGGTATCCCCCTGCACAATGCAGCGATCATTGAGGTAGATGCCCTCTGTGCTGGTCAGCCCCACAGTCGAGTAGCACTGTCGCATTGCATGCGCGATCAACCGCGCAGTAGTCGTCTTGCCGTTGGTGCCGGTCACGGCAACGAGCGGAACTTCGCTCCTCGCGGAAGCAGGGAAGAGGCTCTCAATGATGGCGGTGGCCACCTCCCGCTTTTGCCCTTGCACAGGATAGTGGTGCATGCGGATTCCGGGGGCGGCGTTGATCTCGATGACGGCCCCACCGCTCGCCGGCGACTCGTTGATGCTGTCGCAGACGAGGTCGACTCCTGCCACATCCAAACCAACCACGCGGACGGCCCGCACCACCATATTCGCTAGCTCCGGGTGCACCCAGTCAGTGACGTCGATCGCAGTGCCTCCAGTGCTCAGGTTGGCATTGTCCCGCAGCCAGACAGTTTGCTGCTCTGCCGGAATGCTGTCAGGGTGCAGACCTTGACGCGTCAACACGGCCAGCGCAACTTCGTCAATAGCGATCCGAGTGAGCGGTTTGTCGTGCTCAGAGCCGCGCCTGGGGTCCGCATTGACCTGTTCCACCAGCTTGCTGACGGTAGAGTGTCCATTGCCGACCACGTGAGCCGGAACCCGTTCAGAAGCAGCCACTAGCTGCCCGCCCACAACCAGCAACCGATAATGGCGACCGGCAATGTACTCTTCTACCAGCAAGTCTGCACTGTAGCGAGAGGCAATTCTGCAGGCCTCGCGAATATCCTGTTCGGCGTTCAAGTTGAGAGAGACGCCTTTACCCTGGTTTCCGTCACAGGGTTTAATCACCACAGGCCGGCCCAACCTCTGCCAAAAGGCCACCGCCTGGTTAACGTCCTCTACCGAAAGCCTTTTTCCGCGGGGGACTGGAATGCCAGCTTGGCCCAGCACCAGCTTGGTTAATGACTTGTCTCCGGCAATGTCGGAGGCGATGCAACTGGTTTCGCTGGTCAGGGTGGCCTGTACTCGTCTGGCGTAGCGCCCGGTGCCCAGTCTGAGCAGGCTGCCCGGCCCGATGCGGCTGACGCTAATGCCTTTAGCCCGAGCGGCATCTGCCAAGGCCTGAGTGCTGGGCCCAAGCTCGCTCTTGGCCAAACACCGACCCAAGTCTGCCAGTCGGCCAGCCAGATCAAATCGGCTGCCCCTGAGCAGACAATTGAGCAGGTCAAGACCAGCATTCACCAAGGGCTCAGCGATCCCCGAGGCGGGGCACTCGAAAACCACCTCATAAACGGCGGTCTGATCGGTGGACATTGTCTTGCCGTACTTGGGCTGCAGCCCCAGACAAATCTGCAACTCCAGAATTGCGTGTTCCAAAACGTGTCCAAAGTAGGTCCCCGACTGCAACCTCTCCAGCAGGCCTCCGGGGCGACCGCTGGCACAGGAGTGAGCGGCCAAACCTGGCAAGAGTGCCAGCAACCGCTCGTTGAAACCAGGCAACTCTCGAGTCTCTCTGGCGCACAGTTCCTCCAAGTCGACGAGCGCCAGAGCGGCAGGACGATGAATATAGACGTTGCGCCCAGGAAAGACGCGCAACTCCAAACTTTTCACAAGTATTTGCCTCCTTAGCAATTCCGCAGCATGCGGTTCCAGAGTCCAGCACTCTTCTTCTCTTGCCCAAACAGGCGACAGGAGAGAAGGCACAGCCTCTACTGGTCAGCTACCGCCGCTGGAGTGCGTGACCGCAAATCAAAACGATAACCTGTCGGGAGAACATGCAATCGCACGTCAGCTAACGCTAGGGCGTCGGCAGGACTAGCCTCAGAGGTGTTGGAGATCGTCACGTGCCGGCCATCCAGAATCGTGACCGTACCAGCTCCAATCACCGAAAACTCCTGCCCATGCACCAACATCGCCGTGTTTTCATCAATGCCAATACCCAAAACATAGGGGTTCTGGGCTATCGCCGCGAGCAGTCGACCGAGTCGCCCGCGTTGGGCAAAGTGCTGATCAATAACCACATCAGGGACAAGGCCGAACCCCGGAGCCAAACGGGAGGCTAGAGGGCGTGGCTGTTCTTCGCCAGGCCCCTCAACAATCATGGTGGAACTCATCACGGACGCTCCAGCACTGGTTCCAGCTATCACAATTCCCTGCCGATAGGCATGATGCAGCTGATGATAGAACTCGGTGCCGCCAATGATGCTGGTGATCCTGAGCTGATCTCCGCCAGTGAAGAATATGCCGGTTGCGTCAGCCAGCATCCTAGCCAGCATATGGTCGTCGGCTTGTAATCTGGTGGCCACATCCAGCACGCCGACCTCTGCCGCTCCCAGCTGTTCAAAGGTTCTGCGGTACTCATTACCCACTAGTTCGGGATGGTGTGTGGCCACGGTCAACACCAATAGGCGGGCTGACCTGCCTCCCGCCAACTCGACCACTTCCCGTAGGATGGTGCAGCCTCGCTCTTTGTCCTCGGCTCCACCGATGATCACTAATCTGCCCTTGTCATTGCTCAAAAGGAGTAAGCCCCCCTGCGCAGAGTCGAACGGGAAAATACCGCTACGATGCGCTATTCATACCACTGACTATCTTTCCCGGATTAAGGGTGAATATGCAGCGTGATGGTAGCATCCCGTGCGACAGCGAGCAGCAAGGTGGGACACAAACTGCCACTGCGTGGCGATCTTTTGTATGAGCGCATCGGCAGAGAAGCGGCAGCAGACGGCGCCCGCTTCACCCCAGGTCGATGGCGAAAGAAGCTAACCCCCGCTCGTGCTCGACGTTCGCTGGGACAAAAAGGTCCGTCCCCATTGCTTCACTGATAGCGAAAGCAGGGTTTGCTTTTGCAAACCCTGCTGAAAAAAACATCCTCAAGCTTCGCTTGAGGATGAATAATCTAGTTGCTGTCGCTAGTCGCGGCCTTTTCTTCAGGCTGACCAATGGAAAGCTCTACTGCTTGCGTAAGCACATCGGCGTAGCTAACCGAAATGATCTTCACCGCATGCTTCTCGTCATTAAGCTTGATCAAAAAGTGATAGGGATATGTGCTTTCCAGCACACCTTCCCGGATGATGGTCTTGCGTCGGCCGCGATTTGCCTTTAACCAGATCTGTTCACCAACGTGGGATTCGAGATCACGGCGGATCTCACTCAGTGCATTCTTTGCCGCCAAAAGACAACCACCTCTCTTTACATCTCTCCTTGTCCATTTTAGCACAGGATGGGGCGATTGTCAAAGGGGGGCAAATATTATAGCAAGGCCGGCAAAAAGCTGTCAAGGCAAAAACCGCGAAATCATTGTATACATCATCAATAGGCCAATTGACAAAGTAAGTGCACCTGGGCACGGGGCGGGGGGAAGCGGGTCTAGCGCGTGTACTTGTCTGCCACTTTGCTGGCCGCAAAGGAGTCAGGCTTCACTCTTGCTTGAAATCCGTTGACCATGACCATGCCCACCAGATCGCGGAGCAACTCGCGCGTGGCGCCTGCATTCCCCGCATCCACGTGGATCTCCAGATCGAAACTCGCAAGAGCCTGTCGGCTGAGGAGAAGCTCCTTGAGTGCTATTGTCACCTCCAGGCTTTGGCTCGTCTCGAGCAGCAGCTTCTGCCTCAAGCTACTGGTCGGCGACTGACAGCGATGGTGAACAAAATAGCGCCCCCCTCTTCCCACTCTGTGCACCACTATGGCAGTGACGAAGTGGGTGTGCTTTGCGGTGGTCTGTGAGTCAGTTCCAATCAGCAGACGGTAGCTGCCCTCGGGCTGGTCGGCCACGAAGCGCAGAAGTTCGTCGACAACCTGCTCCAGAGAAAGGCTGCCCTTGCTCGGACTATGGAACTGCATCGTGACCCCTCCTTCAGCAAGGCAATCTCAATTGTGACAGACAGTTCAGCACCCATTTATCCTATTGGTCAACTGCACCAACTCATGCACGGACAGAGTCTCTCCCCGGCGGTCGGGGGACCAGCCGAGCGCGATGATCAGCTCTCTCACCTCCGCCCGCGGCAAGCTCAACTCCGCAGCCAAGGCGTTCAGCAGCGTCTTCCGCCGCATGGCGAGGGCAGCTTTGGCGATCTGAAAAAGGTCATTCTCATCCACGTGCAACTGGTAGGGACTCTCCGCCCAAGGACTTAATTGCACCACGGCAGAAGATATGTTGGGAGGCGGAAAGAACGCCCCAGGCGGCACCAGCGTCACCAGCTTCGGCTGGGCGAAGTACTGGACGACAATACTGAGCATGCCATACTCCTTCGTACCAGGTCGGGCGATGATGCGATCAACCACCTCCCGCTGCACGAGAAAAACCAGGTTCTCCCACGAGACACGCGCTCGCAGCAGATTGATGATCAAGGGCGTGGTGACATAATAGGGCAAATTGGCGACCACCTTGGGGCTTTCCACCCCTTGCATCAGCTCACCATAGTCTACGTTCAGCGCGTCATCGGCGATCAGCCGCACGGGCAGGCCGGCCAGAGTCTCGGTGAGCAGGGGCTCCAGCTGGCGGTCCTTTTCGATGGCCAGAACCGCAGCTGCCTTTTCTGCCAAGGATCGCGTCAACGTTCCCAGCCCTGGACCAATTTCGAGCACAGTATCCCCAGGCGACAGGTCGGCGGCAGTGACGATCTTGTTCAGGATATTCGCGTCGATCAGGAAATTCTGCCCCAGGCCCCTGTTCGGCTTGAGCCCGAAGCGATTCAGCAGCGCCTGCACAGCGCGCGGGCTACAGAGCTCATTCATTGCAATCTGTCCGGCGGCAGACGAAACAACCGAGCAGCGTTCTCGCCAGTTGCCCTCGCCAACTCCTCATACGCCATGCCTCGACTCTCGGCCAGCCGGCCGGCAACCAGGGCGACCAAGGCCGGCTGGTTCTCGCGGCCGCGATGCGGCTCAGGCGCCAGGTAGGGCGCGTCTGTCTCCACCAGCAACCGTTCCAGCGGTACCTGCATGGCAGCTTCCAGCGAACGCCTGGCGTTCTTAAAAGTAATTGGACCGGCAAAGGAGATATAGAATCCGAGACCGAGAAACTGGGGCAACATCTCCGCACTGCTGGAGTAGCAGTGCATGACCCCGCCTGCAGGATAGGGAGCGTGCGCTCGTAGAATGTCCAGAATATCGGCGTGGGCGTCTCGATCATGGATGATCACCGGCAGATCCAGCTCCTTGGCCAACTCCAACTGAATATGCAGCACTGTTTGCTGCGTCTCACGCGGCGAGTTGTCATAGTGATAGTCAAGCCCTATCTCACCCCAGGCCACAACCTTGGGGCTAGCTGCGAGGTGTCGCAGCTCATCCGCCAAGGACGTAGTCCAAAGCTTAGCATCATGCGGATGCAGCCCAACTGCTGCAGAGAGCATGGATTGCTCGAGCGCCTGCTGAGCAGCTAACCGGGAAGAGGGCAAGTCGTACCCGACGTTGATGATGTGCGTAACCCCGCGTGCCCGAGCCGCCTGCAGCAGTTCGGGCACGCGGGAGGCCAGACGAGGATCATTCAGATGCGCATGAGAATCCACCAGCAAGGGATTACCCTCCTATTTGGCCTTACTACCGTTTCCAATCGGTTTGGCCGAAGTGAGTAGCGTCATGGAGCTCTCGTCGCTGGCGGCGAGCACCATGCCCTGCGACTCGATGCCGCGAATCTTGGCCGGTTTGAGGTTTGCCACAATCACCACTTGCTTGCCGATCAGTTCACTCGGTTGATAGTGCTTGGCAATCCCGGCCACGATCGTGCGCTCTTCTTCACCCAGCGAAACTCGGAGCTTCAGTAGCTTATCTGCCTTCGGCACCACTTCCGCGTCCAACACTTGCACTACTCTCAGGTCCACTTTAGAAAAGTAATCGATGTCAATCTGATCTGCCAGCGGCGGGTTCAGCGGCTGTTTTGCTGCTGGCTGAGCAGTCTGCGCTTTGGCATCAATTCGCGGGAAGATGGCCTCACCCTTTTGCACTTGAAGCCCGGCCGGGGTCAACCCAACCGTCGCACCGTCCCAACTGCGAGATGCTTCCAACTCAAGTCCCAGTTGTGCCCAAATTCTGTCTGTGGTGCGGGGCATGAAAGGCTGAATCAACGTGCCGACAATCCGCAGGCAATCGGCCAGATTGTAGAGAACGGTAGTCAGCTGCTCCTGCCCACCCTCTGTCTTGGCCAAAATCCAGGGAGTGGTCTGATCGATGTACTTATTCGCCCGTTTGACCAAGTTTTGTATGGCCTCAAGCGCACCATTGAACCGCAAGGCATCCATGGCCTGGTCCACATCTTCCCGAGTACGAGCAGCAAGCGCTAGCAGTTCCCGGTCATAGGCCGTAGCTGTGCCAGGGGCCTGAAGCACTCCGCCGTGGTAGCGTTCCACCATGGCCACTGTGCGGCTGAGCAGGTTGCCGAGATCGTTGGCCAAGTCCGCATTGACACGGTTGATGAACAGCTCATTGGTATAGTTCCCATCAGCGCCAAAGCTAATTTCACGCAGCAGGTAGTAGCGAACGGCGTCTGAGCCGTAGCGATCGACCAAGACATAGGGGTCAACAACATTGCCCTTGGATTTGGACATCTTATCGTTATCAGTCAGTAGCCAGCCGTGGCCAAACACCTGCTTGGGCAGGGGCAGGTCCAGGGCCATGAGCAGAATCGGCCAGATGATGGTGTGGAAACGGACGATCTCTTTGCCCATCAGGTGCAAATCCGCCGGCCAGTAACGCTCAAACCGGGGATCATCCTGACCATAGCCGAGCGCGGTGATGTAGTTGCTGAGCGCATCGATCCAGACATAGATCACATGCTTCGGATCAAAGGGCACGGGCACCCCCCAGGTGAAGGTGGTGCGAGACACTGCCAAGTCTTCCAAGCCCGGCTTCAGGAAGTTGTTGATCATCTCGTTCTTGCGAGAGACAGGCTGGATGAAGTCGGGGTTCTCCTCAATGTGCCGCAGCAAACGATCCTGATACTTGGAGAGGCGGAAGAAGTAGCTCTCCTCAGTAACCCACTGCACCTCCCGCCCACAGTCTGGACATTTTCCATCCTTGAGCTGCAGATCTGTCCAAAATGCCTCGCAGGGCATGCAGTACCAACCCTGGTACTCGCCCTTGTAGATATCCCCTTGTTCGTACAATCGACTGAAAATTCGTTCTACTGCATTTGTATGCATCGGGTCGGTAGTGCGGATGAAAATGTCGTAGTCGACGTCGAGCAGTTGCCAAAGATCCTTGATACTGGCAACCAGGTCGTCCACGAACTGCTTGGGGGTCTTACCGGCAGCCTCGGCATTCTTCTGCACCTTCAGGCCATGTTCATCAGTGCCAGTGAGAAAGCAAACATCGTAGCCCCGCAGCCTCTTGTAGCGCGCTAGGGTGTCGGCGATGACGGAAGTGTAGGCATGCCCAATGTGCAATTGACCACTAGTGTAATAGAGTGGCGTGGTCAGATAGTAGGTTGGTTTGCTCATTCGTGATTTCTCCTCCTTACTTGCAGTTAAATGGGAACACAAAAACCCCCGTCCCAAGTCAGGGACGGGGGTCCGTGGTACCACCCTGTTTCGCCGGTTGCCCGGCCTCATCGGCTGCATTAGCCAGCTGTTATCGCCAGACGGCGGGGCAGTCTTGCCTGAGGTTCAACTGCCCGGCTCCGGAGCCATCTTCCCCGCTTGCCCCTCCGCCGGCTTTCACCTCACCCGGCTCTCTGCTGGAACGGCCTTGGCGGCTACTCTTTCCATCATCGCCACTGTCAATCTAATACTTAGACAAAAGTGTACCATGGCGTCCGATCAATGTCAAACCGGGTCGGCGAAAGGCACCCTTAGCTCGATCACGAACACCGATTTGGTCCTGGACGGTATTACTCTCCACACATAAGCTATCAACCAAGGGCACGGTTCTGCCCCAGAATTACCTTAACCACGTAACTAGTTTTTTGCCCACCAATTTTAGACTAGCGAACTGTAATCTATTGACAATATGCGGGATCGTGCTATGATCAAGAAGATGGCGAATAACTATGCACAGCATCTAGCCCAAAAACTGCTATTCAGAAGGTCGACATTTTGTATACATTATTGTTGACAGCTATTGGCATTGTTGGTATAGTGCTTATGGGGGTATTTTGTCGAACCTTGTCGCAAAGGAGGGAGAAAGATGAAGTCTACCGGTATTGTTCGCAAAGTGGACGAGTTGGGTCGTGTAGTTATCCCGATCGAACTGCGTCGCACATTGGGTATCGACGAGAAGGATTCCTTGGAGATCTACGTCGACGGCGAAAAGATCATCCTCAAGAAATATGAGCCGGCTTGCATTTTCTGCGGCAACGCGGAAGACGTGGTTAACTACCGCGGAAAGAACATTTGCAGCGATTGCCTCAAGCAGATGGCCAGTGAAGTTAAGTAGGACCCAACACCTACTGAATAAGGCCGGTTCTTGCTAGCCAAGAACCGGCTTGTACCTCTAGCAACTCTACGAGTTGCGGTCTAAATAAAGTGATTCTTGCATGTCAAGAATCAGCTTGTACCTCTAGCAACTCGCAGAGTTGCGCTCTAAATAAAGTGATTCTTGCTTGTCAAGAATCAGCTTGTACCTCAGCAACTCGCAGAGTTGCGCTCTCAATAAAGTGGTTCTTGCTGGCCAAGAATCAGCTTGTACCTCAGCAACTCGCAGAGTTGCGCTCTCAATAAAGTGGTTCTTGCTGGCCAAGAATCAGCTTGTACCTCAGCAACTCGCAGAGTTGCGCTCTCAATAAAGTGATTCTTGCTGGCAAGAATCAGCTTGTACCTTAAGAACAAGGGGGTTGACCCCTTGTCTTTTTGTGCACTGAAAAGGCACCCTGAGGCAGGGGTGCCTTTTCTAGTAGAGCAAAGCCCGCGGCATTCCAAAGATGGAATACCGCGGGCCGTAAAGCCTGGTATGCTACTTGATTTCGACGGTAGCGCCAGCTTCGGTGAGCTTCGCCTTGTAGGACTCAGCGTTCTCCTTGCTGACCTTTTCCTTGATGGCCTTCGGAGCGCCGTCAACCAGTGCTTTGGACTCAACCAGACCAAGGCCGGTGATCTCACGAACAACCTTGATCACGTTGACCTTCTTGTCGCCAGCGGCGACGAGCACGACGTCAAACTCGGTCTGCTCTTCAACTTCGGCAGCAGGAGCAGCAGCACCGGCAACCGGCATGGCCATAGCCATCGGAGCGGAGGCACTGACGCCAAATTCTTCCTCGAGAGCTTTGATCAGCTCAGCGAGCTCGAGTACAGTCATACCCTTGATTGCTTCTAGGATTTGTTCCTTGTTCATTGATTATTACCCTCCTTAAGTGGATCAGTCCTGGATTTCGAGGACCGAGATTAGGCTTCCTTTTGCTTACGCACAGCTTCCAGCGCATAACCGAGCTTGCGCATCGGTCCTTGCAGCACATTGAGGAATCCAGACAGCGGAGCGGCCATTGTGCCCACCACCTGTGCAATCAACACCTCGCGTGCCGGCAGATCTGCTAGCGCCTGCACACCACTGGCCGAGATGACCTTGCCTTCAACCAAACCAGCCTTAATCTCCAAGATCTTGCTGGCCTTGATGAACTCAGAAATCTGCTTGGCTGGCGCCACCGGGTCGGTCAAACTGTAGGCTAGAGCCGTCGGGCCCTCCAAGTATTGATCGAGACCGGCAATGCCGAGTTCATCTGCTGCGCGTTTGGCCAAGGTGTTCTTCACTACCTTCAGCTCAACGCCTGCTTGCCGCAACTGCCGACGGAGGTCGCTCATCTTGTTCACACTGATGCCACGATAGTCAGTCAGGACAACGCCCTGGGCTTGACCGAGCTTCTCTACCAACTCCTGCACAGCGGCTTCTTTTGCATTGCGAGTAATGCTCATAGTTTTGTTCCCACCTCCTTCAGCAACTTGTAGAGTTGCGACCTCAATAAAGTGATTCTTGCTTGTCAAGAATCGGCTTGTACCTTCAGCAACTCGTAGAGTTGCGATCTCAATAGAGTGATTCTTGCTTGTCAAGAATCGGCTTGTACCTTCAGCAACTCTGTGGGTTGTGCCCTGCTTGGGGAACCAAAAAGGCCTCCGCAGACAAGCGAAGGCCTTAGCAAACAAAAAACACAGTTCACTAGTTGGCTTCGCCTCGGCAGGTAGCTTAGGTCCGAGAGGACACCTGCTGTCTACGGCACAGGTTGAAGTATATCAAAGGCACCAGGTCAAGTCAACAGCCGACAACGCCTATTGCTGCGCTGCCGGAGCAGTTGCGCGAGCCGGGCTGATGCGTACACCAGGACCCATCGTGGAAGAAAGCGTGATGGTGCGCACGTACTGTCCCTTTGCTCCCGAGGGCTTTGCCTTAACCAAGGCATCCATCAGCGCCTGGAAGTTCTGTTCAAGCTTGTCGGCAGAAAATGAGACCTTACCGATGGGAGCGTGCACGATACCAGCGCGATCAACGCGATACTCAATCTTACCGGCCTTGCTCTCCTGTACGGCTCTGGCCACATCCATGGTGACTGTACCCGTCTTCGGGTTAGGCATCAAGCCCTTGGGGCCGAGCACACGACCGAGGCGGCCAACCAAACCCATCATGTCCGGAGTGGCAATGGCCACATCGAACTCGAGCCAGCCTTCCTGAATTCGCTGAATGATGTCCTCAGCACCGACGACATCAGCGCCAGCTACCTCGGCTTCCTTCACCTTTTCACCCTTGGCGAAAACCAACACGCGCACCGTCTTGCCAGTACCATGCGGCAAAACGACAGCGCCACGAACCTGCTGATCAGCGTGCTTGGGGTTTACGCCAAGCTTAACCGCCATGTCAACAGTCTCGTCAAACTTTGCCGGAGCAATTTGCTTCACCAATTCGACAGCCGGACGTACGTCATAGAGCTGTGCGCGGTCAAATTGCTTCAAGGCATCCTGATACTTCTTACCAGACTTCGGCATATTCGCACCTCCTGTGGTGTTAGCGGGATAACCCTCCCACACATAGCTTGCGGAGCAACTATCAGCTTGCTCCGTAGTACAACACGAATGTGTTGCTTAGAGCAACAGAAGCGATAGTTGCAGCGCAACTATCGGCTTCTGTCCTTAGTCTACTACAGTAATCCCCATGCTGCGGGCAGTGCCCTCAATCATGCGCATGGCCGCTTCCACAGATGCCGCGTTCAGATCGGGCATTTTAGTTTGGGCAATTTCCCGCACCTTATCCCGAGTAATCGTGGCAACCTTCTTACGGTTCGGTTCACCCGAGCCAGACTCGATTCCGACTGCCTTCTTCAAAAGAACGGCTGCCGGAGGGCTCTTCATAATGAACGTAAAAGACCGATCCTGATAGACAGAAATCTCTACCGGAATGATCAATCCCATCTGTTTGGATGTCCGCTCATTAAACTCTTTCAAGAACCCCATCATGTTGATGCCAGTCTGAGCCAGGGCAGGTCCAACCGGTGGAGCGGGAGTTGCTTTGCCTGCAGCTAACTGCAACTTGACGACTTTAACTAGCTTCTTAGCCAAGACGTCCACCTCCCTTTCCCTTGTTTCATGATGCGAAGCCCATCACAACAGCAATACCCTAGGTATTGCGAATGTTGTTGATCGGCTTCGAAATACTCAGAGTTTGGTGACCTGAGTATAGTCTAATTCCACGGGAGTTTCACGTCCGAAGAGTGATACGCGCACCTTAACCTTCTGTCTATCGTGATTTACCTCTTCGACAATGCCGGCGAAGTTCTGGAATGGACCATTGATAATCCGAACCGATTCACCAGTCTGGAATTGAATACGAACGCGAGCTGCCTCCCCGCCCATTTGGCGCAGAATTTGCCTCACTTCGTGATCTTCCAGAGGAATTGGCTTGGTTCCCGAACCCACAAAGCCGGTAACGCCGGGCGTGTTACGCACGACATACCAGGAATCATCAGTGACAATCATCTCCACCAGGACATACCCGGGAAAAACCTTTTTCTTGACGACCTTCTTCTTGCCGTCTCTTGCCGTCTCAACCTCGTCTTCCATGGGCACGATGACACGGAAGATCTTGTCTTCCATCTCCATGGACTGTACGCGTCTCTCCAGGTTGGTCTTCACCTTATTCTCATATCCGGAATAAGTGTGAACGACGTACCAATTTCTTTCCATGCTCGCGTCGGGGCCGAAGGCCCCTGCCCCCCTTTGACTCGGTTGATGAGCGACGCAATTACAGGCCAAGCAGCCACCTGAACAAGTAGCTGATCGAGGTGTCAACAACGTAGAGCAAAACGCTGACAAAGGCGCAAGCTGCCAAAACCACCGCGGTATACACCGCGGTCTGGCGGCGGCTCGGCCAAACCACACGTTTCAGTTCCACGCGAACATCGCCCAAAAACTTGATTAGATTGCGTCCGCTATCTGCAATTCTTGCCACAAAACCCATGCCTATTCACCCCCTGGGGATTGTTAACGGGTCTCACGATGAGCGGTGTGACTCTTGCAGACCTTGCAGTATTTCTTCAGCTCAATGCGGTCAGTGTTCTTCTTCTTGTTCTTGCTGGTACGGTAGTTGCGCTGTTTGCACTCTACACAAGCCAACGTAATGCCTACACGCATGTGTGGGGCACCTCACTTCCTGCTTGGGATACTAGTCTTAGGTTACTCAAATAAGTTATCACAGGGCCAATCTTATGTCAATAGCTGCCGGAACGGCGCACTGACAAGCTACAAGCAGACCTCAAGAAAAGGGCGCGGGCACTGCCGCGCCCGCCAGTTTGCAGGGCCAATAGCAGGACCCAAGA
>JAEZJZ010000064.1 GCA_023436245.1 Bacillota bacterium | reverse complement strand
GTTCAGACTCGAGTCTGAACCGCCCCTTTTCCTTGCCCACAGCTTCGGGGCAGGGAACACAGGACGTCGGGGTGAGGCGCACAAACCGCGACTGCGTGGCATCGCGCCTTGCTTGTCAACTTGAGTGCAACGAAGAGTCTTGTCTTCCAGTCGCCCATGCAGCGGGTGCTGACGGGGTGAGGCGCACAAACCGCGACTGCGTGGCGATCTTTTGAATGAGCTCGTCGGCGGAAGGGCGGCAGCAAATCTGGCAAGAGTGAGAGGTACCTAGTTGTCTGGTGGCATGGCTCGCTATCGCAGGGACCCAGTAGTCCTGCCGAGTTTCAGTTGCTGCCGCTTGTCCTTCCGCCTCCTCGCTCTCTCTATTGGAACCTGCCGCCAACTTGTCGCTTGTTTGTGTCGCCCACCCCGCACGCGCACGCGAGTATGAGGTTCTACGCTTCTGTTGACCTTTACCGAAGAGACCGGGACAGAATCTTCGCTGCTCTCAGGATGACGTTCTTTAACAGACTTCTGGATTGAAGGGGTGTCGTCAAGTGTCAACAGCAAGCTAACGCGCCGGAGGGTAGGCTTGGTTCGCGCAAGCCACGCATTGGCTGCCCCAAATCAGATGAGCGAGCGAGGCCGGAACAGGTCCAGCAACTGTTTGAGCCGCCCTGAGCGCAAGAGCGAGACTGAAGCACCGCCGGAGCGCCAGAGTGATGCGCTTGTTCTATGAACCGCGCGCGGCGAGTTTTGCTGGACCCCGGCTGAGTCGAGCTCATTACATTATTCTCGCAGTGGCAGACAGGTGTGGCGGCGCGACCAGCCTGACTGAACGGCGCGGTGGAGAAGGGATACCCCTGCTCGTTTCCCCGCTCCCCTTGCCATTGCCTCACATGAGTCAAAAAGGTCCGTCCCCAACGCTCCAGCGGCTGTCAACTTCCTCCATGTCAGGTATAGATCAAAAGCGCCGCGGTGATAATGCAGAATAGTGGTTGGACAGCAGGGAGGTTAGGGACCATGAATCGGGTAGAGATCTGTGGGGTCAATACATCCAAGCTGCAGGTGCTCGGCAACCAGAAGATGAGAGAGCTGTTCACCAGCCTGCAGAGCGGTGACGAGAGCGCCCGTGAGCGCTTGGTGATGGGCAACTTGCGATTGGTGCTCAGTGTCATTCAACGCTTCAACAATCGCGGAGAATACGTAGACGACCTATTTCAAGTCGGCTGCATCGGCCTGATGAAGGCCATCGACAACTTCGATCTGTCCCAGAATGTGAAGTTCTCCACCTATGCGGTGCCAATGATCATCGGCGAAATCCGCCGTTACTTGCGGGACAACAATCCGATTCGCGTCAGTCGTTCGCTGCGGGACATCGCCTACAAAGCGTTGCAGGTGCGCGACACCCTGGTCAATCGCAACTCGCGCGAGCCAACCGTGCAGGAAATCGCTGCCGAGCTGGGCGTGCCGCGGGAAGACGTGGTCTTTGCCCTCGATGCCATTCAGGAGCCGGTGTCGCTGTTTGACCCGATTTACCAGGAGGGCGGCGACCCTATCTACATCATGGATCAGATCAAGGATGAGAAAAATCAGGACAGTACCTGGGTGGAAGGCATCGCCTTGCGTGAGGCGATGGACAAACTGAGCGAGCGCGAACGGCTGATTCTTTCCTTGCGTTTCTTCGCCAGCAAGACTCAGATGGAGGTGGCCGAGGAGATCGGCATCTCCCAGGCGCAGGTGTCGCGCCTGGAGAAGGCAGCGCTGCAGCATATGCGCAAACTGATTGCTGAAAAGGAAAGCAACAAAGAACGGGTCTAGATTGTCATAGGATAGGTTAAATCGGGAGGCGAATTCGTTGAAGCGGTCTTCTTTGGTCTGTATGTTGGTGATCTGTTGTTTGCTGTCGCCTATCACCGAGGCCAAGGCCTCCGAGGAGCTGCCCACGCTGGTTCGGCTGCATGTGCTGGCCAACTCGGAAAGCCTGCGCGACCAGCAGGCGAAGATTCGGGTGCGGGATGAACTACTGGCTTATCTGGAGCCACTGCTCCGCGGAGTCGCAGAGCGTGATGATGCGGTCACGATTATCAAGGCTAATCTGACGCAGTTGACGGCCATTGCTGAGACATCATTGGAGCAGCAAGGTGAGACCTATGGTGCGAGCCTGCAGATCGGTCAGTTCAACTTCCCGGCCAAGCACTACGGCACCTTCACTCTTCCGGCTGGCCGTTACCAGGCACTCAATGTCACGCTTGGGGCCGGCGAAGGCCGCAATTGGTGGTGCGTGGTTTTTCCACCGCTCTGCCTGACCAGCGAAGTCTGCCGCCCAGAACAGCAAACTGCAGCCAACACCTTCGTCATCCGCAGCTGGCTGTTTGAGTGGTGGGGCGGAGTCCGCTCCTGGTTGGCCCGCGAGCGTCAATAGGGTGTCCGTCTGTAGATGCTCTTTGATAGGGCGCCAGTTCTTGCCTGCAGCAGGTCTTTTTGCCCGACTCTATCCATATACTGATATGGATAGGAGGGGGTCGAATGCTCAGGGTCACGGAGCTGCGCATGCGCGAAGTGGTGAATGTTCTGGACGGTCGGCGCCTGGGCCTGATCGGTGACTTGGACATCGACCTTGAGGTTGGGCGCGTCAAGGGCTTGATCGTGCCCGGACAAACGAAGGTTCTAGGGATCTTCGGTCGTGAAAGCGAAGTCTACATTCCCTGGGAGCAAGTGATCAAAATCGGCGAGGATGTTATCCTGGTCGAGTTGGAAAATCTGGCATCCGCTTACGAAGGGGGCTACAGCCGCGGCTGAAGCCCCCTTCTGCTTCCCCAGTTACCTCTCTCCCGTCTCGAGTGGGATCTTCCAATCGGCATCAAGTTTCGGTCCAACTGGCTAGAGGGTTTGCATTCTATGGTCTGAGACTTGATGCCGCTTTAGTGCTCGGTTAACCGAAAACTTTAGTGTGGCGTCAAGTCTCAGCCCAGTAGGTTGCAGGCTAGCTTGACTTTTGGTTTGAGACTTGACGCCGTACTAGCGCCTCTGCACAACATTTAGTAGACTAATAATGAATACCCACATTGGAGAGGGGGTAGCCCAGAATGAGATGTCCTTTCTGTTCGCACCAGGACAGTCGGGTGGTGGACAGCCGCCCCACGGAAGAGGGCAGCGCCATCCGCCGCCGGCGGGAGTGTATCGAGTGTGGCCGCCGCTTTACCACATACGAGAAGATTGAGGAGCTGCCTTTGATGGTGATCAAGAAGGATGGCCGCCGGGAGGCGTTTGACCGCAGCAAGATCCTGACTGGCCTCTACAAGGCCTGTGAAAAGCGGCCGGTGAGCGCCACGGTCCTGGAGCAGATAGCGAACGAAATTGAGCAGCATCTGCGCAACCGGCTCTGCCCGGAAGTGGAATCGCAGAGCATCGGTCAAATGGTGATGGATCGCTTGCGCGGTGTGGATGAGGTTGCCTATGTGCGCTTTGCCTCGGTATATCGCCCGTTCACCGATATTCTGCAACTCCGGCAGGAGTTGGACCGACTGCTCGGTCAGCAGCATGATTGAGTGGGTAGCAAAGCGAGACGGCAGGGTGGTGCCGTTCAATGCTGAGAAAATCGCTGACGCCATTTTTGCCGCCGCGAAGGCCGTTGGCGGCGAAGACAGACGTCAGGCGGAGTTCCTGGCCGGGCAGGTGATCCATCTCTTGAGCCAGTCTCTGCCGGATGCTGGGCAACCGCAGGTGGAGCATATCCAGGACCTGGTGGAAAAGGTGCTAATCGAGCATGGGCATGCTCGCACCGCCAAAGCCTACATACTCTACCGCAACCGTCGCACCCGCATCCGGGAGCAGAAGAGCGAGCTGATGGACGCTGTCAGTGAGGTGCTGCAGGAGAGTGGCGCTGATCTGCTGGATGTGTCCACCCCTTCCTCCAAGCTTCGCCGGATTGCGCTTGCCGCCAGCGAGCAATACACGTTGCACAGTCTGTTGCCGCGCGAGTTTGCCACGGCTCACCAACGGGGAGCGATGCACATCGACCAAATGGCCGAATACTCGCTCTCGGTGGCGGCATGCGTCGTGGAACCGGTAGCCCTGACGCGGCATGGCATCCGCCTGGGCCGCACCTTTCTGCCTCCCGTCAAGACGCTGACCGAGTTAGTGCGGATGATGGGGCGGGTAGTGCTGTTGGCTCAGAATGAGATGATCGGGGAGTTGCTTTTCCGCGATGTGGATCAGGCAGTCGCCTCGCTGGCTATTGTTCCCGAACCAGCAGCGATCCGCTCAGAAGTACAGCAACTGCTGGCCGACTTCGATCTAGCCCGCTCTATTGGCGGGCCGCGAGTGATGCCGGTGACTGTCAGTGTGGGTCTGGATCGTTCCGCTGTCGGTCGGGAGTTGACGGAAGCTTTGCTGAATGCTGTTCAGGACGGCCTGCCCTCGGGAGCACTGGTTATTTCGCCGCAGGTGTTGTTGCAGCTCTCCCAGGAACAATGGGGCGATAGCCTGTTACCGGTCGCTCGTCGCCTGGCGCGTGAGCGGGGCAACCCCAGCCTGATGCTGGTCGGCGGTCAGCGCAGTCCCGTATTTGCCAGCGGGCTGCGTCTGCAGGCAGGCGAATCAGCTATGCTGGCGCGTACGTTTGTCAACCTGCCGCGCATCGCCCTAGAGGCGGTCAGTAGCAGCGATTTCTGGTCCGGGATAGACGCTTCGCTCAGTTTGGCAGTGCGTCAGTTGGTGCATCGATATGAAGTGCTGTCGGCCTTGCCGGAGTGGGACCTTCCCCTACTGCTTCCCGGCCTCGTCACGGCCGAATCGGCAGAAGAGCAGGGTGTGAAGCAAGTGCTGCAGGCCAGTCAACTCAGCCTAGTGCCGGTGGGTTTGCCCGAGGCGCTGCAGGTGGCCAAGCTGCGCTTTGGCAGCGCGATCGCTTTGGAAGAAGAGGAATTAGCGCAACTGCAACTGCGTATTATCGAGCATTGGCGTGAACACTATGCCCTGCGCCTGACTATCAGTCAGGTGGCCAGCGAGACAGCGGCCAGGCGCTTCCTGGATGCCGATAAACAGACTTTCCCTCTGGCCAGGACGCTCTGGCCAGAGTTGGCAAGGTACAGCCCGGCTGCTCCGTCCACGCATTTCCTCGGCGGTCAGTTCGTTTCCGCAGAACTGCCGGACGCGGCCCCGCCGAACGTGGTGTTTGCAGCCGATTTCGCCGAGCGGCACTGCCCGGAATGCGGCTATCCTTTGACCGCTTCCGCTTGCCCGCGCGGCTGCGCCGTTCCCCCTGTGGGCGTGCTCCGGGGTGGCGGTTACTTGCATTCTTGTTAGGAGGTGGCGCGATGCGCCAGTTCGGTCAACTGGTACTTGACGAAGCGGCCGCTGCGCCCCGTTTGGTGCTGCCCGCCTGGGCAGACCTTCCCTGGCTGACGCACGGTTGGTCCACCCGCAAGGGGGGCGTCAGTCAGGGCCCTCAATCCAGCCTGAATTTTGGCAAGGCCCTGGACAGCGCTGAACGCGTGGATCGCAATCGGCAACTCTGGCAGCAAGCGCTGGGGATTGAGGACTGGCCGCAAGTATATCTCAACCAGGTGCATGGGACGAAGGTGGCGGTCGCCACGCATGGCGGAACAGTCAGTGAAACGGATGGAGTGCTCACCGCCACACCCGGTCTGGCCCTGCACGTGGTGGTGGCCGATTGCCTGCCGATCCTGCTGCTTTGCCGGTCACCGCGGGCAGTCGGTGCCGTTCATGCAGGGTGGCGGGGCACTGTCGGCGGCATCGTGCAGCAGGCAGTGCAACTGATGGTAACCGAGCTACACATCTCTCCGGCAAACATCGAGGCCTGCATTGGCCCCGGTGTAGGAAGTTGCTGTTATCTGGTGGATGAGCCGGTGCTCAGCGCTGTGCGCCAGATGCCCATAGACTGGCAATCTGCGGTGACAGCTAGCTCGGCTCCCGGCCAGTCTTATCTGGACCTTCCCCAGGTCAATAAACTGCTGCTGCTGGCTGCCGGTTTGCGGCCGGAGAACATTCATCTCTCCGGAGTCTGCACGCATGACGATGCCGAACACTTCTACTCGCATCGCCGCGACCGCGGCAATACCGGTCGGTTGGTCGCCACGATCGGCCTAATACCGCCTGCCAAGGCAGGATTTACGGGTACTGGCAGAGAAGTACTCCTGCAACAAAGCGGCAACGGAGATGAGACCAGTGGCTAAAGTGAGGAAACGAAAGAAGTTCAAGCCGAAGAAGCTGTTCAAGCGGCTGTTCATGTTGGCCGTGTTGGCGGCTTTCATCTGGGCGTTCACCTTTGCTGCCAAAGGCGCTTATCGCTACACCGCGTCGCTATTTGCAGCGGATAAGTACGTGCGCACGGCCGAAGCAAAGCAAGTTCCCGATACCAGCGGCATCGCTGCTCAGGCGGTCGTGCTCAGGCAGGAGACTGTCATATTGGCGGACAAGCCAGGCAAGGCCAACCCGCTGGTGGCTGAAGGAGCCGAAGTTACGACCGGCCAGCGAGTGGTGGAGTTGGTAGATAAGTCACTGCTTGCGAGTATCGAGGAAGGGCTGGCCAAGCTGGATCAACAGAGCGCCACCAAGCCCGACGATACTGGAGCCACCGAGTTGGCGCAGCTTGATCAGAAATTGCTGCAAGCGGAGACAGCTTTACAGACTCTGATGGACGATTACCGTGCGGCCTTGCACGAGCGAGAAGTGTCAAGTTACCGCGAGCTGTATAGTTCGCTGAACAACCGCGGCAAAGAGGTGGCCAAACTGCAACAGGACAGGCTGTTGCTGCTGCAGAGTGAGAACTCAGTGGAGGAGCAGCGGGCCGAATTGGAGTCACGGCGGGAGCAGGCGGTCGTGCCTATTTTTTCCCCAGCCAATGGCCGGATCTCATTCCAGGTGGACGGGCTGGAGCAGATGGCCAATTCGGCTAACCTGAGCCCCTCTCTGTTTGGCAATCTGCAGGAGACCAAGATCACGAACTACTCAGTAACCGCTGAGACAGCTATCGCCGCCGGTCAACCGGTTTTCAAGGTATCCACCAGCAAGGACACGCATCTTCTGGTCAGCCTACCCGGCGGGGCGCTGCCGACGATTCAGGGCTGGTCAGAGCTAGCAGTGCAGGTGAACACCGTCGGAGCGGCCGGTGACTGGCCGGCAACTCTACAACCAAGCCAGCAACTGGGCACGGACCAGTGCCTGCTCAAGATCAGCCTGCCTCCGGAGACCGAAATGCCGCGTTTTCTGGACGTGACGTTACATACTAAGGGCGAAGTGCTGTGCCAGATTCCGAAGAGTGCTCTCGTCAGTGACGAAACGGGCAATCAAGTCTTCTTGCTGGACGGCACAGTGGTCAAGCCCCAGACAGTCGTCGTGCGTGAAACCGGCAAGAGCAGTCTGGTTGTCACCGGTCTCAATCCAGGGGCAACTGTGGTCACTAATCCGGCTGGTTTGACCGACGGCGAGGATGTCTCATCTCGACTGAGGAAGTGAGTTAGTGCAGAGTGAATTGGCAGAACGGCTGCAGCAGGTACGAGCTGCCGTTGCTCGGGCGGCGACGGAGGCAGGACGCGATCCGGCTGAAATCACGCTGATCGGCGTAACCAAGACGGTGGCCGCTGAGCGGGTGGCTGAAGCGATTGACGCGGGGCTCTCTGAACTGGGTGAGAACCGCGTGCAGGAAGCGCTGGGTAAGATGGAAGCGCTTGCCGAGCGTGAGGTGAACTGGCATTTGATCGGTTCGCTGCAGACTAATAAGGTGAAGTACATCTTGCCGCGGGTGAAGTTGATTCATTCGCTGGACAGATTCAATTTAGCGCAGGAATTGGACAGGCGGGCAGAGAAATTGCAGTTGCAGGCACACTGTCTGGTGGAAGTGAATGTTGCCCGCGAAGCCAGCAAATCTGGACTGGCTCTCGGCGAGGTGTCGGACTTCGTTCAGACTGTGGTACAAGAGTGCCCGCATGTGAACCTGCATGGAATGATGACAGTTGCTCCTTATGCCGACAATCCAGAAGAAGTACGCGGTTATTTCCGGCAGATGCGGCAACTGTTTGACCGGTTGGCAGATGAGTACCGTTGGCAGCATCTTTCCATGGGCATGTCCAACGATTTTCGCGTGGCCATCGCCGAAGGTGCCACCATGGTACGCATTGGTACCGCTATTTTCGGGAGGAGGTAAAGCAATGAAGCTCTGGGGCAAGCTATTGGACTGGCTGGGTTTTGAGGATGTAGAGGACGCGGATGACGCGGAAGCGGTGGAGGATGAGCTGGATGTGGCTGAACCTTTGGCTGCGCCCAGGTTCAAGCCGAACGTGGTCGAGTTGCAGCCGGCCAAGAATCTGAAGCTAGTTGTGCTCGGTCCGCGCTCCTACGATGATGTACAGCAAGTTGCTGATCAGTTGCGGGCAAAGCGGCCAGTGGTGGTCAATCTGGAGGCTGCCGAGCCGAAGGCGCGTATGCGTATTCTGGACTTCCTGAGTGGTGCAGCCTACTCACTCGGCGGGCGTAGTCAACGAGTGAGTGAGCTGATCTTTCTGTTTGCACCCACCAACGTAGACATCAACAATCTGCTGGACGAAGAGATGGGTGCCGTTGCTGCGGTGGAGAGCAAGCCTCGCAAAACTGGGGGGCTATAAATGGCAGCAACCATCCGGGCGGTCATTGAGCTGATTCTCTGGTTGTTCATTCTGCGAGCAGTTGCAGAGTTCATCCCTCCTTTGGGGAACAGTGTGGTGGGCAGAACGGTGCACCGCATTTCCGAGCCGATACTCGTGCCGGTGCGGCGGGTGATTCGCCCAATTGCGCTCGGCGACATGGAGATCGATCTTTCTCCTGTGGTGGTTGTACTGGTGTTCTACAGTCTACAGACATTGATCTGATTGAAGGGGAGGGCAATAATATGTCAATCACTGCTTTGGACATCCATAACAAAGAGTTCCGCACTGTCTTGCGCGGATATGACCGCAATGAGGTGGACGAGTTCCTTGATCAGGTGATCAAAGACATTGAGCTCTTGCTGCGGGAGAACGCTGAGAACAAGGATAAGGCAGTCTCCCTGGCCGACAAACTGGAACACTATCACCATCTGGAGCAGACACTGCACAACGCCTTGGTGGTTGCCCAAGAGACAGCGGAGGAAGTCAAGTCGGCGGCGAAACGCGAAGCCCAGTTGATCACCAAAGAGGCCGAGTTGAAGGCAGAGCGCATGGTGGATGAAGCCATCGCCAAGGTGCGCCGCATGACCTCGGAAGTGGACGACCTGCGCAAGCAGGCAGAAGTCTTCCGGGCCAGGCTGTCCAGCATGCTGAAAGCCCAGTTGGAGATGCTTGGCGATGACGATTGGGACAACTTGGAGACGACGCCTGGTCGTTTGGCCTGACAGAGGAGGCAAACAATTGAGCAAGCAGATTATCGGGGTGCTGGGAGGAATGGGGCCGCAGGCCACCTGCGACCTGTTTCAGAAAATCATCGACAGCACTGGTGCGAGCAGAGATCAGGAGCATTTGCACGTGATCATCGATAACAACCCTCAGATTCCGGACCGCACCGCTTTCTTTCTCGGGCAGGGGGTTGATCCGACCGATGAACTGATCGTTTGCGCTAAGCGCCTGGTGGCGGCCGGTTGTAGTTTTCTGATCATCCCCTGCAATACGGCACACTACTTTGCTCCCGCCGTGCAGCAAGCTGTGGGAGTACCCATCCTGAGCATGATCGACAACGTAGCTGCCGTGGCCAAAGGCCTGTTGGCGCCCGGCGCGGCCGTCGGCATTATGGCAACTTCCGGCACATTGCAGAACCGCCTGTATCATCAGGCGCTGGAGGCAGTCGGGTTGGTGCCGCTGGTGCCGACTGACGAAGATCAAGATCAGGTGATGGAGATCATCTATGCTCCAGATGGGGTGAAGGCAGGTTTCCGGGGCGAGGACTTGCGCCAGAAGGCACAGCAGGTCGCCAACCGGCTGATCTCGAGGGGCGCTGGCGCGATCATTGCCGGTTGCACCGAGATTCCCTTGGTGCTAGCAGACGGCGATGTCGCTGTACCGGTATTGGATTCCACCGGCTTGTTGGCCAAGGCAGCCGTAGAGCGGGTGCGGTCTTCTTCCTAGAGTAGCAACCTTGGTAACGAGGCTGGGGATTCGTCCTCCAGCCTCGTCTGTTTCCGGCGATTGGGATCGGGGTCAAGCCAAGGCCAGATGATGGTTTGTAGGTCAGTCCATAACTAGGCTGGACTCAGGTTTGGCGCTACGTCGTAGTCTGACTTGGCACAGCGTAGTTTTGTGGCAACGGACAATATGCTATAGCAACATCCGCCATTTGCGGGAACAATAAGGGCGGTTACGCGTAGCAACTAACGGGACGGCAAGTCTCAAACAACACGATGCAGGGCCTATTGACACCAGAGATCGCAGCTTCTCAAGTTGCTGCGGTACAAGCCGATTCTTGACAAGCAAGAATCGCTTTGTTGAGGTCCGCAACTTTTCGAGTCGCTGTGGACTGAGGCTTGAGGCAGCAGGGCAGATTTTTGGTTGACAGAGTGCTAGCAGCGAATGCCGCAGGAGGTTGCACATCTTATTCTGCGGAGACCAGTGGGAACGGAAGGTGGTTCAGATGACGAGCAAAGGCCGCACCTTGAAAAAGCTAGACGGCAAGGTGGAGGAACTCGCCTACTATTTGGAGCGAATGCGCTTGGCCGAGTATATTCAGTTGTTCAATCAGCCCTGGCGATTGATGTGGCTCAATTTCATCGCTGGAGTGGCACGCGGTGTGGGAATCGCCATCGGGGGCACAATACTAGCAGGTTTGCTGCTGCTTCTCTTGAGCAAGCTGGCTATTCTCAACCTGCCGGTGATTGGCGATTTCATTGCCGAGCTCGTGAAGATGGTGCAGCAGCAAATGGCCAGATAGGAGGTTGCTGCATGCACAAGGATCGATTGCAGGCATATCGGCGCGAGCTACAGCGGATGCATGAAGAGACCGCTCGCACACTGGATGACTTGGAATTTGAGTTGAATCAGTCGCTCCGGGAATCGGCGGTGGAGTTTTCTGCCTATGACAACCACCCGGCCGACATCGCTACCGAGACATATGAACGGGAGAAGGACATTGCGCTCCGGGAAGACCAGCGCATTCGCTTGGCGGAGGTGGATGCCGCTTTGCGTCGCATCGATACCGGTCAGTTCGGACGCTGTACCGAATGCGGCCGGGAGATCCCGGCGGAGCGCCTGCAGGCTATGCCGTTTGCCGCCCGCTGTCTCCACTGCCAGGCAGAGGAAGAGGACGTGGCGCGCCCGCGGCCGATTGAAGAGTCGCTGGTGAATGACCTGCTGCGGGAGAGCTTCACCGATCACGATCCGCATGAGAACGTGGGTTTTGACGGCGAAGACACCTGGCAGGCGGTGGCGCGTTTCGGTACCTCCAACACGCCGGGCGATTTCCGCCAAGTGGAGAGCTACGACGATGCCTACATGGACAGTGACGAGCGCATCGGCGTGCTCTTTGATGTGGATGAGTTGCCCGACCCTGAGGCTTCGCGCGAGGTACACGGCGGCATCCGGCCGCGCCAAGAGTAGCGTTACGCCAGCAGGCGGGTTGAGGTTCAGCGGGGCAGATGGTATCATTACCTGCAGATAGAACGTTGGATTAGGGCTCTGGGAGGGAATTCGTTGCTATACGCAATCATCACCGCGGTTGTCTGGACGCTGGATCGCTTGACCAAAGCACTGGTGTTAAGGCAGCTGCCGCTATGGTCCAGCCGGCCATTGCTCGGTCGGATCTTGTCACTGACGCATGTGCAGAACACCGGGGCAGCCTTTGGTCTGTTTCGCAATCAGGTTTTCCTGCTGGCGGCGGTCACCATCGCCCTGCTGGTGTCGTTGTTCTTCTTTCGGAAGCACATCGAGGCATTGGGGCTTTGGGGACGAGTTGGCATCGCCTTGGTGCTCGGCGGCGCTTTGGGCAATCTCTATGATCGCCTCTTCTTTGGGTATGTGGTTGATTTCCTGGAGTTCCCCTATTTCCCGGTCTTCAATTTGGCGGACAGCGCGATTGTGCTCGGTGTCGGTCTGCTTTGCCTGAGCATCTGGACCATGGATCGGGGGGAGCGGCAGAGTGCCAGTTCATCAGCTGAGCTTGACTGAATCTGGAGTCGGGCAACGCCTGGATGCTTGGTTAGCAGAACAGCCGTTGGGGTTGACCAGGTCGCATGCGCAGAAGCTGATCGCAGAGGGCCGCGTCTTGGTCAATTGTAAGCCAGGCAGGAACAGCACTCGCCTGCAACTATCGGACGCGGTGCAAGTCAACGTGCCGGAACCGGAACCGTTGGCGATCGGCGCTGAGAAGCTGGATGTGCCGATCGTTTATCAGGACAGCGACATCGTGGTTGTGAACAAGCCGCAAGGCATGGTCACCCACCCGGCTCAGGGCAATCAGAGCGGAACCCTGGTCAACGCACTGCTCTATCAGGTTGGGGATCTCTCCGGCATCAACGGCGTGATGCGCCCCGGAATTGTGCATCGCCTGGACAAGGACACCACCGGCCTGTTGGTGGTGGCCAAACACGACCAGGCGCATTCGCAGCTGGCCGCCGATATGAAGGCGAGGCGGATTAAGCGCGAGTATCAGGCACTGGTGCACGGGGGCTTTGCGGCCGAGCGGGGGACGGTGGACGCTCCCTTAGCCAGGCATCCGGTGCTACGCAAGCAGATGGCTGTGGTCACCGGTGGTCGGCCAGCGGTCACCCACTGGCAGGTGCTGGAGCGATTTGGCCAGTTCACGCTGTTGCACTTGCGGCTGGAGACCGGGCGCACTCACCAAATTCGGGTACATCTGGCTCACTTGGGCCACCCGGTGGTCGGGGACGTTGTCTACGGCCCGAAGAAATCTGCCTTCACTCTGCCAGGGCAGTTGCTACATGCCTTCCGTTTGAGCTTTCAGCATCCCTTGACCGGCGAGGACCTGCGGTTCGAGGCGCCGCTGCCGGCGCACTTCCAGACAGTGCTCGACAGATTGCGACGCGATGGCGCACGAACTCGTTGACAGATCGAACTGCGTTTGTTACTCTAAACACGAACCTTTAAGTTAGTCCTGCGAGGCTAGTAAGGGACGTGGCCGTCAGTTTTGCGGTTTCGGGTCTTTCTGCTTGCAGGAAGACCCTTTTATTTTGCCTACAGAATCAAAACAGGGGGTGAGCAAGTGCAGTATCAGGAGAAGACTCGGTTGATGGACGCAACTGCCATGTCGCGGGCTCTCACTCGCATCGCTCATGAGATCATCGAGAAGAACAAGGGAACGGAGAATCTGATCTTGGTCGGAATCCGCCGGCGCGGGGTGCCGCTGGCACTGCGGCTGGCCAAGGCGATCGAACAGATTGAGGGAGTGTCTGTCCCGGTCGGCATTCTGGACATCACACTCTATCGCGACGATCTGACCACCCAGACGGAGCAGGCGGTGGTGCATCAGACGTCTCTGCCGGTTGGCATCGTGGATCAAGTGGTGGTGCTGGTGGATGATGTGCTCTACACCGGTCGCACCTCACGGGCGGCGCTGGATGCGCTGATCGATCTGGGACGGCCGCGCATGATTCAGTTGGCCGTGCTGGTGGATCGCGGACATCGCGAGTTGCCCATTCGGGCGGACTACGTCGGCAAGAACGTGCCCACTTCCCGCCGCGAGTTGATTGCCGTGCGCATGGCCGAAATCGACGGCGAAGACGAAGTGTTGATCATGGAGCAGGAAGCCCATCACGCCTAACTATGGATTTTGCTAGCTTAGAAAGGGGACAAGCGCATCATGAAACAGTATGAACCAGTACCCTTGCAGAGGCTCTTACCACTCGGGATTCAGCACGTTTTCGCCATGTTCGGCGCCACCATTCTCGTGCCCATGCTCACCGGCATGGATGCGTCCACTGCCCTACTCACCTCGGGACTTGGCACACTCGTCTTTCAACTGATCACCAAGGGCCGGGTGCCCGCCTACCTCGGCTCTTCCTTCGCCTTCATCGCCCCGCTGATCGCGGCCAAAGAACAGTTTGGGCTGACGGGCGCCCTTTCTGGCGCGTTCGTCGCTGGCCTGGTGTATGTGGTAATTGGCGCGATCATTCAGCGGGTCGGCATCGGTTTCATCGACCGTTTCTTCCCACCGGTCGTGGTCGGTCCGGTAATCATGACCATCGGCCTTGGACTGGCTGGCGTCGCCCGTGACTACTCCATCGCTCACCTGCCGACCGCATTGTTCACGCTGGCGGTGGTGATTGCGGTCAGCTACTACGGCAAAGGCCTGTTCAAGATCATCCCGATTTTGGTCGGCATCGTGGCTGGCTACGGGTTCGCGCTGTTCATCAACTGGCGCTCTCCGGAGCTCGGTCTGTTCCTGAACAGCAACGGTGAGAGCCTGTTCACCATTATGAAGAATACCAGTTGGGCGCCGGCTCTCCCCGGTTATCTGACGACCATGTTCACCAATCCAGGCGCTACCCTACTCAATCCGGCCAACTGGCAGCTTGGCGCCATCGCCATGGTGGCTCCCGTGGCGGTTGTGACCATGATTGAGCACCTTGGTGACGTGTTGACCATCAGCCGCACCACCGGACAGGACTTCGTCAAGGATCCCGGTCTGCACCGCACTCTATGGGGTGACGGTATCGCCACCGCTCTGGCTGCACTGCTCGGCGGGCCGCCCAACACCACCTACGGCGAGAACATCGGCGTTTTGGCAGTAACCAAGGTCTTCAACCCGATCGTGGTGCGCACAGCGGCCATCTTCGTGCTCATCTTCAGCCTCTTCCCGAAAGTGGGTGCATTCATCTCCACCATGCCGCTGCCAGTGATGGGCGGGGTGACCATCCTGCTCTTCGGCATGATCGCAGCCATCGGTATCCGCACCCTGGTCGAGAAACAGGTCGACCTGGGGGACACCCGCAACCTGATGATCGCCAGCACCATCATCATCCTTGGCATCAGCGGATTGGAGATCTACAGCCTGAAGGGCATGGGCCTCGGCGCCATCGTCGGCGTGCTGCTCAACCAGTTGCTGCCGGAGAAGATGAATCAGGCAGCGGTCGCCAAGCAGATGCCCAGCACCAAAACAAAATAGCGATGGTATCACGGGTGGCTCTGCCACCCGTTTTCCACAGGCTGTTGTTGCTGACCTTTCGCAGAGGGGAGAGAACTTGATGAACTACTTGTTTCGCAATGCTCTGCTGGCCGATGTGCAGGCCCGCCGCCTCTATCACGGCGAGCTGCTGGTTCAGGATGGGCTGATTGTCGCCGTCGGTGAGACTGTTGCGCAAGCCGAGGAGACCGAAGTGATCGACCTCGGCGGTCTACTGCTCGCGCCTGGCCTGATTGATCTGCACGTACATCTGCGCGAGCCTGGACTTGAACACAAGGAGACGATCGCAAGCGGTACACGCGCGGCCGCAGCCGGTGGTTTCACCACCATCTGTGCCATGCCGAATACCAAGCCGGTGATCGATTCGCTGCCGGTGTTGCAGGACTTGCTGCAGCGCATCCAGGAGGACGCCCAAGTGAAGGTGCTGCCCATCGCCGCCATCACCCAGGGTTCTCTTGGAGAACAGGTGGTGGATTACGCAGCGCTCCGCGCCGCTGGCGCCTGCGCCTTTTCTGATGATGGGCGCGGGGTGATGAACAGCCGCATTCTGCTTGAGGCGCTCATGGCCGGACGCAAACTAGGGGTGCCGGTCATTCTACACGAGGAAGATCACGACTTGGCTGCCGGTGGAAACGTCAACGCTGGCGCAATCAGTCGTTTGGTGGGTGACCCTGGCATTCCCGGGGCGGCTGAGTACGGTATCGCGGCCAGAGACATCTATCTGGCCGAGCTGGCCGAGGCGCATCTGCATTTGGCGCACGTCAGTTGCGCTGAGACGGTGGAGTTGGTCAAGCGGGCTAAGCAACGCGGGCTAAAGGTGACAGCGGAAGTGACTCCCCATCATCTGGCATTGACCGAAGAGATTGTGCCAGGGCTCCTGGGGCAGGCGAAGGTCAACCCGCCGCTTCGCACTGAGCAAGATCGGCTGGCCGTCTGCGCCGGTCTGGCGGATGGCTGCATCGACGCGATCGCCACCGACCATGCGCCCCACGCCGCAGCGGAGAAGGATTTGCCTTTGGCCAAGGCCGCGTTCGGCCTCTCCGGTCTGGAGACAGCCTTCGCCGTCAGCTATCGGCAGATGGTGCTGGGCGGTCAGATGTCTTTGATCGATTTGCTCAGGGCGATGACGCGGCAGCCGGCTGAAATACTGGGACTAGAGAGTGGCTGCTTGGCAGTTGGAGCGCCTGCCGATCTGACGGTGATCGATCTGCAGGAGGAATACAGCCTGCAGGCGGATGACCTGCACTCACAGGGCAAGAATACGCCCTTTCTCGGTCAGTCCCTGATCGGCAGGCCGATATTGACCATGGTGTCAGGGCGAGTGGTGATGGATAGGGGGTTTGGGCATGCCAGCGATCGCTAATGGCGAGATCGTCTTTAACAATGTTTTGGACAAAGGATTTTATCACCTGCGGGTGCACGCGCCCCAGTTGACCCAGGATGTTGGCCCCGGACAGTTTGTGCAAGTGAAGGTTAGGCCCGGGTTTGAACCGTTGCTGCGCACCCCCATCTCTGTGCATGACGCACAGACGGAGAGCGGGCAACTGGATCTGCTCTATCGGGTGGTGGGTGACTCCACCGACCTGCTCAGTCAACTGCAACCCGGCGGTCTGCTCGACTTGGTCGGTCCGCTCGGCCGCGGCTTCTCCCTGCCGCCGGCAGGTCACGAGGCTTGGTTGCTGGCCGGCGGCATCGGGGTTGCGCCGCTGTTCTATTTGGCGCGGCAGCTCCGCGCCCATGGGTACACCACTCGCCTGTTCTACGGCGTGCGTTCCGCCGCTGAACTGGTGCGACTGCAGGATTTCCGCGATCTCGGCGTTTCGGTGGCAACCTGCACCGACGACGGCAGTTGCGGCCTGCAAGGCAATGTGCTGCACCTCATCCAGCAGGCTGAACTGCCGGCCGCGTGCCAGCTATACGCGTGCGGGCCGCGCCCGATGCTCAAGGCAGTGGATGACTTCGCCCTGCTGAACCGACTTCCCGCCGAGATCTCATTGGAGGAGTACATGGCCTGCGGCATCGGCGCCTGCCTCGGTTGCGCCTGCGCCACCAAGTCCGGCGGCTTCGCCCACGTCTGCACCGACGGACCTGTCTTCCGAGGAGGGGAGTTGAAGCTATGAACAAGCCCAAGCTCGCAGTCAATCTCGGGGGTCTGCAACTGCAGAACCCGGTAGTCACCGCTTCCGGTACCTTCGGCTATGGTTTGGAGTTCGCACCCTACGGCGACCTGTCTAGGCTAGGAGGCATCTCCGTCAAGGGCACCACCCTCGAGCCGCGCGCTGGCAACAAGCCGCAGCGTGTGGTGGAGACTGCCGCCGGCATGCTCAACTCCATCGGCTTGGAGAACCCGGGCGTGGAGTATTTCCTGGAGCACTATCTGCCGGAACTGCGCCAGCGGCAGGTGACGACCATCGTGAACATGGCCGGCAACACCGTGCCCGAGTACTGCCAACTGACTGAGCGGCTGCAGCAGCCTGGCATCGCCGCTCTGGAACTGAATATCTCCTGTCCGAACGTAAAGGCCGGCGGCATGGCCTTTGGCACCCGGCCAGAGTTGGCCTCGGAAGTGGTCACCGCCGTTAAACGCCTGACCAAGCTGCCCCTGATCGTGAAGCTGTCACCGAATGTCACCGACATTGTGGAGATGGCGAAGGTGGTGGAAGCCGCTGGCGCAGATGCCATTTCTTTGGTCAACACCTACGTCGGCATGGCCATCGACCTGCGCCGACGCCGTCCCGTGCTCGGCAACGTGGTCGGTGGCCTCTCCGGCCCGGCCATCAAGCCGATGGCTCTGCGCATGGTCTGGCAGGTGAGTCGTGCCGTGCAGGTGCCGGTAATCGGCCTCGGCGGCATCATGAACGCCCAGGATGCCCTGGAGTTCATCGTCTGCGGCGCCAGCGCCATCCAGATCGGCACCGCCAACTTCGTCAACCCCCGCGTCGCCTGGGACGTGATCAGTGGCATCAATCAGTTCTGCCAGGAGGAAGGCATCGCCGACATCAACGATCTGGTCGGTACCCTGGAAGCCTAATCGGGTCAGCGGGACGGATCCAGCGCTCGGCCTCGCGCGAGTCGGAACGGAGGAGTCACCCGTTCCAACTCGCGCCTTCTTTTTGGCAACCGACAGATAACGTCATTGCCCGGGAAATGTTCGACAGCAGTTGACGTCTTCTCCAGTGAAGACCCCGTTAGTTCCGCAGATTTCTTGTGGTCGCAATCCGCTGCGTATCGCTGGTAGCTTCTGGCGCGAAATTCGAACGATGATCAAGCTGATATGGGCTGTAGACTGTACAGACAAGGATGTTGCGCTCAGGTGATCTGCAGGTTGCTTCTGTGAGCAGGCCATACCATGGCGGTGAGTGATCTAGATCACGGATCCTGCGTGGTTAACTGGATATACTAGCCATAGAAGTTGAAGGGAGGCCGCTCAGTTGGTCGAACAGGTATTCCAGCTAAACGTTGGGAATGTCACCGCCGTCAATCGTCTGATTCTGGATGAGAATGTGCACTATATCCACATGCAATTTGAACAGGGCAAGGGGTTGCCCGAGCACCATGCCAATTCCAATGTCTACATGACAGTGGTGCGCGGTACGCTGTCTATTGGTCTGGATGAACAGGAGACACATACTTATGCTGCCGGGCATGTGCTCAAGATTCCGGTCAGAACCAAGATGAGGGTGCAAAATCTGCACCCCGATACCTTGGAATTGATCGTGGTCAAGGCCCCTGCGCCGCAGGCCTAACGCTCCAAGGATTTCGGCAGCTTCGATGATCAAGAGAACCTACATGCGAGGCTGTCCAAGTTGCTCCTTCGTAGCGGCTCGGCATGCCGTGCCGAGTCGTGTCCCGCAGCATGCTTGCTGGAGCTACGGCGGGAAGAAGGCGGCTCTCAAACGCTCTTGCATGCCGGTACCCGCCAGATTGCAGCCAATAGTGGCCATTCCAGCGGCTGCCGCTTCACGCAGATGATCGCGCACAAGAAACCGCCGCCGACATCAGATGCCGGCGGCGGTTTGCCCATTCCCTATTCTTTAGCCGGCTCCTGCCCCTCCGGCGCCCTTGGCTCAATCAGCACCGTCTGCTGGTCGGTGTAGATCACGAAGCCGGGAGGAGAGCCAGAGGGCTTCTTCACGTGCTTGCGCAGGGTGTAGTCCACCGGCACCTTGCTCGACTGACGAGCCTTGCTGAAGTAGGCAGCGAGGCCTGCAGCCAACTCCAGGGTGGCAGGGCTGATGGCGGAGCCCGCCCCCTTGATCAGCACATGCGAGCCGGGGATATCCTTGGTATGCAGCCACCAGTCGTCGGGCGAGGCGCTCTTGGTCAGCCGCTCGTTCTGCAGGTTGTTGCGACCGACTAGGATCTCCGCGCCATCTGGGGAGGTGAAGCGCAGTGGTTCACTCGGATTGGCTGCCGGGGCCTTGCCCTTCGGCGGCTGTGGTAGTAGCCCGCTCTGGCGCATCTCCTGCTCGATCTCGGTGAGTAGGGCTGTCTGATCGGCGCGGTCGATGCTGTCCAACAGCGAGTCCAAATAGGCGATTTCCGCCCGCGTGGCAGCCAGGTTCTTCTCCACAATCGGGATGCCGTGCCTGGCCCGCTCGTAGCGTTTGAAGTAGCGCTGGGCGTTCTGGGTGCCGTTCAGTTGCGGGTTGAGGGAGACCTCCACCTCCGGCATCTCCGGATCGTAATAATCGATCACCCGGGCCGACTCGGCCTTGGGCGCAATCAGGTGCAGGGAGGAGATAATCAGTTCGCCTTTGCGGCGAAGCTCCAGGTCCTGCTGCATGGCCGCCAGTTCCTCCGCCTGATTGGCTTCCTTGCGCCGATCCTTCTGCAGCAACTGCCGGGCGACTGCTGAGAGCCGCTGTTTCTGCTTCTGAATGGCGGCCGCATGACGCGTCTCAGTGAAGACGTGATCGACCAGCTCGTTCACCGTACCGGTCCAAGGTTCTGCCGGCAGGTGAGTTAGCGGCAATGCCGCAAAGTGCTTTCCGCTGAGGGAAGGGTGAAAGGCGCTTTCCCGCACCATAGCCTGCAAACTCTGCAGCTGACTGTAGAGCCTGTTCCACTGGCCTGCATCTGTTTCTGCCACCGCCTGTCTTGCTTCCATGTTTGCCCGGTGCAGCAGTTCAGTTGCCAGTTGAGGGCTGATGCCGGTCAGCTTGGCCACCAGCGCTTTGCTCAGGCCGATTGCCGCTTCTGGTTGTAGGGCGGCAGCCAGTTGCTCGGCCGATTGCACCTCCAGCGTATCCAGGCGGTCCTGATGCAGCGGATAAGAGTAGGTGAGGCCTGGAAGAATCATGCGCACACTGCTCATCGCCGGCGGCACTCGTACGATCGAATCCAGGATCTTATCCTCTTGGCTGACCAAGAGGATATTGCTGTGTCGCCCCATGATTTCCGCGATCAGGCGGTAGGTGACCGTGTTCCCCAAATCGTCCCTGCCGCTCAGGCTGAGAGTGATGATACGTTCAAGTCCGCATTGCTCAACTGCGATTAGGCGGCTGCCCTCCAAGTGCTTGCGCAACAGCATGCAGAACATGGGTGGAGCGGCCGGGTTGCTCCATTTGCCCTCCGTCAGGTGCAGACGCGGCCCAGTGGCATCGGCCGAAATGAGCAACTTGGCCCGCCCTTGCTGCGCGTGGTGCAGTGAGATGAGCAGCACCGCAGCCGCTGGCTGGTATATCTTCTCCACGCGTGCCTCCACCCAGGAGCTGAGCTCATGGGTGATGCCCGCCATCGTCAAACCATCATAGGCCAAGTTCAGCACCACCTTTATCAGTTGCTTACAGTTATCTTCAGTATAGCGGGTTCGAACGACAGCAATCAATGCGAGGTGAGGGAATGTCTCCCACTTGAGTGATGCGCCAGATAAGCCTGAGTCAAAAAGGTCCGTCCCTTCTGACTCCGAGCCTGAGTCAAAAAGGTCCGTCCCTTCTGACTCAGATGCCTATCCGTTCCAGATACTCGTCGTAGGTGCAGCGCAGGTCGACCACGCCGCTTGGGGTGATGTTGATGATTCGGTTGGCGATTGTCTGGATGAACTGATGGTCGTGCGAGGTGAAGAGCACGTTGCTCTTGAAGTCACGCAGACCGTTGTTCAAGGAAGTGATCGCCTCGAGATCCAGATGGTTGGTCGGCTGATCCAGCAGCAGCAGGTTGGCGCTGGAGAGCATCATCCGCGAGAGCATGCAGCGTACCCGCTCGCCGCCGGAGAGCACGCGCAGTTCCTTCAGGGCCTCATCGCCGGAAAAGAGCATGCGCCCCAGCAACCCGCGTAGGAAAGTCTCGGTCTGGTCGGCCGAGTACTGCCGCAGCCATTCAATCAGGTTCAGTTCCACCTGGTTGAAGTAGGGTGAGTTATCCTTGGGGAAGTAACTCTTGGTGATGGTCACGCCGAAGCGGAAATCTCCGCTGTCTGGCTGCAACTCGCCCGCGAGGATCTGAAGCAGAGTGGTGTTCACGATCTCATCGTCGCCGATGAAGGCTATCTTGTCGCCTTTGGCCACGGTGAAGCTGACGTTGTCCAGCACCTTCCGCCCATCGACCGTTTTGCTGAGGCCGTTCACGAACAGGATGTCGTTGCCGGGTTCGCGCTCCGGCTTGAAGGCGATATAGGGGTAGCGGCGGTTCGACGGCTCGATGTCATCGATGGTCAGCTTCTCCAGCAGCTTCTTGCGGGAGGTAGCCTGCTTGGACTTGGAAGCGTTGGCGCTGAAACGGGCGATGAACTCCTGCAGTTGCTTCGCCTTCTCTTCCTTGCGCTTGGTTTCATCCTTCAGCATCTGCATGGCCAACTGGCTGGACTCGTACCAGAAATCGTAGTTGCCGACATAGAGCTTGATCTTGCCGAAGTCCACGTCAGCCATATGGGTGCAAACCCGGTTCAGGAAGTGGCGATCATGGGAGACCACAATCACTGTGCCCTCGAAGTCGCCCAGGAAGTTCTCCAGCCAGCGGATCGACTTGATGTCCAGGTTGTTGGTCGGCTCGTCCAGCAGCAGAATGCCGGGACGTCCAAACAAAGCCTGCGCCAGCAGCACTTTCACCTTTTCAGCGCCCTGCAGCTCAGCCATCTTCAGATCATGCAGTTCGGTGCCAATGCCGAGGCCCTGCAACAGCGAGGATGCATCGGACTCGGCTTCCCAGCCGCCAATCTCGGCGAACTCGGCCTCCAACTCCGCCGCGCGCATACCTTCCTCGTCCGTCATCTCCGCCTTGGCGTAAATAGCGTCCTTTTCGGCCATGATCTCGTGGATGCGCGCATTCCCCATGATCACCGTCTCCAGCACTTGATGCTGATCGTATTGGAAGTGATCCTGCTTCAACACGGACATGCGCACGCCGTCTGGGATGCTCACCTCACCGGAACTCGGCTCCATTTCTCCCGAGAGAATCCTCAGGAAGGTGCTCTTGCCGGCGCCGTTGGCGCCGATTACGCCGTAGCAGTTGCCAGGAGTGAACTTGATATTCACGTCGGAGAACAGCTTGCGCTCGCCGAAGAACAGGCTGACATTGCTGATGTTTAGCATTTCGGTTCCTCCAGTGTTGTTTACGTCACCGCGACATTATACCATAGCAGTTGAGCGATTTTGGGGTAAACCTCGTTTGTGAACTCAGAATTATGTCAACAGGAGGTGTGTGGCATGCGCCCTGTCTGGATCTGCCCGGTCTGCGGAGCTCCCTTGGAGCGACGGGATCGCAGCCTCGCTTGTTCCGCGCATCATAGCTTCGACCTGGCCCGCAGCGGTTACGTCAACCTGCTGCTTCCTCAGCAGAAAGGCTCGAGGGATCCGGGAGACAACGCCGAGATGGTGCGAAGCCGCAGCGAGTTCTTAGGCCAGGGCCATTACCAGGCGCTGAGTGATGCCCTGAATGGGCAAGTGCTCTCCCTCGGTCTGCCGAGCTACACCGTACTCGACGCCGGGTGCGGCGAGGGCTACTTCCTGCGGCGGCTGCAGTCGGCGCTCTTGGCCGGCCTACCTCCGACGAATGTAACCTGCCTCGGCGTGGATATCTCTCGTGCTGCCGTTCAGCGAGCGGCTAAACAGGGCAATGACCTGCAGGTGGCCGTGGCCAGTACCTTTCATCTCCCTGTGATCACGGAATCGGTGGATGTGGTGCTGAAGGTGATGGCGCCTGGTGACCCGGCCGAGATGCGGCGAGTGCTGCGCCCCGGTGGCTGCTATCTCACCGTCATCCCCGGACCTCTGCATCTGCAGGGTTTGAAGCGGTTGATCTATCGGCAGACCGGGCCAAATGAAGTCGACGATTCTTCACTGCCCGGCTTTCGTCTGCTGGGGGAGCAGACGGTGGAGCGCGAGTTGCACCTAGGGGATAGCAGCGCCATCAGCAGCTTGCTGGCGATGACGCCGTATTATTGGAACATCGACGCAGTCGCCAGGCAGCGGGTGACGGCCTGCACCGCACTGGATACGCCCATGCAGTTCATCATCCGGCAGTACGCCAGGGAAGACTATCCCAGTGACAGTCAGGTCCGTTAGTCTTTTCCTGAGCAGTTCGCGCGCTCAGTCAGGCTCTGATCATCGCACGCCGAATGAACACGCGCAGCTTGACGTCTGATTCGGTTTCCATAAGTGAGAACAGGTTAGCGGAGGTGAGAGGAATGCAACTGGACTATCAGGTGCGCCTGGCCGGTGAGGCAGATGTCCCGGCGCTGCGGTTGCTGGTGAATGCGGCCTACCGCCAGTTGGCTGACATGGGATTGAACTTCACTGGCACTTATCAGGATGAGCAGGTGACGCGCAGGCGGATGGAGGGCAGGGAGGTTTACCTCTTCTGTATCGAGCAAGAACTCGTCGGCACGATTTCGTTGCACATCGAGCAGCAGTCAGAACGGCAGGTGCTCTACATCACCCAATTTGCGGTGGCGCCGACGCAGCAGCGTCAAGGAATCGGCGCTCGCCTGCTGCAACTGGCGGAGCGCCGGGCCGAGGAGCTCGGGCTGGCTGCGCTGCAACTGGACACGGCGGCTCCGGCAGTCCATCTGGTGGGGATGTATCGCAAGGCCGGTTACCAGGTGATCCGGGAAGTGCAGTGGGAAGGAAAGACCTACAAGAGCTACATCATGGAAAAGCAGTTGACATCAATAGCAGGCCAGCCGGCTTAGTCCGGCTGGCTTTCGCTCTGCCCAAAGCGTCCACGCCTCTGGCATGTTGTCCCAAACCCCCGAATATCTTGAGAGTGAGCATTGGGGCTAAACAAGCTATGCAGCGTCAAGGAGAGGTGAGCGATTTGCGTGTGATGGCAAACTGGCACAGCGTCAGCCGAGAAGATTGCTTGGGCCTGCTTGCGAGCAGGTCCGTTGGGCTGGATCAGCGGGAGGCGGAGCACCGCTTGCAGCAGGTCGGCTTGAACCAATTGGATCAGGTCAAGGGCCGATCGCTGTGGGGGCTGTTCATCGATCAGTTCAAGGACTTCATGATTGGCGTGTTGTTGGTGGCCACCCTTATCTCCGGCATGATGGGTGAATATGCCGACGCGTTGACTATCATCGCCATCGTCTTCGTCAACGCCATCCTCGGCTTGGTCCAGGAATACCGCGCGGAACAGGCCCTGGCCGCGCTAAGGGAGCTGACCTCGCCCGAGATTGCGGTAGTTCGCAACGGCCGCGAGCAGACGATCGATGTGCGTCATCTGGTGCCGGGTGATGTGGTTATGCTGGAAGCCGGGGTGCGCATCCCGGCCGATTTGCGCGTCATGTCAGCAACCGCCCTGGAGGTGGAGGAAGCGGCCCTCACTGGCGAATCGTTGCCGGTACGCAAGGGCAGCGACCCGGTGGAGGAGCGCACTCTGCTCGGTGACCGCACCAGTATGCTCTATGCTGGCACCCTGGTCACCCGTGGCCATGGGCAAGCTCTGGTGGTAGCCACCGGCATGGAGACTGAAGTGGGCCGGATCGCAGCCCTGCTGCAGGAGGCGGAGCGCGAACAGACACCCTTACAGCTTCGTCTGGAACAACTGGGACGCTATATCGTCTGGGCCTGTTTGGCCATCTGTGCAGCGGTGGTCGCGCTGGGCGTACTGCGCGGAGAAGCTCCCACCACTATGTTCCTGGCTGGTGTCAGCCTGGCCGTGGCAGCCATTCCGGAAGGATTGCCGGCCATCGTCACCATCGCCCTGGCCATAGGCGTGCAGCGCATGATTCGGGTCAACGCCATCGTGCGCAAACTGCCAGCAGTGGAGACGCTGGGTTGCTCCACCGTGATCTGCTCCGACAAGACCGGAACCCTGACCAAGAACGAGATGACCGTGCGCGCCCTCTGGCTGCCCAGCGGCCAGGTGGCAGTGAGCGGCGATGGCTACGAACCAACCGGGGAGTTTCGGCGGAACAATGCGGTGATTCGACCCCTGCAGGAGCGGGAGCTGGAGTGGCTACTGACTATTGGTCTGCTTTGCAACAACTCGGACATTCGGCCGGCCGAAGAGAGTAGCGGGAAGGGCAGACAAACCACCAGATACACCGCCAAGGGCGATCCCACGGAAGCGGCCTTGGTCAGCCTGGCCGCCAAGGCCGGCCTCACCCGTGAGCACCTGCTGCAACGTTGGCAGTTGCAGGATGAGATCCCCTTCGATTCCGTGCGCAAGCGCATGACTGTGTTGGCCAGCCGCGGCAAGGAGTCCTTCATCTGCAGCAAAGGTGCTCCAGATGTATTGATCGACCGATGCACTCATTATCAGCTGGGTCAAGAGACGAAACGGATGACGCAGGCCATGCGAGATGCCGTGCTGGCTGCGGTCGAGCGCATGGGCGACCAGGCACTGCGCGTTCTGGCCCTGGCCTACCGAGCAAACTCGCAGGCCTCTGGCCAGCGCGAGGATGACATAGAGCAGGATTTGATCCTGGTCGGCCTCTGCGGGATGATCGATCCGCCGCGACCGGAAGTGAAAGCTGCGCTCTGCACTTGTCAGGCTGCCGGTATCCGCACCGTGATGATCACTGGCGACCACGCCCGTACGGCCAGGGCGATCGCCTGCGAGCTCGGGCTGATCGGCAACGCCGATCAGGTGGTCACCGGCGAGGACCTGGATCGCTTCTCCGAACGGGAGCTGGCAGAGGTGGTGCGGCGGGGGCGCGTCTTTGCCCGGGTTTCGCCGCATCATAAGCTGGAGATAGTCAGGTTGCTGAAGCAGGCAGGCCACGTTGTGGCCATGACCGGAGATGGCATCAACGATGCCCCGGCGCTGATGGAGTCCGACATCGGGGTGGCCATGGGGCAGACGGGCACGGATGTGGCCAAGGAAGCATCCGCCCTGGTGCTCCGCGACGACAACTTCGCCACCATCATCTCTGCCGTGCGGGAAGGCCGCGCCATCTACGACAACATCCGTAAGTTCATCCGCTACCTACTGGCCTGCAACGTGGGTGAACTGCTCACCGTCTTTCTGACCATGTTGCTCGGTCTGCCGCTGCCGCTCCGACCGCTGCAAATTCTCTGGGTCAACCTGGTCACCGACGGTCTGCCGGCGATGGCGCTCGGCGTGGAAGCCGGCGACAGCGACCTGATGCGGCGGCAGCCTCGCCCGAAGACGGAGGGCGTCTTCGCTCGCGGTCTGGCCCGCAAGATCCTCACCCGGGGTGTGCTAATCGGCATCACCACCAGCGGTGTCTTCGCGCTCAGCCTGCGCGCCACGGGCAATCTGCAGTTGGCGCGCACCATGGCCTTCGCTACGCTGGTCTTCTGCCAGCTGTTCCACGTCTTCGATTGTCGGTCCGAATCGCTCTCCATCCGGGAGAAAGGGCTGTTCAGCAATCGCTTCCTGGTGCTGGCCGTGGGCATCTCCACCCTGATGTTCCTGGCCGTGGTCTATCTGCCGACTGCCCGCATTCTTTTCGATACGGTTGTTCTCTCCTGGCAGCAGTGGGCTTTCCTGCTCACCTGTGCAGGTTTCCCCACCATCATGATCGAAGTTCGCCGTCTGTTCCTGCGCCGCGGCCGCACAAATTGACAGGGCGACTGACCCCCGAGGAGTGCTCCCCGGGGGTTGCGTTTTCGAATCATGTGAATGTCTCGGCTGCCAGTCGATTCAGCGATTGAACAACTCATCTAGACTGAAGGTAAGAAACTCGCCCGTTGTGGCCGGAATGCCGCGAATACCTAGATGCAATCTCCTGTTTGCGGGTTCAAAAACCACGCTGTGCAGGGTGGAGGACGGACCCAGGCTGCCTCCTAGACCACTGCCGTTGAGAGCGACTGTATCGAGCAAGGAGATGCTGTCTTCCACTGTGAAGGCTCCGCCCGGTTGAAGCTCGGACAAGCGCTGGTGCAGGGCGGAATAGCGCCAGCAAATGCCTCCGGGCACCGGGCTCGCAGAATTGGTCGCAGCCAGCCAACCATCTTCAGGGTCCCGTCTGTTCACTCGTCGCCCACCACCGAGTTCCAGGATGACAGCCGTTTCGCTGTCGGAGATGCCGACGTTGTTGCCCGTCAGATGGGCGCGGTTGGTGAAGACCTGCACAGCCTCCTCCACCGTGGAGCAGGTGGTCAGCGCCTCCAGAAAGGGAGCGATCAGGGGGGTACCTTGCTCATCGGTGATACCGTCTAACGTGTTCACCGCCAGCGCCAAGCCTTCCGCGTTGATGGCCGTGTACGCACCAAGTGAGCCAACGAAGCCGACGTGGACGAAGGGAATCCCCTGATCCGGCTCGACCACGAATAGCACGGTATAACTTTGGGCGACGCCGCCTCCATAGTAGTCGAAGTTGCGCCCGTGCACCAAACCCTGTTTGGCGTGCTCCTCCAGCACCATGAACTGCGAGCACTGCGCCAGTCTGATGATGTCGTAGGCTAGGTTGGCGGCGACCAGCTCGTCATAGTCCTGTTCAGAGCCATCCGCCAGACCGCGTGCTTCCTGTCTGATTTCCTCAGGCAGGTTCCGCTCCAAACGTCCGCTCATCTCCATCACCCTGTCCCGATACTGATCGGCCAGGAACGTGTCCTTGTAGGTAGGCACAAACTTGGCGATCTGCTCCTTGAGCAGTGTGCCCTGCTGCAGTCCGCGTTGGTAGGCGTCTCCCTTCAGGTGGAGGACGGGAATCCCCTGCCGCACCTCCAGGAAGCCATCGCCACAGTTGGCAACCACACCGTCCTCGCCCACCTGCCAAGAGCGCGCGGCAATCCGTCTCTGTTGCAGCTGAACCAGTCCCAACATCAGCAAAGCAACTCCGCAGAGAACAGCAATCGTCTCTATTAGTCCTCTGCCTCTCTGTCTAGACTGCAATCAAGACACCCCCTCTAGTTTCGCTTGGAGAGTCTCCCTGAGATGTTTTCCAAGTCAATATCCGCTGACTTCATCATACGGGATGTCGGATAGGGAAGAAATGGCCCTGGAAACAAGCAGGCAAGAATGTGCTAAGCCTAGCAAGAAAGGGCGAACCCCAGCCGGTGGCCCGGCTGGGGTTCGCTTGCTGATCAGCATTATCCAATAGCAGCGTTTAGTCTGCTCCTAGTCGGGCAGTTAACCGTTCCTTTCTTGCACAACAGCCTTTACCCGGTCAATATACTCACCGGCGATGGCGGAGAGTGGCCGACTGCGCTTGGTGATCCAGCCGATCTCCAGTTTGGTCTGTCGGTTTGCCAAAGGGAGAGTTCGCCATCCAGCTTACCCATAATGACAATGAGTTCGCAATGCCCGTGAGTGAGGATACTCCGCCTGTGCCGTTGACCAGCCTGTGCTCATGGAAAGACAGAAGCCTACCCTGTGGCCGTTTCTCTTGCTCTTTATGGGGCTGTTGCTGCAACAGTCCTCTCGGAGTAAGTGTGAAGATTTGTACCCAGCTGTTTTCGAGCAATTTTGCAGAAGTTTGCCACTAATCGAAAAGAATTGTTCGAGAATGTGGCGTAAAATCCTTCTATACAATGGCAGACTTGTCGCTCACGCCATTCAGGGTTCCATGTCAACTTCTTTGGTTGGAGGGGTGCACATGTCGATACACGGAGTTCATCCTTGTGTTCGCAGGCTGCTGGCGGCCTGCCTCGCGGTAATGGTTTCTCTGCAGGTCGTAATCCCTGCCGCAGATGCACAAACCATTGGCCGCCATTTCCCTGCCAAGACTGTTAGGGGGACAGAGAAACCGGTCTACCAGGTATCCAGTGCACAGTCGTCGATACCTGATGCGCAGTCTGGCGACACAGAGTCAGCTGAACAGGGGTCTCCGACGATCGAGGAGTCCGTTCCGTTGACCGTTGTCCAGGAAGTGCCGTTTAATCTGGATTTTGCGCCGGCAGACACAACCATTGTCGATCGTAGTGTCTCGATCGATGCGGTGCCAGGTGAGTTGATCGTCTGTTACCAAGATGAGGAAGTGGCCTCGGGACAACTCTCAGCCCTTGCTGTGCCAATCAGTGACGCGGTCGAACTGGCTGGCCAGCAGCCCTCCCTCTATGGTGTGCCTGATGGTATCAGCCTGGCATCAGCGTTGGCTGAACTGCAGTCCAGCCCGAAGGTGCTTTATGCGGAACCGAACTTCCTTGTTGCCGCCGAGTCGGTGGATGAGCCGGATGATCCTCGGTTCGCCGCCGGCGAGCAGTGGGCTCTGGAAGCCATTAACGCTCCGACGGCATGGGCGGCCCATGAGCAGGCACTGACCGCTGCTGATCCAATCACCGTGGCCGTGCTGGATACCGGCGTCGACGAGAATCACGAGGACCTGGTCGGTAGGCTACTCGTCGACCTCGGGCGGAACTTCGCAACCCATAAGCGAGACGGATCCCCTTATACCGATCCAAATGACTTTGGCGATGACCATGAAAGCGGATACGGCACAAAGATGGCCGGGATTATAGCCGCTGCGCATAACAACAGCATCGGCATCTCCGGCGTCGTCGGCCCAGCTTCGGTGAACATTCTACCCGTAAAGGTGTTAAACAACAGCGCGCGGGGCACCGTGTTTGACTTGGCCCGCGGTATCCGCTACGCCGCAGACCAGGGCGCCAAGGTGATCGTTTTGAGCGTAACCATGGAGCAACGCAGTCAAACACTGGCAACAGCCATTCGCTATGCGCAGGAGCGGGATGCACTGGTAGTCGCCTCCGTGGGTGAACGATCAGACTATCCCTATCCCGGAGCCTTTCCGGGTATGGTCACCGCCGGAGCCCTCAATAGGGATGGGGGCAAGTCCTTTTTCGCAGCCTCGGGCGATCATCTTGACTTGTTAGCCCCTGGACTAGACGTGCTCACCACCGCCCGCAACAATAAATACGGCACCACAAGAGCCGCTGCCGATGCGGCGCATGTTGCCGGTGCCGCCAGCCTTTACCGCCTGCTCTATCCGCAGGCAACCCAGAACGAGGTAGCTGAGGCATTAAATGCTGCATGTAGCGACTTGGCCGACCCTGGCTGGGATGCGGTTACCGGGCATGGCCGGTTGGATCTGCCTACGCTACTCTCTATACCTCCCGGCGGTGGCGTCCCCCAGGTGCACTGGACAGCGCCCGCATCCAACTCCACCGCCATCGGCCAGGTGCAGTTGCAGGTGGAGGTGGTCAACGCCGCTACAGTAGCAGGTGTCAGCTTCAGCCTTGACGGGCAGACGCCGGCCGACCTGCTGCAGTCCGTCCCCAAGGCCAGCACCGGACAGTTCTACAGCTGTAATTGGGATAGCACTACCGCCGCTGACGGCGCGCATACGCTCTTTGCCCAAGCCTACGCGGACGACGGCACTCCGTTGGGAGAGGCGGCTCAGTTAGCGCTCCCGGTGTTGAACCAGCCTGCGGTCGGACTCACATTGCGGATAGTGGCTCCCAATGGCGCCGCTGCCAGCGGGGCCAGACTGACCCTTTATCGACGCACGGTCCCGGGCGATGCGGATTACGATCCGGAGGCCATCTACCTGGAACTAGACGAGTACACAGCCGATGCAGCCGGGCTGGTCACCATTCCCGGTAAGATTGCGATTAACCTGCATAGTTATACTGCGTTGGTTCGCGGCAGGTGCGACACGTCTGAGCAGTGGGTGGACTTCTTCTATGTGCGGCAGCTGCAAGGGCCAACTAGTGAAGTACTGGAAGGTAGTAGCGCCGTGCTGGTCAACCTCTCAATGCTTGACTTGAGTGGCCAGCGTTTGCCCTATGCACGCTTCATCCTGCAGCCGCAGGACAGTGAGGGTACCACCATCACCACCCTCACTGTCGAGGATCCAACCGACCAGCCGATGGTGGTCTATTTGGATGCGGGGCTGTATGATGCCTACGCCTACTGGAGCCCTGGCAGCGCCTACGCAGACTCTGGATATTTGCAGCAGTTCTCGGGGCCAACCTGTTTCCTGGAGCAGAAAAGGTTTCAGGTCAGTCGGGAGACAACTGATATGGTGTTCTCAGCACAGGAGAAGACGGCTTTGCTCAAGGGGGCGGTCTGCGACCATAACGGCGAGGCCAAGACAGCTATCCTCGCGTCGCTTACATTGCGGAGCCCAGTCACTCAGCTGTTCGACGATGCATATGCCTGCGTTGTCGGAGGCACGGAGATTGTGGCGCCGCCGGGCGAGTACAGCCTGATTGCCAACGTCACTCATAACAGCTGGCATTACGATTTCCAGCGCGACAGCTTCACTGTTGCCAGTCCAGAGGTGATCATCTGTCAGTTTGGTGGCCCCCTCACCCTGACCACCCGCAGCCCTGGTCCGCTGCTGTTGGGGGATGATCTGAGAGTAGGGTTCGAGCTGTCTGACAGCTTTGGCAACCTGATCACGCGGTTGCGGTCTTCCAACACTCAAGTGTCTGTCAGCCTGATGACCTATGACGCAAACGGCGGCGACGCGCAAGCGGCGGGCAACGGGTATACTGATTGGATGGAAGCCAATGTGACTAGTCCGATTGCACGGACAGTCGGTGACTGGCGGGTGCAAGCAGCGGTGCCGCTCGGCCCGCTCTTCGGCAATACCCTGGTCCAGAGCACTCTGTTGCCATTTAGCATCTTGTCCGAACTACCTCCACCAGCCGGAAAGACGGTGCAGGTCTACGGCTGGGATGACCAGCCGGCGGGTTCGCTGGACAAAATCGCTTTGTATAGCCTGCTGGAAGAGGACGGCGTCCATGATTGGGTGCTTGAGGCAACTTTCGTTCCTGACGCTATGGGAAAGATCTTCATCCCTGCAGATACCTCGCTATCAACCCTGGGTAACCTGCTCACCCACTACCGCCGGGGACAAGATGGATACTACCGTGCCTACAGCAAAGGCTTCCTTAGTCTGGATGAGCTGAGTGAGTTGCGGCTTGGCGAAAGCAACCTGGAACTCACTTTCTCTGTCAACGACTGGCAAGGGAACCCGGTGGTTAACCCAAGTGCAGAAGTATATCTGTTCCCCCAGGCCGCCGATGGCAAACGCTATGCCCTATATTTGGGTGAACCCACTGGCAAAATCTTCGTTGTGCCTGGCGATTACTCTTTCCTGGCCGAGGGCGAAGTCACTGGGCAGGAAGGGTTGGGGGCGTTTATCTGGCAGCTGTTTGCTGACATTCGGCAGTCGCAGGCGATTGAACTCAGCTGTGCCAATCCGGCCAGACTGTCGCTGGCCACCGCGGCAGAGCTTGCACCCGGCTTTGTCCAGGTTGCCAGTCTGGAGAGTGGTGCATACGCAAACTGGTATTCCGAGGAGGCGCCAGTGCTGTATCTCACGCCGGGTGAGTATAGCGTGCTGGCCTGGCCTTACTATACGGAACAAGCGGCCGCCGGCAGCAGAACCAGGTGGTTCTATGGTGTCGCCCTTTGCCTGGACAAATCCGGCACCATGCGCTTGGCAGCCGGAGAGACACACGACCTGACAGTGGGCGGCCGGTTTGCTGTTGACCTCGTACTGCATCAGACGGAGCTCACCGCCGCTGACACGCTGCGGGGCGACGTGCTAATCACCGATCCACAAGGCAATCGGCTGCTGGGGGTCTATCTTGACGAGTTAGCACTGGCAGCGTTCTCTGCCAGTGACTATGGCAGAGTGGATGTCACTGGACAGTTGCACATTCAGGAGTCTGAGTTCTCCACTCAGTCCTACGACTGGCCCTACGTACTGCCCTTCCTCAGTCTTTACCGGCTTGAACAGGACGGGACGGAAACCTGTGTGTTCAGTCAATGCGCCGATCGGTATTTCTACGATCTCAGCCTGCCGCTCAGCCAGCTTGCGCCGGGCGACTATCGAGTACAGGCAGCTATCTCGCTCGGCGAGCAGGGAGTGCTTCAGGACAGTGAGCGCTTCCGCTTAAGTGATGCTACCACCGTCGCGTTGGACAGCTTGCTGCCGGCGACCAATCAGTTGGTGGAGTTGTCTGGACTGGCCGCGCCCAACGCCTCCATCACTGTCTTCTACTACCTGGACGAGGAGGCAAAGCAACTGGCTGGCACTGCCACTGCGGACTCGCTGGGCCGGTTCAGCCTGCAGTTCGCCTTCCCGGAGGAGGCCCCAGGTGGGAACTACCACTTCACAGCTCAAGCGACGATCGGATCAGTGACGGGCAGCGAATGCCAACCGGTCAGCATCCTGCTTGACCGCGTCGCCCCGGCTCCAGCGACTGACTTCCGCGGCGAGTCCAGAGTGAGCAACAGCGTCAGCCTCAGTTGGACTGCATCTGGTAGCCCCGACGTGGCAGTTTATCGCCTGTTGCGTGATGGCATTCAGGTGGGCGACGTTTTGGCCACAGCCGCGCCTGCTTTCCAGGATAGCGGCCTTACTGGCAACTCCACTTATCATTATGTTCTGGTCGCGGTAGATCAGGCCGGCAACGCCTCGCAGCCAGTGATGGTGTCAGTGACAACTGCCGTGGCCAAGGACGAGCAGGCACCGGCTAAGCCGGCAGCCCCGTCAGCATACTATCAGGCAGGCGGCACGGCCACAGTGTCGTGGCAGCCGACGACGGATAACGTCGGTGTCGTCAGGTATGCCCTCTTCCGCTACGTCTTGGGCGAAGCGGTGCCTGCCGAGCCACTGGCGGAAGTGGACGCCACCTGCAGCCTGCAGTTCACGGACAGTGAGTTACTAGCCTCCACCAGTTACTGTTATTCAGTACGCGCGTATGACGCTGCCGGCAACTTCGCCGATTCTGACGTGACCGCGATGCAGCAGACGCCAGCGCTGGTAATCGGCTCGTTCAGCTATCATTTCCCGAGCAGCGAAGGGCGCATGGACCACAGATTGGTTCACCCAGGGGCTGAACTGTCGCTGCGGCTGCTCGGCGAGAAATCCCGTCAGGCTGCCGTCGAGATCACCTGTCTATCGGCATTGTCTGAAAGTGGCACACTGCTGGATACACCAGTGGAGTTAGTCTATGCCGTCAACCTGAGTGAATCCTCGAGCATGCCGGGAACCTATGCCTGTCAGTTCAACCTACCGGATGGAGTGATCAGCATTGCCGCCATGCGAGGCGTCTTGACGGACGGGGAACACTCCGTTTACTGGTCGGTACCGAACCCGAACCCTAACTCACCGTTGTTGAGGGTGACTGCTGACCTTGCGGTCAAGCTGCCTAGTGAATGCCTGCAGGAACTCATCGGTCTGACCATCTCTGTCTGGAGTGGGTCAGTCACCTCTGGTCAGACTGCGTTGGTGCAAGCAGATAAATCCGATTATCTGTTCAGCGGGTTGCTGCCTGCCAGCGACTATGCCGTTCGCATCAGGGGCCGCTCTGGTCGCGACTTGGTCCAGCAATACGAGGTGGCCATTGTCGCCGGGCAGCCTAATGAACTGCAGCTTGATCCTGGGCAGCAGGCGCAACTGGTGGTCAGAGTGCAAAGTCCGGCCGGCCTGTCGCTATCAGGTGTCAACGTCTACGCCCATAATCGGGTGACGGGCTTGACCTCTTCCGCTCTTACAGCGGCTGATGGTCTGGCCATGATCGAACTAGATGTTGTCTCGGGCGAGAACGTGGACATCAGGGCAGAACTCCCTGATGCGCTGTCAGCGCAGCCCTGGGAGCCTTCTTGCGAAACGGCGCACCTGTTCAGCCCCGGAGCCAATCTGGTGACGCTGACGTTCGCTGAACTGCAGCTCTCCACCATAACCGGCGTAGCGACTGTCAGCGAAACGGGAGCGGCTTTTCCGGGGGCAACGGTAACTGCGGTCCGTCAGTTTGGCCAGAGGTCTGTATCGACGAGTGCAATCACCGACGTCCTTGGACGCTACACCTTGCTAGTCCCGGCCGGGAACCTCAGGCTAACGGTCGGCACCGCCAACGGTTACGTCAATGACTTCTACTCTGGTTCCGGCGGACTGATCACTGCCATCGCAGGTCAGGTGAGACAACTTGATCTGCCGCTCTCCCGGCGTGGCAAGGCGCAAGTAGACCTGGTGTTACGCGCCAGGTACCTTGACCGCGAGGAGATACTGCTGGGGGACATGGCATGGTGGATAGCGCCCAGGTTTGCGGTGCGAGTAACCGACAGCCAAGGCCGAACCTATAGCGGCTTTCCGCTGAACATACGCGCTCTGCCCAATGAACAGATCACAATTTCCGTGGACGGAAAGGCAGCCTGTCTGTCCGCGGCAGAGCAGGCCCTGCGACTGGATGAGAACCGCTATGGTGCAACTGAGATCGTGGTTGAGGAATATGGTCGCATTGTCGGACGCTTGGCTGATCAGCAGGGCGGCGACTTTCCGCTGGGGCCGCGCCCAGCGGACTGGATGGCTGAACTGTATCAACTGGACGACGACGGGAGGGCAACATTAGTAAGTGGCACCAGCCTTGACAGCAACGACTTCTCCATTTCGACGCCGGGACCCGGGCAGTATATGGTTAAGGTTAGGTACCAGCCTGGTTGGAGTGGGGGCGCCGTGGCATCTGCTCAAGCGACGGTCGGCCCCGTCGCACTAGGCTTGTATGAGTTGGTGGATGTGGGGAACATCAGTCCCGCCTGGGGCATAACCAACGCTCAGGGTGCGTTGACTACTGGTAAGTCCGAGGTATCAGCCGGAGCCGCGTTGACCGTTACAGCCACCTTTGGCCGCACTACTCACAGCCCGCTGGCCATGGAGGACACACGGTTGCGTCTCGACCTCCCTGCCGGGTGTGAGTTGGTGCCGGGCGGCGCCAGTTTCAACGGGCAACAGGTCTTCTCTGACGAGGGGAGCGCACTGGACTTCTCACTGGGAGATGTAAGCCCGGACGGCAGCGCCACGCAGACCTTCAGCTTCCAGGTTAAGCTGAATGACGCGGTGCCGTCGGCGCAGCGGCTGCTGATCGCCGGCAGTCTGGAATGGACAGAGGGTACCTTCGATAAGCAGCTCTCCTTGGTGCCAGCCGAGGTGCGTCTGGCCGGCGTAACGCTGGATGCCCCCTCGCAGCTGACGGTACGCGACACGGTGCTCAGTGGGCGAGCTCCAGTCGGCGCTACCATCGAGGTTTATGACGATGATCTGTTGCTGGGGATCACAGAGACATCTGCCGGTGGTTACTGGCGATTGCCAGTCAGCTTGCCTGACTGGGGTAGCCCGGTGCAACATGTGTTGATCGCTCGTACTGATTGGCAGGGGACGCAACTGTGCTCTGAGCGCGTGAGTGTGCTGTTTGACCCAAATGCGCCCCTTATAACCAAAATTTCCCTCCAGCAAGGGGACAGTGGGCAGGTTGTCACCTTCAACCCGGCGGAAGGCATGGCCCGCTTCCCCTATTCCGTTCGGCCTAGTGCAGGCGGGTTCAACATTGCCCTGACTTTCAACCGACCGGAGCTGGTCCGCGACGTACACGTAGCCATGCCACCGTTTAGTAGTGTGGCAGAGCAGTCACCCAATGGCGATTTTGTCGCCAACATCCAGTTCAGTGGTTACTGCCTCGGGCCATTGCATGTGGAGTATCAGACGAGGCAAGACCCCAGTCAGCTGGCGCAGTCCCCGCAGAGCGAAGCAGAAGGGCGTCTTCGGTTACCGCCTGAGCTACGTGATACCGAGGTCACACTTGACCCCAATCCACTTGGTCCGGGAGACCCAGCAGTAGATTGGACCAACCAGAATGTATATTCAGCGGCCATGGATTTCACCATGCCCGATTCTGCTCCTCGCCTACGCGGTCGCACCGAAATGTGGCTGGCTAGGGATGTGGCCTATCGCCCGACCGCAGCGGAATGGCAGCGGGCGTACGAAACCGGGGTGCCGGTCTACGGACTGAAGATCAAGGCGCCTGACCTGTCTGTTTCCAGAAGCAATCTCAGCCTTTGGGTTGAGGGCTACATTGCGCAGGAGTACTTGGAGACGGCGGATCCAGAGCAGAGCGCAGCCAGGCTGCTACAACAGGCCGTGTTCGGCCGGATCGGCAACAGGGTTTCTGCCGCCGCGCTCATTCCTGACATTCCAGATGTTCTGCTCACCGTGCACACTTCTTCGAGGGTGCTGTTCCAGGCGGAAGGGAGCCAGATGCTGACAGCCGCTGACTGGGGTATGGCTTTGCTGGGCGGCGCCGGGTACGATGACGTGCGGGAGAATCTAGGTCAGCTCATGGATGCAGCTTACGAGTGTGGGGCATCCAAGGCGATGTATGAAGATCAGATCAATGCCCTGAACACCAAGTGGCTGGTGGGAGAAGGGCTGAAGGCCGGTCTGCAGGTGCTGGGCACCTTGGTGGGGCCAGCTACCTTTGGCTTGGGCACACTGGCTTTGTTTGGTGCCAGCCTGGCGGCCGGCATGGCCATCGACAGCGAGTTTGAGGATTCCGTCCAGCAAGTGAAGGATGATATAGCCAGTAATGAGGATTGCAAGCGCGATGATGATGAGAAGGGGCGCAAAGGTAAGAAAGTGGCCGAGCCAGACTGGATCTGGGACCCCAGTGGCATTGTCTATGCCGGCGTGATCGAGAACCCTGTGCAGGATGTAAAGGCCACCCTATACCAAGTGGATCCGGACACTGGCAAACGCACTTTCTGGAAGTCTGAATGGTATGGGCAGCAGAACCCGCTTTTCACAGACGGGGCCGGTTACTATGGTTGGGATGTGCCGGTTGGCCAGTGGCAGGTAGTCTACGAGAAGGACGGTTACGCTTCTGCCCAAAGCGAGGTATTGCCGGTGCCTCCGCCACAGACCGAAGTGAACATCAACCTAACCAGACTAGTCGCCCCGCAAGTGATCGCGGCCGAGGCGGCCGCTGGCGGCGATTATGTGCAGTTGGTCTTTGACCAGTTCATGCTGGCCAGCAGTCTGAACGGCAGCACAGTGATGCTGACTAGTGACGGGGAAGAGGGCACGATCTACGTGCCAGGTGCGGTGCAGTCGATTGAAACTGTGCCAACCTCAGCACATCCGACGGTGCAACTGACCCGCAAGGTACGCTTTGTTCCGGATGCTCCGTTGAGTACTGCAGGTAGTTACAGCCTGATAGTGGCTGACAGCGTGCAAAGCTACGGTGGTATCGCCTTGGGGAGCCCCCATGTCCAGGCGATCTCTGTTCCAGGTACGGTGCAGTTGCCTGCGGATGCGGTCGGGCTGCAAACCTTCCCCAAGTCCACTTGGATTGATGTCAACTGGACAGATCCGGCAATGCCCTATCTGCAGATCCGGCTGACTTGGTCGCAGGGCGGCGCGCCGGTCGGCCAGGCAGTGGTGGATCAGGGAGTCCAACATTACCAGATCGCCAATCTGTTCAGTGGCACGACCTACGATCTGACGGTGGCGACTGTCGATAGCGTGGGCAACGAATCCGCAGGCTTGAGCCAAGAAGTGACGACGCAGACAGTCACCCTGCCGTTCGACCCCAATGCGCCCGTCAAGCCGCCTACTCCGCCGGTTGATCCAGGTCCTTCATCTCCGCCGGTCACGGCGGCAGAGTCGGTCAGTGAGGCAGCGGCTGTTCCTGGCGACGGCAGCATCGCGGTCAGCTGGCAGGACCCGGCCGCAGCTAGACTGCAGCGCATCCTGGTCAGTTGGCGGCCAAACGGCAGTGGGACCCTAACTGGCCAGCGATCAGTGACGCCGGGGGTGGGCAACATCAAGATCACCGGTCTACAGAATGGTACACTCTACGAGGTCGAGTTGATTGCCATTGACCGGCAGGGCAGACAGTCTGTCGCGGTCACGCTCCTGGCAAGACCTCTGGCGCTGGCTGCCGGCACGGAGCTGGCATCGCTGGATGGACAGCAACATGAGATCATCCTCTATGAGGGGGAACTGCGCATTGACGGTGTAGCCGGGGCCTTTGGTCCAGGCACGAACTTCACGGCGCGTCGCTTCGGCACGCGTGAACTGCCGCTCGAGTCCACGCTGATGTTTGTCAGCCAAGTCTATCACTGCGCAGCCGAGGCAGCGGCTCCGCTGCACCCGCTAACCATCTCGCTGCAGTATGATGCGGCACTGTTGGGCAATGCGGAAGCCAGGCAACTCGGCATCTATCGCCTGGATGACGCGGCGGGCCAGTTTGTGTATGTAGGCGGTGCGCTTGACCTGGCGAACCGTCGGCTCAGCGTGCAGACCGGGCAACTCGGAACCTTTGCCGTGTTGCTGCGGCAACCGGACTTTGGTGACACGGCTGGGCACTGGGGTGAGCGGGACATCAACATTGTCGCTGCTCGCGGGTTGGCTGTTGGCGTGGGTGCAGGCCAGTTCGATCCAGATCGGGAGATCAATCGGGCGGAGTTGCTGGCTTTCATGGTTCGACTCGCTCACTACGGTGGAGTGCAGGCATCTACTGAGCCACCGGTTCCCTCCTTCACTGACGTGCCAGCCAGTGCATGGTATAGCGGGGTGGCGACAGTTGCCGCCAGACTGGGGATTATTGCGGCCGGCAGTGGTGCGTTGCGCCCGCAAGCCCCGGCCACGCGCGAGGAGATGGCAGCCATGCTGCTCAAAGTGATGGAACTGCTGGGGCAGTCTGTCGGTGGCGACGACATTCCTGCGCCGCCATTCACTGACCTGGGACAGCTGACTGCAGACGAACACGCGGCAGTTGCCCGTGCCTGGTACGCTGGGTTGATGGGCGGTATCGGCGGCAGCCAGTTCCAACCGCAGGGCACCTCCACTCGGTCACAAGTGGCGGCAGTGATGCTGCGGGTGCTGGAACGAACCAGCCTTTTGCTGACCAGCACCGTGATCGAGGGGAGATTGCAGGTGGATGAAGCCCACCGCTATCAGTTGGTGGATTGTACCGATGATGAAAGCGCCTATCGGTTGGCAGCTTCCAGTGAACTGGTGCGTCAACAACTGGCAGCACTGATTGGTGCCAGGGTGAGCATTAGCGGATTACTCACGCACAGCGGAGAGCCTGCCTTGTCTATCTTGGGCGTCTCCAAAAGTGAATCCGGCTGACACGCTCATAGATAGCAGTCCGTGCGGCTGCACACTGGCATTTGGAACCTGATGCGTGTCGGGACAAGTGAGACAATCAGCCGAAGAGAACTGTCGTGGCAGATCATAGAGCTACACTGGCCGGAGAATAGGGCAGGCACAATAGTCTCATCCAATTGCGCGTCGCAAGCGATGCGCATTCTCCTCATCGCAAATGGTGCGCTCCGGTAGCTGGCAGGAGTCTCTTCCCCTGAAGCAGAAAAGAGAATGGTCAAACGACCGTTCTCTTTTCATCTGTGCCTGGCGGAGCTGCTGCCCACCTGTGCCGCCTTGCTGCAGGAGGCGGAGCGCGAACAGCCCCCCTGCAGTTGCCGCTAGAGCACCTCGGTCGCTACATCGTCTGGGCCTGCTTGGCCATCTGCGCGGCAGTGGTGGCCCCGACAATAGTGCATCGGCATCGAGCAGCAGGTCCCGCTCCTTCATCTTCCACATCGCTGCCTGCTTGGCTGCATTCAGCTTCTCTTCCATTAACGCCGACCTGTCCCCGAAGAAGTCTGCGAAGGCCGCATCCCACTCAGACATGAAACCAGTGCCAAGCACAACCTCGGCAGTGACCACGTCGAAATGCTGTGTGATTTCATACCCTGTGGCGCAAGGCAGGGAGAGGACCATTACTCTCCCAACTTGGGCCTTGCTGGCCGCCGCCAATTGTCTCGCCTCTGCCCGGCGCCGTTTCTCCTCCTCGCTCAACTTTCGCTCCTCTAGCAGTTCATCCGGCAGGCGCAGGGACACGTGCTTGGCTCCGCAAGCGCTGGTGATTGGGTAGCGGAGGAAATAGCCGTGTGTGTTTGGCTCGGTCTTCGCCCGATTTCTCTGGGACCGTCGCACCACAGCATGCGAAAGCGTTCAGAAAGTCGCTTCTCTCCCTGCCACTGCGAGGGACAAGAATGAACAGTCTCGCACGCCGAGCCGCCACGAGGGACAAACAGAGCAGTCTTGCAATCTGCAGCTCCTGGTTGCGCAAGCTAGGAGAGCATCAATGTCGTCGACTTCAGCAAGGGGCTGCGCATATAGTTGTAGAATAGAGAGATGTGGTCCGGAAGTGCAGCTGTGCTTCTGGCCGGATGCCCCGGCAAAGGAGCGGTTCGATGAGTAGAGGAATGTCGAAGAAGGTCAGGTTGCTGCTGCAGAATGCAGAAGGCCTGGATGTCGACTTCAAGGCCAATGCCAAGGTGGAGGCGGAGGATCTCGTTGCTTTCGCCAACTCAGCCGACGGGGGAATGCTGCTGCTCGGTGTGGAGGAAGTGACGGTGGATGGTGTGCAGCGGGGCAGCGTGGTCGGTTGTCGCGTGGACGATGAGGCCCGTTTGGCTATTGTGAACAAGGCTGCCGCCTGCATCCCCCCGATCACCGTCAGCGTGGACGTGGAGTGGGAAAGCGACAAGGCCTTCTTCGCGGTGACTATTCCCTCCGGGGTTGACAAGCCTTATTGCACGGCCAACGGAACCTATAAGATCAGGGGTGACGGTCGCAATGTGCCGCTGGTGCCCTCTAGCCTGCTCAATTTGCTGCTGGAGCGGGAAGGCGGGCGATTCCTGGGGCGATTCCGAGAAGCGACCGCTGACCTGGAGAGGGATATCAGCGAACTTCGGGCCAAGCTGGCAGAGGTGATGTCCGTTGCCTGGGAAGGCTACGGAAATCCGGCAGCGGCACAGGATGACGGGTTAGCCTGCCGGATGGAGCGGCTAGAGGCTGGCCTGCAGGCGATTATCAGGCAGCTGCAGGTTGGGGAAGAACCAGCAGGCAGATAGGCTGGAGATAGGAGTCATCTGCGGCAGATGCCAATTGGCAGGAGTTTCATCTCCTGAAGCAGAAGAGAGAATGGTCAAACGACCGTTCTCTCTTCATCTGTGCCTGGCGGAGTTGTTGCGCAGATGTGCCGCCCGTTCTCTGGTATGTTTGGTCAAGCCGCCAGGATGTGCTAAGATGTTCTGTAAGGGATTGAGTTTTGGTAAGTTGTCCATTCTCAAGTACGGCGTCAAGTCTCAAACCTAACAATGGAAGACCGAGCGATACCCGAGTCCAATTGGACTGAGACTTGACGCCCTATGGTAGTCTTAGCTGTTACGTGGCAATAGTAGAATGCAGAGGAGGGGCTCTTGTGGTGCGCAGCATGACCGGTTTCGGCCGTGGCGAGCAGAGCGGCAAGCATCTGGCCATCACCGTGGAGGCAAAGTCAGTTAACCATCGCTATTTGGATCTGGCCATCCGGCTGCCCCGGGAACTGAACCTGTTGGAAGAGCAGTTGCGCAACGCCTTCAGGCAGCAACTCTCACGCGGCAGGGTCGACATCTTTGTTAAGCTGGTGACCAGAGAGGCTGAATCAAAGGCGGTGACCGTCAACAACAATCTGGCGGAAGCTTACATTGAGCAGGCGAGGGGCCTCTGTGCGAAGACTGGACTGACTTGGGACCTGACTGTTTCCGCGCTGCTGCGGTTGCCGGAGGTGGTGCAGCTGGAGGAAGCCGATTTTGATGCCGACGAAGCGGCGGAACTGCTCAAGGCTGCTGCCGACCAGGCGGTCAGCGGGTTGGTGGCCATGCGTGCCTTGGAGGGTGAACGCCTGGCGCAGGATATCCTGACCTATCTACAGAGCATCGAGCAGCAATTGGTCAGCGTGGAGCAACGCAGCCCGTCGGTGGTACAGGAGTACAAGGCCAAGCTGGAGAGTCGCCTGCAGGAGTTGCTGCCGGAAGGGTTGCTAGACGCGGGTCGACTGGCGCAGGAAGTGGCCATCTTTGCAGATCGGGCCTGCATCGCCGAAGAGACCGTGCGCTTGCGCAGTCACCTGGAGCAGGCGCGCGTGCTGCTGGACCAGCGCGAGGCAGTCGGCCGCAAGCTCGACTTTTTGGTGCAGGAGATGAACCGCGAAATAAACACCATCGGTTCCAAGGCGAATGATGCCGAGACGGCCCGACTGGTGGTAGACTTGAAGAGTGATCTGGAGAAGATTAGAGAACAGGTGCAAAATATCGAATAGGGGTGGAGTTTGTGGATATCAAGCTAGTGAACATCGGCTTTGGCAATATCGTCTCCGCCAATCGACTGGTGGCGATAGTCAGTCCGGAGTCGGCACCGATCAAGCGGATAGTACAGGAAGCCCGTGACCGTGGCATGCTGATCGACGCCACTTACGGCCGCAGGACGAGGGCAGTGATCATCACTGACAGTGATCACGTCATTTTGTCGGCGGTGCAACCGGAGACGGTGGCGCATCGACTGGCGACTAAAGAGGTAGACGACGAAGAATAGCTCCAGGGGGAATGACGATTGCAGTCCAAAGGGATTCTCTTGGTTGTCTCCGGGCCTTCTGGAGTAGGAAAGGGCACGATTTGTAGCCAATTGCTGAAGCAGCTAAACAACGTGCAATACTCCGTTTCAGTGACTACCCGGGAACCGCGTCCGGGGGAAGTGGATGGCGTGAACTATTTCTTCATCACCCGCGAACGCTTCCGCGAAATGCGGGAGACAGGCGATCTGCTGGAATCGGCCGAGGTTTTCGGCAACTTCTACGGCACTCCCCGTTCGGCCGTGCAGCAGGCGCTGGAGGCCGGCAAGGATGTGGTGCTGGAGATAGATATTCAGGGAGCACTGCAGGTGAAGGTTGCTTTTCCCGAGTGCGTGACCGTCTTTGTTTGGCCGCCTTCACCGGCGGAACTCGAGCGGCGCATTCGACTGCGCGGCACCGAAAAGCCGGAGGCGCTGGAACTGCGCCTGCAGGAAGCCAACCGGGAGATGGCCCATGTCGTGGATTATGACTATCTCGTGGTCAATCAGCCCGGACAGGTGGAGGCAGCGGTCGAAGAGATGCGCATGATCATCCAGGCTGAGAAGGCCCGTGTGCAGAGACATATTCCCTGGTTGAATCAGATTCTGAGGGAGGCTAATCCATGCTGATTTATCCTTCAATCGACGGATTGATGCAAAAAGTGGGTAGCAAGTATCGCCTGGTGGTAGCCGCGTCCAAGCGTGCCCGTGAACTGATGGAAGTGGAGCGTAAGCCGGTCAATGGCAAGGTGAAGAAGCCGGTGACCATCGCGCTCGAGGAGATTGAACAGGGGTTGATCAGCTACCAGGTCGGAGCCCAACCCACCACCCCACCGCCAGCCGAATAGTAGTCAAAGGAAAAGCATGACCGATGAGTCATGCTTTTTTCGGAATCATAATCACAATACCTAAGATAGAACAAGGGAACTCAGGGGCTCGATAAGCGCACCCTTATCCCTGTAGCTATCGCCTGGAGGAAGCCCCGGTGAAAGTTGCTGAAGTTTTTGTGGATGTAGCAGTACAGTCGGTCGACCGCGCCTTTCACTACCTAGTGCCGGAGCATCTGGAGGTGCTCCCCGGACACGCGGTGCAGGTGCCGTTCGGTGCGCGCTCTTTGCCCGGGCTGGTGGTCGGCTTTGCCGCCGAGGAGCCGCAGATGGAGCTGAAGCCGATCGAGCGTGTCCTCTACAACCAGTTGACTATTCTCACCGCTGAGCAACTGCAGCTATCCTATCTGCTCAGTGAGTACTATCTCTGTCCGCTCAGCTTGATGATCAGACAGATGATTCCGTTCCGCCTGACGCTGGACCAAACGCGTTGGCCGAAGCCGAAACTCACTTCAGTGGTGGTGCCGCTGGTCAAGCAGATGCCTGAGTCATTGCCCACGCGAGCCAAGAAGCAGCGGCTGCTGATGCAGCAGTTGCTGCTGCTCGGTCAGCTTCCCTTGTCTGCCGCTGGTAGCCGGACGATGGTCAGGCAACTGGAAGAGAAGGGCCTAGTTCGCGTTGAGCAGGTGACAACACTGCGCTCCCCCAGGGTGAGCGAGGTGGGGGCGACTGCGAGTGCGGTCACGCTGACGTCGGAGCAGCAACTCGCGCTACAGACTCTGCTCGCCGGTCAAGAGAACCGACCGAGCACGCACCTGTTGCATGGGGTTACCGGTAGTGGCAAGACAGAAGTGTACATGCAGTTGATTATGCATGTGGTGCAGAGTGGACGGCAGGCATTGATGATGGTGCCGGAAATTGCGTTGACTCCGCAGATGATGCAACGCTTTTCCTCCCGCTTTGGAGATAAGATAGCCGTTTGGCACAGTGGTTTATCCCGGGGCGAGCGTTATGACCAATGGGGTCGAGTGAAGAGTGGCGACGCTTCGGTGGTGATTGGAGCCCGTTCGGCTGTGTTCATCCCCTTTGCTGACTTGGGGCTGATCATCATGGATGAGGAGCATGACGGTAGTTACCGGCAGGATGAGAACCCGCGCTATCATACTCGGGTGGTTGCTCAGCTCAGACAGAAGATCACCGGCTGCCAGTTGGTGTTAGGCAGTGCCACGCCCGCCTTGGAAACATACTACGCCAGCGAGCACAGTCGGTGCCAGCGGCTGGAACTGAAGCAGCGGGTGAGCGAACTCGGCCTACCGCCGGTGCGCCTGGTGGACATGCGCGACGAGTATCGGGCGGGGCACAAGAACCCGATCAGCCGGCGCCTGGAACGAGCGGTGAAGGAATGCCTGGATCGGAATGAGCAGGCGCTGGTCCTGCTCAATCGGCGCGGATACGCCAACTTCTTGCTCTGTCCCGAGTGTGGGCATGTCCCGTTCTGTCCCCACTGCGACATTTCGTTGACCTATCATCAGAGCGATGGTCGCCTGCACTGCCACTACTGCGGACACGTTGCGGCCAGGCCCCAGGCCTGCCCAGAATGCGGGCACGATCGCTTGCAGTCGCAGGGCGTGGGGACAGAACAGTTGCAGGCAATACTGGCTGCGCTTTTTCCCAGCGCTCGCATCGGGCGCATGGATGCTGATACCACTGGGCAGCGCGATGCCCACGCGCGCCTGCTGGGACAGTTCTCGCGCGGTGAATACGATATCCTGGTGGGCACGCAGATGATCGCCAAGGGCCTGGATTTCCCGCGCGTCACTCTGGTCGGGGTGGTTGCGGCCGACGCTGGCCTGTTTGTGCCGGAGTTTCGTTCGACCGAGCGCACCTTCCAGCTGCTGACACAGGTAGCCGGTCGCGCCGGGCGGGCTAGCCACCCGGGGGAAGTGGTCATCCAGACATTCAGCCCCGAGCACTACGTCCTGCGGCATGCGGCCAATCACGATTATCTGGCCTTCTACCAGCAGGAAATGCTGGTCCGTGACCAGACGGGATATCCGCCAGTAGGATACATGGTCACGTTGCTCCTGACTAATCCGGCGGAGGATCAGCTGATCGACGATGCCGCGAAACTCTATGCAGTGCTCGAGCAGCACTTGCCCCGCACGGTGGAACTGATCGGGCCAGCCCCTTGTGGGGTCAGTCGGGTGCGGGACACCTTTCGCTGGCAGATCATCGTCAAGTCACGTCATCGCATGCAGCTGCGCAATGGCCTCGATGCTGCATTGCAGGAATACTACACCCTGGGTAGAAAGACCGGTGTCATTCTGGACTTCGAAGCCTGAGGCACCACGAGGAGGTATGATGGGCGCATGCGCACTGTCTTCATGGGTACCCCAGATTTTGCCGTTCCCTGTTTGGAGCGGCTGCACAAGCTGACCGAGGTGGTTGCCGTCTACACCCAGCCGGACCGGCCGCAGGGTCGGGGACTCAGCCTAGCTCCACCGGCGGTGAAAGTGGCTGCCGACCGCTTGGGATTACGGGTGCGACAGCCGGAACGTTTGCGGCGGCCGGCTGCCCTGAGCGAGTTGCGGGAACTAGAGCCTGACCTGATCGTGGTCGTGGCCTACGCCCAATTGCTGCCCCGGCAGGTGCTGGACCTGCCGCCCCGAGGCTGCATCAACGTGCATGCATCTCTGCTTCCGGCTTATCGCGGCGGCGCGCCCATTCACTGGGCGGTGCTCTCGGGAGAGGCGGTCAGCGGGGTGACCACCATGCTGATGTCTGAACAGCTGGATGCGGGCGACATGTTGCTGCAGGCCAGTACGCCTATCGGTCCGGACGAGACCACCGGCGAGCTGCATGATCGCCTGGCCATCCTGGGCGCAGACTTGTTGGCCGAAACACTGGTCAAGCTAGAACAAGGGCAACTGCAGCCGCGTCCACAGCCCGCCAGCGGCGTCTCCTATGCGCGCAACATTCAAAAGAGCGATGGACTGATCGATTGGAGCATGCCCGCGAGCAGCATTCACAATCTGGTGCGCGGTCTGAATCCCTGGCCAGCAGCCTTCACCTACCATCAGGAGCGGATGCTCCGCGTCTGGTGTAGCCAGCTGTTACCTCCGGGTGAGGGTGGAGATCCTGGCAGGGTGCTGCGGATAACCAGCGAAGGCCCGGTGATTGCCACCGGATCAGGGGCATTGCTGCTCCGGTCGGTGCAGCCGGCGAGCAAGCGGCGCATGAGCGGCGCGGATTACGCCCGAGGGTACGGTTTGCAGCCAGGTGCCATGCTCGGTGGGAATCAAGGGTCAGCAGACAACGTATGATCTAGTATGAACACATGCACTTTTCCACAAAAGGAGGAGAAGAGATGTTCTGGTTTGGTGGACCTGGCACAATCTTTGTGCTGATCGCCTTCGTCTTTGCCATGTACGCCCAAAGTCAGGTCTCGAATGCCTATAACCGCAACTCGCGCATCGGCAACAGCCGCGGGCTGACCGGAGGCGAGTTAGCGCGCGATTTGCTCAATCGTCACGGGTTGCAGGATGTGCAGGTGCAGCCGATCCGTGGCAGACTGACGGACCATTACGATCCGCGCACCCGACAGGTGCGTCTCTCAGAAGAGAACTTCTATGGCCATTCCTTGGCAGCCCTGGGCATTGCCGCTCATGAGACCGGACACGCCATGCAGCATCAACATGCCTATGGTCCTCTGCAGCTGCGGAACGCGATCGTGCCGGTGGCGCAGTTTAGCTCGAGCATGGCCTGGCCGCTGTTCCTCTTCGGGTACCTGCTTGGTCAGCCCGGTTTGGCTGACCTCGGCATCCTCTTGTTCATGGCTGCCGTCGCCTTCCAACTGATCACTCTGCCGGTGGAGTTCAACGCCAGCCAGCGAGCGGTGGCCATGCTCCACGACGGCAACTATCTGACCAGTCAGGAGATCAAACCGGTGCAGTCGGTGCTGCGTGCGGCTGCCCTTACCTACGTGGCGGCAGCAGCCACCGCCATCGCCCAGCTCTTGCGCCTGGTTCTCCTGCGCAATTCCCGTCGTGATTAAGGGCGCCGTCAATCCGCGCGGACAAGCGCTGCGCGTGCTGACCGAGGTGTTTGAACAAGGGGCCTACAGCAATCTGGCGCTGAAGGCGGCCCTGCAAACAACAGAAGCCAGGGACGCGGCCCTGATCAAGCAACTCGTGTTCGGCACGGTGACTTATCGGCAGAGTCTGGATTACCTGCTCGGACAGTGGTTGACTCGTCCGCTGGCTTCACTGGATGCCAACGTGCGAAACGTCCTGAGACTGGGGCTCTATCAGATCATCTATCTCGGCACTCCGGATCATGCGGCCGTTTCTGAGAGCGTCAATCTGGCGAGAGCCGTCAGCCACCAAGGTGCGGCCGGATTGGTTAACGCCATCCTGCGGCGGGCAGTGCGCGAACGGGCTCGTCTTCCTTGGCCAAAGACAGACGATCCGGTGCACGACTTGACCATCCGCTACAGTTTTCCGGAGTGGATGGTGCAGCGCTGGTTGCAGCGCCTGGGTCAGCCGGGCGCCGAAGCATTTTGTCGAGCGCAGAACGAGGCACCGGCTGTGGAGCTAAGGGTGAACAGCCTGCGCAGCACGCGGCCCGAGCTATTGCAGGCTTTGGCTGTTCAGGGAGTGGAGGCGAGGCCCCATCCCCTGGTTCAGACCAGTGTGCAGGTGACGGGCGCGAGTCTACCCAACTTGCAGGCACTGAGTTCCGGCCACTGCACCGTGCAGGGTGCCGCCTCCACTCTGGTTGGCTTGGTTGTCGATCCGCAGCCAGGCGAGTTGATCTATGATCTTTGCGCCGCCCCAGGAGGAAAAGCGATCCACTTGGCCGAATTGATGGCGGACAAGGGACAAGTCCTGGCGTTGGACAACCATGCCGGCAGACTGCAGCTAATTGCCCAGGCGGCGGCACGGATGCACGTCTCGGCAGTGAAGCCGCTGGAAGCCGATGCGCGGGCTCTCAGTCCAGCCGACTGGCAGTTGGCCGACCGGGTGTTGGTTGACGCCCCTTGTTCCGGCATGGGTGTGATTCGGCGCAAACCGGATATTCGCTGGAATCGTACGGCAAGAGACATCCTGGAACTGCAGTCACTGCAGATGGAGATATTGGCTGCCGCCGCCAGCGTGGTCAAGCCAGGCGGCAGCCTAGTCTACAGCGTCTGCTCCACCGAGCCGGAGGAGACTGAGGCTGTGGTCTGCGGCTTCCTGCAGCAACACAGAGACTTCGCGCCTGCCGATTGGCCGGAAGAACTGCAAGCAGCCTTTCCCGGCCGAGTCTCGCGGGGCCAGTTGACTACGTACCCCCATCTGGACGATCTGGATGGTTTCTTCATCTGCCGTTTGCAGAGAGCGATTACGGCATCCAGTTGACGGCATACCAAACGATTTCGCGGCAGGAGGTCACTGAACATGAGCGAGAAACGCAATCTATTGGGCTTGGCCTGGCCAGGACTCACGGATTTTTTTCAGGAATTAGGTGAGCCGGAGTTCCGTGCCCGGCAACTGATGGAATGGATCTATGGCCGGGGCGTCAGAGACTGGGCAGAGATGAGCAACTTTCCCAAGACGTTGCGCCAGAAGCTAGAGGAGACGGCCGTAATCGGCGTGGGGGATGTGATCACGCGACAGACTGCCAGCGATGGCACGATCAAGCTGGCCATCTCCTTCCCGGACACATCGATCGTGGAGTGTGTCATTTTGCGTTATCATTACGGGGCCACGCTCTGCCTGTCCAGCCAAGTGGGCTGCAAGATGGGCTGCGCCTTCTGTGCGTCCGGCATGTCCGGCTTCAGTCGGCACCTGACGGCTGCCGAAATGGCCGAGCAGATTTGGCTGGCGAACCGTGAGTTGGCGCCGGTGAACGAGCGCATCGGTCATCTAGTCTACATGGGCATGGGTGAGCCATTGGACAATCTGGATGAGGTGCTGGCCAGCATCCGTCTGGCCAACAATCCTTTGGGTTGGAACATTGGCATGCGTAATATCACGGTCTCCACCAGCGGTCTGGTGCCGCAGATTGACCGGCTGGCGGAAGAGAAACTGCAGTTGACCCTCTCCATTTCCCTGCATGCGCCAGTGGACTATCTGCGGGATCAGTTGATGCCGATCAATCAGCGTTACCCATTGAAGGAGCTAGTTCAGGCTGCCTGGCGCTATGTGGCGGCCACCGGCCGTAGAGTTACCTTTGAGTATCTACTCTTGGCTGGGCAGAACGATCAGCAGGTGCATGCGGAGCAATTGTCCGAGTTACTGCGGGGTCTGCTCTGCAATGTCAACCTGATTCCCTATAACTCGGTGCCTGGGTTGCCCTGGTCCGCCCCCAACGAGCGGCGGGTGCAGGCATTTGCCGATGCACTGACTGCTCGCGGCGTGAACGTGACGATCAGGCGGGAGCTTGGTCCGGAAATAGAGGCAGCATGCGGTCAGCTCAGAAGGAGACTCCAGGGAGAGGAGTAGAGCGCTGGTGTTTGAAGTTGGGATGAAGAGCGATCAGGGAAGAAGACAGATCAATCAGGATGCCGTCTGGGTGGATAGAGGCGAACTGGCGGGCGATGAATATGCTCTGCTGGCTGTTGCCGACGGCATGGGCGGCCATCGGGCGGGAGAAGTGGCTAGCCAACTGGCTGTGGAGCGGTTTAGCCAGCAGTTCCAGATAGTGCTTGAACAGGAGTCTTCACCGCTCTTGGCGCTGGAAATGGCCGTGCGCCGCGCCAACCAGCACGTTTATGAGCAGGGGGAGGCAGACTATCGCCTGGCCGGCATGGGGACGACGCTGACTGTGGCTTTGCTTTGGCGTTCGCAGTTGCTGGTGGCCCACGTGGGAGACAGTCGCCTTTATCTGGTCCGCGGCGACAGTTGTCAGCAGGTGACTGACGATCACAGCCTGGTGGGCGAGTTATTGAAGAGCGGCGGGTTATCCGAGCAAGAAGCCCAGCAACACCCGCAACGCAATGTACTCATCCGCGCGTTGGGTACCTCCGCTGCGGTGGATGTCGACCTCTTGACCTTCGACCTGCAGCTTGGCGACATCGTGCTGGTCTGCTCTGATGGTCTGTCTACAGTGCTGAATCAGAGTGAGCTCGCGGCCATCATCGCGGAGAGCCTGGACCTGCAGCAGGCAGCGGAGCAGATGGTGCTCTTGGCCTATGAACGCGGCGGACAGGACAACATCACGGCCGCATTGGCCGGGTGGAGGTGGGAACGGCCATGATCGGGACTATCTTGAGCAACCGCTATGAGATCCTGGAACGAGTAGGCGGAGGCGGGATGGCATTCGTCTATCGGGCCAAGGATCTACTGCTCAACCGGACAGTGGCGGTGAAGGTGCTTAGCCCCCATTACGTGACTGACGAGGAGTTTGTAAGGAAATTCCGGCGAGAAGCCCAGGCGGCGGCCGGCCTGCAGAACCCGAACATCGTCGGTGTCTATGACGTGGGGCAGGAAGGAGACACCCACTTCATTGTCATGGAGTTCTTGGAGGGCAAGACTCTGAAGCAACTGATCAATGAGCACGGGCCTCTGCCTTCCCCGACGGCGCTGCAGATTGTGCGGCAGATTGCTGAGGCGCTGCGTTCGGCGCACAAGCATGGGGTGATTCATCGGGACATCAAGCCGCACAACATCATGATCACCGCGGACGGGCATGTCAAAGTCACGGACTTCGGCATTGCGCGGGCCGTTACTTCGTCAACTCTCACCAACACTGGGGCCATGGTCGGTTCTGTGCATTACATTTCTCCAGAGCAGGCCAGGGGCGGGTTTGTGGGCGAAAAATCGGACATCTACTCCCTAGGGGTAGTGCTCTATGAGCTGGTTACCGGTCAGGTGCCGTTCTCCGGAGAGAGCATGTTCTCGATCGCACTGAAGCACCTGCAGGAGCCGGTGCCTTCCCCGCGTGAGACCAACCCGCAGGTTCCGGCGGAAGTGGAACGTATCATCCTGAAAGCGATGAGCAAGGACCAGGCCTCTCGCTACCAGACAGCCGACGAACTGCTGCGCGACCTGCAGGTCGTGCTGCGCGAAACCGGCAAGAAGAACGATTTGCAGGAGTTGGTTGGTGCCGTCGGGAAGCCGGATTCCCTGGCCAGGCCGGACAAGGACTATTTGGACAAAACCTATGTACCTCGCATGGCGGAAGAACAGCCGCCTGGCGGGCAGCCTAAACGAAAACTACCATGGTGGTATTACGCCGGAGTGGGAGGCGTGGTGCTGGCTGTCGTTGGGTTGCTGTTCTCCGTCTGGATGTTCTGGCCGCGCCCGGAAGTGCCCGTACCGAGCGTGGTCGGCAAGCCGCTCAGTGAGGCTGAGCGTATCCTGGCAGCCAGTAAGCTGACCTATACCGTCGTCAGCGAGGTGTTCAGTGACCTAGATCCGACGACAGTGATCAGTCAGGACCCGGTGGCGGAGCGGACGGTAAAGGCCGGCCGGCAGATCGCTCTGACCATCAGCAAGGGACCGGAATACGCGGATGTGCCGGACGTGACGGGTCTCTCACTGCGCGAGGCGGAGATAGAGCTCGGCAACTTTGGTTTCCTGATCGCAGAGCCGATCAACTACAGTTTTTCGGACCAGCCGAAGGACACTGTCATTGGACAGAACCCGGTGGGCAATACCCGGTTGAAGCGGTCAACGCCGATCATCCTGACGCTGAGCCAGGGGCCTGAACCTGCCACCTTCCCGATGATCGACCTCAGGGGTTTGTCTCCGGCGGCCGCCCAGAACCGCCTCACCGAACAGAGCCTGACCCTGGGTGAAGTCAGTGGTCAAACGCAGGATGGTATCGTGGTGGCGCAGAGCCCGGCAGCCGGTGATCCGGTGGTCACTGGACAGCGCGTCAACCTGACCTATGGGTCGCGGGAGATCACCGTGATTGTGGAATACACAGTCCCGCAGAGCGACCCGATTCCCAATCACCAGATCGAGATCTACCGCGAGGACATCAACGGGTCGGTGCTGGAAGTGTCGCAGCGGCTGCAGCGCGGCGAGACGATCAGGCGCAGCGTCAGCGGCGTCGGGAGGCTGGTGATCACAGTCAAGGATAACGGCAAGGTAGTCAAGGAAGAGGTGCATCCATAATCGACGGGGTTATCACCAAGATACTGGCAGGATACTACTACGTGGAGACGGAAACGGGCCTCGTCTGCTGCCGGGCCCGGGGCAAGTTCAAACTCGACGAGATCACGCCGATGGTCGGCGACCGTGTGCGCTGCAGCCTCTTGCCGGACGGCAGCGGGGTGGTGCAGGAGGTGTTGCCTCGCAGCACAGTGCTGCAGCGACCGGCGGTGAGCAACGTGGATCAGGTGCTGATCGTGGCCACGCTGAAGGATCCGAGCCCCAATCTGGGGCTGGTGGACAGGCTGCTGGTCACGGCAGAGTTCCTCGGCCTCGAGGCCATTGTCGGTTTCAACAAGTCAGACCTCGGTTCGACGGAAGAAGCGGAGGCCTTGCGGGTGATCTATGGACCGCTCGGCTACCCGTCACTTGTCTTCAGCGCCAAGCAACAGGTGGGCATCGATCAAGTGCGCGATCTGCTGGACGGACACGTCACCGTGATGGCCGGGCAATCGGGCGTGGGCAAGTCCAGTCTGATCAATCTGGTCACCGACGGCAAACGCATCGCCACGGGCGAAGTAAGCCAAAAAAGCGGCACCGGGCGGCACACCACGCGGCACGTGGAGCTGTTGCCGCTGCCTGAGCCTTGGCGCGGCTTCGTGGTTGATACGCCCGGCTTCAATCGGCTGGAGTTGCCGGAGGATCTGACGGCGGACCAGTTGGACGCCTGCTTTCCGGAAATGCAGATGCGGGAGCATTGCCGTTTCGGCAACAGCTGCGTGCATCTGGCTGAACCTGGCTGCGCCGTCAAGGCCGCGCTGGCCGAGCAGCAGGTGGCACCATCGAGATATCACAGTTACCAGCTGCTCTACCAGGAGCTGCGCGAAGCAGAAAGGCGGTATTAGTGAACATGCTGGAAATAGCACCTTCCCTTTTGTCAGCCGATTGGCTGAAGCTCGGCCAGTCAGTGACCGTGGTGGAAGAAGCAAATGCCGATTGGTTACACATCGATGTGATGGACGGGCATTTTGTGCCGAATATCAGCCTCGGCCCGGCGATCGTCCAGGCGGTGGTGCAGGCCAGCAAGCTGCCGGCGGAAGTACACCTGATGGTCGAGCAGCCGGAACTGTTGCTTGACGCTTTCTTGCAGGCTAAGCCGCGTGCCATCAGCGTGCATGCCGAGAGCAGCTATCATCTGCACCGCCTGATGCAGCGCATCCAAGCGGCCGACATCCAGGCTGGCGTTGCCCTGAATCCTGCAACCGGCTGGGAGTCGATTTCGCCGCTATTGCCAGTGATCGATTACCTGTTGGTGATGACCGTGAATCCTGGCTTTGGCGGACAGCCGTTCATCGCTGAGATGCTGCCCAAGATCGCCGGGTTGCGCCGGCATCTGCAGCAGTTGGGACGAGATCTGCCAATCTGGGTGGACGGCGGGGTCGGCTTGGGCAATGTCGACGCGCTGAAGACAGCCGGAGCCTCGGTGCTGGTCACCGGATCCGCCTTCTTCAATGCGCTGGATCCGACTGATTTCGTCAGGCGGATGAAATCGGTCTGAAACCCTGAGCCGCCTGGGGCCGCAGCATGCTGCGGGGTCTACGGTAAGAAGAAAAGCGACTTTCTAAGCGCTCTCACATGCTGTGGTGCCACAATTCCAAGAAGATCGGGCTCTCATCCGTCCCGAAACAACGAAACGCTTCATGAACAAAGCAGGTGTATTGGCTGTCTGACTGACAACCAATACACCTGCTTTTCACACATTTAGTCATGTGGACAGAATATACTGCCGTATAGATTAGTTGGGGGAGGTGGCAGGATGCGTCAATCTCCATGGAGAAGACGCGGACGCCAGCGGAGCGATGCCGTGCGGCTCGTGGGAGCGCTGCTGGCGGCAGGCGGAATGATCATCCTCTGGCGACTGCTGCCGGTCTGGTTGCTCTGGGGTTTGGTCGCCGCTGTCCTGGTTGCGATCGGTTTGGTGCTTGTCTTTGGTTAGCCCAATTCTCAATCGAAACTTGGAGAGGGGGCGTTGATGAGGTGAAGTTCTATGTGGTTAGGGTTCCACGTTTTCTGCGCGGGTTCATTCGCCTGTTTATACGGCGTCCAAAGTAGAACAACACCACAGGTACGCAAAAAAGCACTGGATTTCCAGTGCTTTTGGCTTTTATTGACTTACATAGCGCGGGTGACGCGACCCGAGCGGATGCAGGTCGTGCACACGTTCTTCCGCATAGTCTGGCCTTTGACTACGATGCGGATGCGTTGAATGTTCGGAGCCCAGACCCTCTTCGACCGAACATCAGACTTACTGATCTGGTTGCCGACCGAGCGGGACTTGCCGCAAATCTCACACTTAGTGCTCATGGTGCACCTCCTTCGCTTCATACCTCGCCATTGTATCATGGCAGTAACAGGTTGACAAGGTTCCGGATGAAGAGGAATCCGCCCGGATGTTAGCGAATATGAAGAGCTTAGGTGTATATTTGCGCCTGTGCTATAATGTTAGTGCTCGGTTTGACGGAAGCTTGTTCGCTGATCAATCGTCAGTCTTTTCGCGGTCAGACGACAAACCAGAGCTTGGTGTGAGGAGGTAACAACATGGCCCAAGTGATCACCAATGAATTTGGTCAAATCGCCATTTCGGATGACGTCATTGCCACCATCGCCGGTATTGCAGCCATGGACTGCTACGGCTTGGTTGGCATGTGCTCTCGCAGCAAACTGAAGGACAACTTTGTGGAGATGCTCGGACGGGAGAATCTCTCCCGCGGGGTGGAGGTTACAGTCGGTGCAGGTGGTGTGGAGATTAGTCTGTACATCATCGTCGGTTATGGCACCAAAATCTCCGAGGTTGCGCAAAACGTGATGGATACTGTGAAATACACGGTGGAAAACCTGATTGGCCTGCAGGTTGATCAAGTGAACGTCAACGTGCAGGGAGTGCGCGTTAACCAGGCCAAGTAGGGAGGCACCAAGACAATGCAGAGAATTTCGGCAGAACTGCTGCAGCGGATGCTGCTTCAGGGTGCAGCCAATTTGGAGAGCAATCGGGCAGCCGTGGACGCTCTCAACGTCTTCCCGGTGCCGGATGGCGACACTGGAACCAACATGAACTTGACCCTGCAAGCAGTTGTACGGGCAATTAGCCAACTGAAGGATCCGACAGTTGGCCAGCTTGCCTCTGCCTGCGCTACCGGGTCGCTGATGGGCGCGCGCGGGAACTCTGGCGTGATTATGTCCCAGTTGTTTCGCGGCTTCGGCAAATACCTGGGTGACAAAGGTCCATCCGTTTCCGTGGTGGAGTTTCAGAATGCTTTACAGGCTGGCGTGGACACCGTCTACAAGGCAGTGCGCAAGCCGGTTGAGGGCACAATCCTCACCGTGATGCGCGAAGCGGTGAAAGCGGCGGAGAGCGTCTCTCGCCGCACCAACGATCCGGTCGCAATGCTGAAGACTTTGGTCAGCCAGGCCGAGAAGACGCTGGCCAGAACTCCGGAGTTGTTGGCCGTGTTGAAGCAGCAGGGCGTAGTCGATGCTGGCGGGCAGGGCTTGGTGCACATCTTCCATGGGTTCCTGGCTGCTGCCGAAGGACGCGAGATCGTCCATGTTGTGCAGCCAGTGGTGCCGCTAGCGCCGACGCCAATCATCCAGCCCGACGCGGCGCCCTTTGAGGAGATTCAGTTTGCCTATTGCACAGAGTTCATGATCAAGCAGCCCACCGTTGGTGAGGATGATCTGCACTTTGAGCTGGATAAGATGGGCGATTCCTTGTTGGTTGTGGGCGACGATACCCTGCTTAAAGTGCATGTGCATACCAATGACCCAGGCACGGCTCTGCAAATCGGTTTGAAGTACGGTCAGTTGACCGGCATCAAGGTGGAGAATATGCAGGAGCAGCATAGCGCTCTCTACTACACCGAGCAGCCAGCAGAGCTGCCTCCGCCCAAGCACGTGGGCGTGGTGGCCGTCGTGGCTGGCGAGGGTCTGCAGGAAATCTACCGTAGCATGGGCGTCGATGCCATTGTCGCCGGCGGTCAGACGATGAACCCGAGCACGGAAGACTTGGCCAGAGCGGTTGAGTCGGTGCGGGCTGAGCACGTGTTGATTCTGCCGAACAACAAGAATATCATCATGGCCGCGGAACAGGTGCAGGACCTGATCGTCGGACGCGTGCACGTGATTCCCTCGCGCACTTTGCCGCAAGGCCTAGCCGCGTTGATGTCCTACAACCCGGAGGCGGACGATGTGGACGCCATGGCCAATGTCATGGAGCGCAATCTGAAGCAGGTGAAGAGTGGTCAGGTGACCATCGCGGTGCGTGACCACACCTGTCCGGCTGGCGACGTCAAGCAGGGACACTTTATTGGCATTTTGGAGAATGAGATCGTTTCCTTCGGCCCTGGTCTATCCGATGTCGTCGCCCATTTGGTTGCGCAGATGATTGGCGAGGAAGACGGCTTGATCAGCCTTTTCTCGGGGCAAGATGTGCCTGAAACTGAGGCTGTTGCTTTGGCCGACCTGCTCACCGGGCGCTATCCGGATTTGGAGATTGAGCGGCGCACGGGCGGTCAACCGGTTTATCATTATATCGTCTCGGTGGAATAGCCATGAGCACAAGACGCAGGCTACAAGTATTCGATGTGATCGGCCCCGTGATGATTGGGCCAAGCAGTTCCCATACTGCCGGTACTGCTCGTCTCGGCCGCCTGGCGCGGCAGTTGCTGGCGGAAGCACCGGTCAAGGCGGTGTTCACCCTCTACGGCTCGCTGGCCGCAACCTATCGCGGACATGGCAGCGATCTGGCGTTGATTGGAGGGGTACTTGGGTTCAGCCCGGACGATGAGCGTCTGCGGTTGGCCAAGGTGGAGGCCGCCAAAGCAGGCTTGCAATACTCCTTTGTGCAAGCCGAAAACGTCAGCGACCTGGTGCATCCGAACACGGTCGGCATTCACCTCGCCGGCGCATCCCGGACTGTGGAGTTGGTCGGAGCATCGGTCGGTGGCGGTAAGGTTGAGGTACTGGAGTTGAACGGTTTCTCGGTCAGCCTGAAGGGTGAGGAGCACACTTTGGTGGTCAACTCCTGGGACACTCCGGGCGTGATCACCGGTATCTCCACTCTGCTGGTGAAGACTGGCGTCAACATCGGCAACATGGCCGTCTCCCGGGCTGGCAAGGGTCAGGCGGTGGTGATGAGCATCGAGGTCGATGCCATCTTGCCGCAGGAAGTGTTGCAGTCCTTGCAGCGCATTCCCGGGATCAGCAGGGTGATCTGGCTGGAACGCATCTAGCGCATCCTGCATCATCTAGTTTGGGACTTAACTCCGTACTAGGAGGCAAACATGAGCTTACACTCTTTGCAGCAATTGCTGCAGTTGGCTGAGGAAGAGCAGATTACGTTGGGCGAGGCGGTGCTGCAGATCGAGGCAGGGGCCTTGCAGGTACCCGAATCAGCCCTCTACGAGCAGATGGAGAGCACTGTACAGGTGATGCGCTCGGCGGTTGAACGCGGGATCAAGGAAGAGATCCGATCCTTCAGCGGACTCTCGGGCGGAGCAGCCCGCTCTCTTTCCTGCAGCGAAGGCCGTTTGCTGCAGGGTCTGGTGAAGAAGGCGATGGCTTATGCGCTTGCGGTGAGTGAAGTCAACGCATCCATGGGCAAGATCGTGGCCGCACCCACGGCCGGTTCCAGTGGCATTTTGCCGGGCGTGCTGCTCGCGGCGGCGGAAGACCTGCAGTCTTCTGACCATGAACTGATCATGTCCCTATTTGCAGCGGCTGGCGTAGGTCAGGTGATCGGTCAGGTTGCGTCACTCAGCGGGGCCGAAGGCGGATGCCAGGCGGAGTGCGGTTCAGCTGCGGCGATGGCCGCCGTCGGTGTGGTGGAGTTGGCCGACGGAACTCCCAGGCAGGCGTTGGCCGCCGGCGCTTTGGCGCTGAAAAACGGACTGGGCTTGGTTTGCGACCCCGTGGCCGGTCTGGTGGAAGTCCCGTGCGTCAAACGAAATGCGTTGCATGCGCTCTCTGCTTTGGGCGCGGCGGAACTGGCGTTATCCGGCATTGACAGCGTAATTCCGCTCGACGAAGTGATTGAGGCGATGGGGGAAATCGGTCACTCCATGCCGCGTGAGTTGCGTGAAACGGCACTCGGCGGGCTGGCCAAGACCAAGACGGCTCAGGAGATAACTCGGCGCTTGTTTGCAGTCGAACACTGAGTTGCGATCCAATTATTGTGGCAGATGGCAGGTTAGGAATTAAGTGCTAGTATATACTCCTCGCAGCGACAGATAATATGCATGCAAGTAGATCATCTATTTGCAGCAATCCAAAGCAAGGAGGAGACAAACATGGCACTAGGAAGTTCTTCCAGCAACACGCCTGTCGTCCCGAACGCGAAAAAGGCTCTTGACCAGTTCAAGTACGAAGTGGCCAGCGAGTTGGGCATCAATACCCCTGCCGATGGTTATTGGGGAACAATGACCACTCGTGACACCGGTGCTATCGGTGGACACATGGTCCGCAAAATGATCGCCATGGCCGAGCAGTCATTGGCCAGCCGCGGTGGCACCACCCGGTAACTGTTAACAGAGGACGAAGGAGCGGATCTTTGGATCCGCTCTTTTCTATGGGCATAAAAAAGGCTGGTGGCTGTCGCCACCAGTCTGGGAGAGGAGAAACCGGAGGAAGAGCTTATGGGGAAATGTTGTTGCTTCCACTCCTATTCTGAACCGGGTGCAGACGTAATATACACGCTTTGGCGCAAATTCTTGCATTTTGTCAAAACTTCCTTGGGTTGTCCCGGCATGGCATAATACAATGGGGTGGGTGAAGTGAATGCGAGTAATTGCGGGCAGAGCCAAAGGACGCAAGTTGCAGATGAAAGACGGCCTACCGGTGCGGCCAACTGGCGACAAAGTCAAGGGAGCCGTGTTCAATATATTGGCGCCGCTCATTCCGGAAGGGCATTTTCTGGACTTGTTCGCGGGCAGCGGTGCCATGGGCATCGAAGCCTGGAGTCGCGGCGCAGCGAGCGTGGTGTTTGTGGAGAAGGACAGGCGGGTTTTCGCCGAGTTGCAGGCTAACTTACGCACCGTCGGCTTTACGACCGCCGTCTGCCTGCAGGCAGACTATGCGGTCGCCTTGGAGCGGCTGCGAGGTGAGCCCTTTGATGTGATCTTCATCGATCCTCCGTATCAGTCTGGACTCTATCTGTCTGCGCTGGCGCGAATCGCGGAGGAAGGTCTGCTCACGGAGCGCGGGGTGGTCTGTCTGGAGCATCTGCGGGATTATGCGCTGCCGCCAGACGAACTTTGGCACATCTTGCAGCAGAAGACATATGGTGACACAGCGATTACTATTCTTAAGCGGTTATAGTGAGGGGGTTTCACACAAATGTCCAGAGCAGTCTATCCTGGCAGCTTTGATCCGGTGACCAACGGGCACATTGACGTGATCAACCGTGCAGCAGCAGTTTTTGATGAAGTGATCGTGGCTGTGGTGCGTAACCCAAACAAAGACCCGCTCTTCTCTTTGGAAGAGCGGGAACAGATGATCCATGACTGCGTCAAGCATCTGCCGAATGTGAAGGTTGGCCGGTTCAGTGGTCTGCTGGTCAGTTATGTACAGGAACAGCAGGCGACAGTGATCATCAAAGGGCTGCGCGCCATCTCCGACTTTGAATATGAGTTCCAGATGGCGCTGATGAACCGCAAGCAGAATCCGCGCATCGAGACGCTGTTCATGATGACCAGCAGCCGCTATTCCTATCTAAGTTCCAGTATGGTGAAGGAAGTGCTGCGGCTAGGCGGCTGTATTCGGGACTTGGTGCCTCCCTTCGTCGAGGAACGGATGCGCGAGCGCATCTCAGCGGTGGCGCCAGGCGATCAGGTTGAGGCGGCGGAGGCTATGATAGGCGGTCGAGAGGATAAGCAGGCCAACTAGAACTAAACCCACCCGATTGCCCATGAAGGCGAAGCGGTGCCAGAAGAAGCCGAGCGACGCTGCTGGTGTTGTCTGCAGGAAGGCAGGGAGTGCCAGTGTGTTCGCGGCCGATTCACCGAGGAATGGCCAGAGCAGCCAGGTGCAGATGCCGGCGAAGACGGCATGCAGTGCGCGTGCGATGATATAGGGCAGCATGCGAATGTCGGTGTCATTGACCACCGCCGCTACCTGCGCATGCACTGACAGTCCGCTCCAGGCGATGATCGCTCCGGCCATGACGATACGTTGCATGATCGGGGCGACCGTGGAACTGGCCACATTGCAGCCGATGGTGATCTCGAACAGGCCGCTGATGGTGGCATTGCCGAGGCTGGGAGCCAATCCGAGCAGGCTGAGCAGGCCAACTACGCCCTGAGAGATGAGAGCCACTAGACCGGTGACGGTGGCGATGCGCATGATTACCGAAAACAGAATGATGAACCCGCCGACCATGAGCAGCGAGTTGATTGAGTTCTTGACGGCGTCGCCGAGCAACTGCCCCAGCGGACGGCCGTCGCGCTGTTTTGCCCGGTAGAGCTCTTTGCAGGCGCGCACCAGGATGTTGCCGCGCTCATTGGCCAGTTGCTCGCTCTGTGGCTCATGGCGACGGTAGAAGCGCATACAGAGGCCGACCAGCAGGGCGGCGATGTAGTGGGCGATGGCGATGATTACCCCTAGCTTGGCGTTTCCGAACATGCCGATGGCCACTGCACCGATCATGAACAGCGGGTCGGCAGTGTTGCTGAAGGAGATTAGGCGCTCGGCCTCCACCTGATTGCAGAGGTTGTTCTTGCGCAATTTGCGGGTGAGGATGGCGCCGATGGGGTAGCCTGAGGCCAGACCCATGGCCATCACGAACGAGCCTACTCCGGGCACATTGAACAGAGGGCGCATCAGCGGCTCCAGCAGCACGCCCATGAAGTTGACCACGCCGAGGCCCATCAGGATCTCCGATCCGATGAAGAAGGGCAACAGTGCCGGGAAGACGACATCCCACCAGACTTTCAGACCCTGTAAGGCCGAGTCGAACGCTTCGCCCGGGGCTCGGACCATGCTCACCGTCAGGAACAGACCAGCGGCGGCGAGCAAGAAAGTGCCGAGATAGCGACCGATCTTCTGGTTTCGGCGCACGAACAGGAATAGACAGATGAATAAGAGCAACAAGGCTATGGACCATAACATGCAGGTGCCCCCCTTTGCCGTGCCGCCTTGCGGCACATCACCTAATGTATATTGAGGGCAATAGCTGACTATGACCAAGCCCTGGGCTACACCGGCTTGTACTAATTGGAGCAGTGGAACGAGGGGTCAGACCCCATCGTTTCACTGCTCCGTCTACTTGTTGTACAATCTTGGCTCAGTAAGTGCGACTTATCAACTGAAGTGATGGTCGAGATGTATAATCTGCATGTTGCCTCAGCTCGATTAGCCAGAGAAGACGAGATTGGACTGAGCGAGAAGCCGATCTGGGTATTCTTCCAGAGACTCTAGTCGCCCATATCCTCTGAGCGCCTGCTCAGTATCGCGCCATAGAAGGCTGAGTCCTTCTCTACCACAACCAATTCGCCTGACGAAATCATTTGCTTGATGCGCTCTGCGATCAGCCAGTCGCTAACGCCCAGTTGGCACTGGCTAAGTACATGGCCGATCAGTTGCGCGACTTTGAAGTGGCCGTCAGGAACGTGTTTGCGAATGAAGAAGTCGTAGAAGTCGACTCCTGCGCTCTGCAGTCTCCCGTTGACGACCCGCAGCGGAGCGTTTTGCTGCATCAGCCTTTCCCATTCCGCGCTGATTGCCACGCGCACGCACTTTGGGATTGCGACCGCAGACAGCAAGTAGTCCGCGAGTTCTCCTGGGCTGACTTCTGCCCAAGAGACTGCGGATCTTGCTTCCTGAGCGCCTAGCGGCAGGTAGCCTGGCAACTTGACGGTGCTGATGTCGCACTCGTAGCCCTGCAACTGATGGATGATGTGATAGAAGCCGCAGGTGGCATAGGGTGCATCACTGTACCAAATGCGTACGGGCTCACCGGTCCGTGCCCTGGCCAGCAGTTTGTCCAGATCGGAGACAGAGCTCTGCCAATAGGCATCAATGCTTGATTCCGCGTCAGGCAGTTCGTCCCAAGGGTTTGCGCCAAGCATCTGCGCGAGCAGGTCACGGCGTGCGGCAGCGGTGACAGGCGAGGCGATGTCGCCAATGTCCAGTGCGAAGGACAGTCCAAGGACATCACCCGGCTTTCCCCCGAGCGGCTTTCCCTCCCACAGTCTTTGCTCCTGCCGCCTGAGTGCCTCGGCCAGCAGCGAGTCATGTTCCCCCTGCGTTAGGTTCTCGCCTCCCTGTCCGATGACGCCAATAGCGCTTGCTCCACCAACGGACTGCCCGCAGCGCTGCGCGTACCTGAACAAGCCCTTTTCACTGTCGCTGAAGACCACGTTCATCATCTATCTCGCCTCCAAATTACTGGCTACACGATAATTGTCGACTCTGGGGGCGCCAGTGGCCAGAGACACCGCCCAAGAACAGATCCTTCGCTGCGCCCAGGATGACCGAACTATGTCTGTCTCACTAGCCTCAAATCGTCCCAGCCGTAACGGTGATCACTGGGGTGGTGAAGTCCAGACCCGAGAGGCCGCTCTGGAGGAAGGCCAGGCTGTAGCAGTCGGTGGCCGCGATATCCAGGTCCAGGCAGCGCTTCGCCCGTTGCTCGGCGAAACCAGCCGTGCCGGCCGCGTAGACGACCGGCAGCGGCGTATCCTTCAGCATCTGTCTGATGGTAGAGTTGGCTGTGTTCATGGCCAGCACCCGGGCATAGGGCGGCGCTAGCTCATCCGTTATCTCCTCCAGGTCTCTTTTCCGGCAGTTGAGCAGCACATAACAGAGCAGTCGTTGCAGGCGGGTGAGGGTGAAGCGCCGCGTCTTGACCAGTGCAATCAGCTCGGCCAGATTGTTCGTCTGACGGGCCGCCTGCCAGAGGCGCAGCCCCAGGCCTTCGCCAGCTTCCGGGAAGGAGGATAGCTCTTCAGAAGACAGCTGGCGCAGGCTATATAGTAGAGGCAATGCGAATTGGTCCCAGGAGATGGGCGCGCGCCCGACCGCTATTGCTTGCTGTAGCAGATCTGCTGCGTCCGACGGCAAACCGGTGGCTGACTCTCCTCTCGCCAGTTGCGCGCGGATCGCCTTGGCGGACGGCATGTTCACCGCGGCGTCAGCACTGTCATAGGCGCTGGTGCGCGTGATCGTATGTGCTTTCAGTGGCAACTCATATTGGCGGATTGCCAGCAAGTAGTGAATCCCAAGCGTATTGTTGGGAGAAGCAAATACTCCTGGCGGCAGCTCACTGGCGACGGCACGCAGCGCCTGATCCTGGGCGGCTGCAAACGAGCGGCCCTTGGACAGCTCAGTCTGCAGCACTTGCTTGAATTCATCCGGTTCTGCCAGCAGCACCTCCGCCGCTTGCTGGAGTGGCGCCAGGCTGCCGCTTTCGCTGCCGAAGCAGATGTCGGTCGCGCCGATAGCGGCCAGCAACCGCGTGGCGCCGCTGGCGAAGTAGGGGGCGCTGCGCACGGCCCAGGCAAAGGGCAGTTCCAGCACCAGATCGACGCCGTGCCGCAGCGCCATCTCCGCCCGCGCCCACTTGTCCGTGACCGCTGGTTCCCCACGTTGGGTGAAGCAGCCGGACATCACGGCCACGGTCGCTTCCGGAGCAGCCAGTCTCTTCGCCTCCGTCAGATGATGCAGGTGGCCCAGATGAAAAGGGTTGTATTCTACCACCAGGCCCAGCACATTCAACGACAGCACCTCCTTCTTGGTCTAGCATTGATCACAGTATGTCAAAACGGAGGGTCAATTTCCAGGGCTTGCTGCAAACCCTTGGATCACGCGAGCACTACTCCCGCCACTGTTCAAGATAATTCGGTTCATACAGGAGGTCTGCCTTGCCATCACCGGGAGTCAAAGCTATGCTAGTACGGCGTCAAGTCCCAAACCATACAACGCAGGCCCTGGTGATGCCCGAAGGCAATTGGACGACTTGACGCTACATGATAGACTTGCGACTGACAGCGCACTAGTTGTGAGACAAGCGTAGAAAGAGAGGAGATAAATGATGGACAGGAACATCAGGCTCTGCGGAGAGAAGATCTATTTGCGTCTGATCCAGCCAGCGGACAAAGAACTCTACTATACAGTCGGCTTCGAGCAAGCGGATGATGAGGCCTCATATCTCACCGGAACGACGACCTCGTTCACCAAGGAAGCTACGGACAGGTATATTGATCGGATCGTCGATGACGAGTCTCGCTTCGACTTCCTGATCTTCAGTCGCGATCACCAATTGTTGGGTGAAGTCGTGATCAACGAGATCGATCACGACAGTCGACAGGCAGGATTTCGCATCTGTCTATTTCGGTCAGACTGGTTCAATCAGGGAATTGGTTCGGAGGCCACCCGGCTGGTGCTGGAGTTTGCTTTCGGTAGTCTGCATCTACATCGCATTGAGCTGGAGGTGTACGACTATAACCCGCGGGCCAGGCACGTCTATGAGAAACTTGGTTTTGTGCAGGAAGGCGTGAAGCGTGACGGTGTGTTCATCCGCGATCGCTACCACAACGTCATTCTGATGAGCATGTTGGAGGCGGACTACGCTAGGATCCAAATGCACCTGCAGCGATAGAGGAGGCACTCGGGCGGCACGGTCGACTGCGCCTCTCAGTCGGCTTCTTCGATGCCATGATCTGGAGGAGTCGCCCCGCGATTACCTTCCGGCCCTACAGGAAAAGCTCTTTCTGAAGGAAAAAGGTAAGGCACCCTCAATAGCGTCGACAAATCCACCGTCTTGTCCGACAGATTCGGCGCATTTCGTTGTCCATAATCTTCGGGAGGATATATAATAGAGTGGTATTTGCCAAGCTTAGAAGGAGGTCATCTTGTGAAGGTTTTGGTGATCAACTGTGGTAGCTCGTCTCTCAAGTATCAGGTCTTTGACATGACCACGGAGACGGTGCTGGCCAAGGGTATTGCGGAAAAGATCGGCTTGGAGGGTTCCTTCCTCAAGTACCGCCGCGGAAATGAGGAGAACATCACCATCGAGGCAGCCATGGAGAACCATGAGGTTGCCGTCAAGCTCGTCTTTGATGCCCTCACCAACACAGACTATGGGGTACTCCAGAGCATGTCCGAGATCGAGGCGGTTGGACATCGCGTCGTGCATGCGGGCGAGAAGTTCGCTCGTTCCGTGGTGATTGACGACGACGTGATGGCTGCCCTGCGCGATTGTATCGATTTGGCTCCGCTGCATAACCCGCCGAATATCGTTGGTATTGAAGTGGCGAAGCGCCTGATGCCTAACGTGACGCATGTCGGCGTCTTCGACACAGCGTTCCATCAGAGCATGCCTGATTATGCTTACCTTTACGCACTGCCCTATGAGCTCTACCAGAAGTATGCCATCCGCCGTTACGGCTTCCACGGCACTTCTCACCTTTTTGTCTCTCAGCGGGCCGCAGCCATGCTCAAGCGCCCTGCGGAGCAGTTGAAGGTGATCACCTGCCATTTGGGTAACGGCGCTAGCATCACTGCTGTCGACGGTGGTCGTTCGGTGGACACCAGTATGGGCTTTACACCGCTGGAGGGCCTGATCATGGGCACCCGCAGCGGCGACATCGATCCGGCAGTGGTCAACTTCTTGGCCAACAAGGAAGGCATGTCTGCTGAGCAGGTCGTGAACAACTTGCTGAACAAGAAGTCTGGCGTGCTCGGCATCTCCGGCGTGAGTAGTGACTTCCGCGCCATCGAAGATGCGTCTGCCGAAGGCAACAAGCGCGCTGACTTGGCCATGGAGATGTTCGCGTACCGCGTACGCAAGTACATCGGCGCCTACGCGGCTGCCATGGGCGGTGTTGACGCTATCGTCTTTACCGCTGGTCTCGGCGAGAACTCACCGAGCATGCGCGAGCAGATTTGCCGTGGGCTAGAGTTCCTGGGTGTGCAGATCGATCCGACTAAGAACAACGTGCGCGGCAAGGAAGTGGACGTCTCCACCGACGATGCCAAGGTGCGGGTACTGCTCATTCCCACCAACGAGGAATTGGTAATTGCCAAAGACACCATGTCCTTAGTGCAAGGATAGGCTGTATTTGACAAGGTTTTTACCCCACTGTATAATGATGAGGTGATTTTGGTGAAGATCTCTCTGCATGACTTCCGCACCGCTGACGACAATCGCCGGCAAGTGGAAGTCATTGAAAAGTGGCCTGCTACCCAGTTTCAAGGACAGGCTCTTCTGTTTCCGCAGGGCGTTGACATCGATATCTGCCTGGAGCGCCACCATGATGTGTTGCAGCTCTCGGGAACGGTGAGTACAGTGTTGCGGCTTGGCTGCAGCCGCTGTACGGCGGAGTTCGACTTTCCGGTAAGCGTCGCTCTCCAGGATAAGATTCCGCTCAGCCGTGAACAGGACCCGGAAGAACAGTGGGGTTCCAGTTATCTGGATAGTGAGCAAGACCTGCTCGATCTATCGGAATACGCAATGCTCGCGGTATTGGAACAAGTGCCGCTGCAGCCGCTCTGCCGACCAGATTGCCGCGGTCTCTGCCCAACTTGTGGTCAGAATCTGAATGAAGGCGACTGCAACTGCACCAGCAAGGAGATCGATCCGCGCTTTGCAGTGCTGAAGACGCTGCTAAAGTCGGATTCCGAATGATGGCTTAGACTAGGCAATGAGAAAGTCAAGCGATGCAGATCGCTCTTGATTCCTCGCTTTGCTAAAGGAGGTGTGTTGACGATGGCAGTACCTAAGAGAAGAATGTCCAAGGCCCGCCGTGACAAGCGCCGTGCCAATTGGAAGTTGACTGTTCCTGGTATGGTGGAGTGCCCTCAGTGTCATGAGGTCAAGCTGCCACATCGCGCCTGCCCGCATTGCGGGTATTACAAGAACCGTGCAGTAGTAGCGGTCGAGTAGGCAGAAGACATCTGAGCACAGCCGAACAGGCTGTGCTTTTTCCATGCAGCTGCGTGGGCATTCTTGTGCACAGATTTGAGCAAATGACTTGTAGCACTTTTCCGATCAAGATATACTGGATTTGGTCGCCTTATCTGTGCCGCTATCGGTGGAGCGGTAGCCAAATCAGTGGGGAGGGTGAGAAATGATCAGAATAGCCCTGGATGCCATGGGAGGAGACCATGCCCCTGACGAAATAGTCGCTGGCGCCATCAGTGCTGTGTCGGGCGCCAAGGACATACATATGCTACTGGTGGGACAACCCGAGCAGCTGCAGGCTGCCTGTGGCTCGTTGCCGGCTGAGGTGCGTGAGCGGCTGTCCATCGTGCCGGCCACGCAGATCATCGGGAATGAAGAAGCCCCGGCCATGGCGGTGCGCCGCAAGAAGGACGCCTCCATCGTGGTGGCAACGCGCCTGCTTAAGGATGAACAAGCAGACGCATTGGTCACCGCCGGCAGCACCGGAGCCTTCATGGCCGCCGGCCTGCTGGTGTTGGGCCGACAGACCGGCGTGGAACGGCCAGCGCTGGCTCCCATTCTGCCCACCGTCAACGGGCAGGGAGTAGTCTTGTTGGATATTGGCGCCAACATGGACTCAAAACCGGAACACTTGTTGCAGTATGCGATCATGGGTTCCATCTATGCCGAGCAGGTGCTCGGTCGCACGAACCCACGGGTGGGACTGCTCAACGTGGGCGTCGAACCTGGGAAGGGGAACCAATTGATCAAGGACACTTATCCGCTGCTGGAGAAGCTGCCGCTGCGTTTCGTCGGCAGCGTCGAGGCACGCGACTTGCTCAGCGGCTCAGCCGACGTGGTGGTGACCGACGGTTTTGTCGGCAATGTGGTGCTGAAGTTCATGGAAGGCATGGCCGCTAGCATGTTTGACATGCTAAAGGAGGAGTTCACCAGCAATTTGCAGAGCAAACTGGGAGCAGGACTGCTCAAACCGAGCCTGCGCCGTTTCAAACGTAAGCTGGATTACTCCGAATATGGCGGAGCTCCCCTGCTCGGCGTGAAACGGGCTATGGTCAAATGCCACGGCAGCTCCAAGCGCTTGGCGATTGAGAACGGCATTCTGCAAGCGGCTCGGTTTGTGCAGCAGGACTTCGTCGGGCGGATTAGCTCCGCCTTGGCAGATTCGAGAATTGAGGAGGTGCTTTGATGGCACGCATTGGTCTGGTTACTGACAGTACCTGCGATTTGCCCCTGGAGTTAGTGGAACAGTACAACATAGAGGTAGTTCCGCTTTCCGTGATCTTTGGTGATGAGAATTATCTGGACGGCGTTACACTTACCCCAGAGCAGTTCTTCCAGATGCTGCAGACTTCTCCCCATCATCCCCGCACTTCCCAGCCGGCGCCCGGCGACTTCGCTGCCGTCTATGAACGGATGCGCGGCAAGTATGATCAGATCGTCTCGGTGCATCTCTCTTCAGACTTGAGTGGCACCTATCAGTCGGCGCAGATGGCCCGCGACATGTTTCCGGAGATGGACATTGCATTGGTTGACACGCGCGCTGCGTCCATCGGCCTTGGTTGGACGGTCTTGCTAGCCGCCCGCGCGATCGCCGCCGGCAAGTCCCTGGAGGAAGTGGTGGCGATTTGCGAGCAGTCTGCTCGGGAGCAGCACATTCTGCTCACAGTTGAATCCCTGGAGTGGCTGCATCGCAACGGGCGCATCGGCAAGGCATCGGCGCTACTTGGCGGATTGCTCAGTCTGAAACCGATTTTGCACGTTGAAGATGGCGTTGTGGCCGCTTATGATAAGGTGAGAGGCAAGGTAGACAAGGTGATGAGTCGGATGCTTCAGGCCATGCAGGAGTTCGTCAGCGTCGATCGCCCGGTCTATCTCGGCATCGTGCATGCTGAACGGCCGGAACTGGCCGAGAGAATGGCTGAGTTGGTGGCGTCCACTTATCAAGTTCAGGAGCAGGTGATCACCACCGTCGGGGCAGTTATCGGGGTGAACACCGGGCCAGGAACGCTCGGCTTTGTCTTGGTGCCAGTCATCTAAGCAACTCGAATAGTTGCTAAGGGGTACAAGCCGATTCTTGACGAGCAAGAATCGCTTTATTGAGATCGCAACTCGAAGAGTTGCTAAGGGTACAAGCCGATTCTTGACGAGCAAGAATCGCTTTATTGAGATCGCAACTCGAAGAGTTGCTAAGGGTACAAGCCGATTCTTGACAAGCAAGAATCGCTTAATTTAGATCGCAGCTCTATCGAGCTGCTGAGGAGGAGAAGCACATGTCTGATAAGATTTTCATCAAGGTCCGCAAGCTGATCGCCGATCATCTGCGAGTGGATGAAGCGCGGATCACCATGGAGACTGCATTCAAAGAGGACTTGCGGGCCGATTCCCTGGATTTGGTGGAGTTGATCATGGGTCTGGAGGAGACGTTTGATCTGGAGATCGAGGAAACCGCTGCCGAGAACATCAAGACGGTCGGCGATGCAGTGGGATACATTCAGAAACACAGCAAATAGGGCACGAACGCGTGCCCTTTCTCTCTTTGCCATCCTACCAAGACTGAGGTGCAATCAATGCAGACCAATCTGCGCAGACTGGACAACCTAATCGAACAGCTCGGCTTGCACAACATGGATCGCAAACTGGTTTCCCAAGCCCTGACCCATTCCTCCTTCGGCAACGAGGCACAGATGGAGCACAATGAGCGCCTGGAGTTCTTAGGCGATGCTGTGCTGGAACTCTTGACCAGCCAGTATCTCTATCGTCACTATCCCGATCTACCTGAGGGAGAGTTGACCCGTATGCGAGCCAACCTCGTCTGCGAAAAGACTCTCGCTGAGATAGCCCGGGATCTCGGACTGGGGGACCTCTTGCTACTCGGCAAAAGCCAGCTTTCCACCGGCGGGCGCGATCGTCCTTCGCTACTGGCTGATGCGGTGGAAGCGCTGCTCGGCGCTATCTATTTACAGGATGGCCTGGCTGCCGTGGCGCCAATTTACGCCCAGCTGTTTGGCGAGGCTTTCACCGCGCTGGAACGGGGTGAGTTGTGGCAGGACTACAAGACCCGGCTGCAGGAAGTGGTGCAGAAATCGGCGCCCGGCGATGCCCTGAGCTACCAGGTGACCGATGAATCCGGTCCTGATCACAAGAAAGTCTTCGCTGTCACGGTCAGTTGGCTGGGCCGGGTGATCGGTCACGGCGAAGGCCACAGCAAGAAGGCGGCGGAGCAGGCAGCCGCGCGGCAGGCTCTGGATCACGGTATGATCCGAAACGGACTCAAGTAGGCATCCCCGGCGTTCTGATCAGCTTTTTCCCGCGTGATGAGGTTTGCAGTCACTTTCTCCCGGTGACCGCATATACCTGATAGCGAGGCCGAGTGCATGGCCACTATGGTCAGCAACGGCAGACGCCATCGCAAATTACTTAAAGGGAGAGATGCACAGAATGGATGTATTAAAGGTCTCCGCACTATCTCAGCCTAAAGCCGTGGCTGGCGCCTTGGCGGCCGTATTGCGTGAACGCGGTACAGCCGAGATTCAGGCAGTGGGTGCGGGAGCCGTGAATCAGGCAGTGAAGGCAATCGCTATTTGCCGGGGGTATGTCGCTCCGAACGGCATCAACCTGATCGCCATTCCCGCGTTTGCGGACATCAACATCGATGGCGAAGAAAGAACCGCCATCAAGTTCATCGTCGCTCCTCGCTAAGGCTAGCAAGCAAAGACCGGCTCAGAACGCACTGAGCCGGTTTTCTGATCTACGCGATGCCAAGGTGTTGATTCTGGGAGGCTTCTCTGGCGCCGGAGCAGACAGGTCTGACGGAGTTGTGCCTGTCATGATAAAATAGATCTGTTATGCTAGCAGAGGTATTGACTATTCAAGTGGCCAATTATATGAAGAGACAACAGTGGCGGCGACGTCGGATGGGGAGGGCTGTCGATGCGCATCAAGCGCTTGGAACTGCACGGCTTCAAGTCGTTTGCGGATAAGACTGAGATCGAGTTGGCCGATGGTATCACTGCCATTGTCGGCCCCAATGGCAGCGGCAAGAGCAACTTGGCGGACGCAATCAAATGGGTACTCGGCGAGCAGAGTGTGAAATCGCTGCGCGGCACCCGTATGGATGAGGTCATTTTCGCGGGCACCAAGGTCAGGCGCGGACTGGGTCTGGCCGAAGTGAGCATGGTTTTCGATAACACCAACCGCTCTTTCCCATTGGCCTTCAACGAGGTGGCCATCACTCGGCGGGTCTTCAAGTCGGGCGAGAGCGATTACTACTTGAATCAGGCGGCCTGTCGGCTGAAGGACGTGCAGGAACTGTTTCTGGACACCGGTGTGGGCAAGGAGGCCTATTCGTTCATCGGCCAGGGGCGCATCGATGAGCTGCTCTCGGCGAAGCCGGAGGAGCGGCGAGCTATCCTGGAGGAAGTGGCAGGCATAGCCCGGTATAAAGCCCGCAAGCGCGAGACAACCAATAAGCTGGCTGACGCCGAGTCGGCGTTGACGCGGGTGCGGGACTTGCTGCACGAGTTGGAGAATCAGCTAGAGCCGCTGAAGGAAGAGGCGGTGCGGGCCCAGCAGTATCTGCAGTTGGAATCGGCGCGGCGGGCCGTGGAGAAGGACCTGATCCTCTACGAACTGAACATGGCCGAGCGACGCCGTCAGCGAGACGAAAAGCTGCGTCAGCAGGCTGCCGATCAAATTCTGCAGGCAGAACATCAGGTGCTGCACCTGGAAGCAGAGGAAGAACGCTCTCGGCTGCAACAGGCGGAGCAGCAGGAGCGAATCAACAACGAAAATCAGCAGTTGTATCTGCTAGGACAGCAAGTGGAGCGTCTGCAGGGAGACCGGCGCATCGTCTCCGCCCGCAGCGAAGAGCGCCAAGGCAAGGTTACGGAACTCACAAACAGGCAGGCCGTGCTCTTGGCCCGCAAGGTCGAGTTGGACAAGCAGCGAGCGATGGTGCAGGAACAACTGGCGGCGGTGCAAACTGCCATTTCCGGCAAATCCGCCGACCTGCAAACACTAGAGCAATCGCTGCAGGCAGCGGGGGACAAGGACATCGACCAGGAGCTGCAGGCGACCGAGCAGGCACTGGCTGAATACTTGCAGTTGCGTCAGACCGCTGAGATGGCGGCGAGCCTTTGGTCTGACCGGAGCACAAGGGCCGAGCAGGAGCTGGACGCACTGCACGAGAATGTGCTGCAGGCGGAAGCTGAAGCGACCGGGTTGGCTGAACAGGTGGCCGGCCTACGGACTGAGTTGCAGACAATCAGTGGCGAGTGGCAACAGCTGGCTGCGGAGCAGCAGCGCTTGGAGACTGAGCGCCAGGCTGCAGAGACACTCCTCGCGCAGTCTTCCCGGCGCGAGCGGCAGGCCGGGCAGGAGTTAGCCGCAGTGGGCAGCCGCCTGCGCCTGCTGCAGGACATGGTCGATCAGCTTGAGGGCTATCAGCGTGGCGTGCGCGCCTTGATGCAGGCCAAGAAGCAAGGCGACGGCTCCTTGGGCGGGCTGGTCGGCGTGGTGGGAGACCTGCTGACCGTGCCCACCGAGTTGGAATACGCAATCGAGATTGCTCTCGGCGGCAGTCTGCAGTTCATGGTCACCGAAACGGAAGCAGATGCCAAACAGGGCATACAATACTTGAAGCGAACGGGCGCCGGGCGCGCCACTTTTCTGCCGCTCGACGTGATCACCCCGCGTGCCAAGCGACCTGTGGATCATACGGCCGCCGGGATGGCTGGCGCCATTGGTTTTGCGGCCGATCTGGTCAGCTTTGCGCCGGCTGTGCAGAATGTGATGCAGAACCTGCTCGGGAATATCCTGGTGGTGAAGACACTGGATGAGGCGGTGCAGATCGCCAGAGCCACCCGTCACCAGGTGCGCATGGTCACCGTGGACGGGGACATGCTCCTACCAGGAGGGTCACTCTCTGGTGGCAGCCGTCAACGGCAGGGCAGCGGTTTCCTAGGGCGGCAGCGCGAACTGACTAATCTGACCAAGGAGCAAGAGCGCCTACAGGCGCTGATCAAGTCCGAAAGACAGGCGTCAGTGACTGCCAACAGACAGTTGGAGCAGTTGACCGGACAGGTGCGAGGCTTGGTAGACAGGGTGCGCGCCGTGGAGAACCGGCAGAGTGAACTGCAGTCCACACTGGCTGCAGAGCAATCACTGCTCACCGCACGACAGAAGCAACTGGAGAGCCTGCGCTCCACCCACGCCCTGGCTCTGCAGCAGTTGGCCAGCTGCCAGAGCGAGTTGACTCAGGCAGAGCAGCAGGCGGCAGCAGCCAGCCAAGCGCTGGCCACGGCTGAACAGACGTTGGCCGCCCAGAAGGCAGCCAACGCAGAGCAACTGCAGCAGCGCATGGCTCGCATGGAGCAGTGCCACCGGTTGGAGGTGGAACTGAGCAGCCTGCGGGAACAGGCGCTGAGCTTGTCGCGTCAATCCGAAGGGTTGAGTGAGCGCCTGCAGGAGGAAGAGGCTAACCTGCAGGAGATCAGCCTGGAGCAGGAGAGGTTGCAGACGGGTGCTGCAGCTGACCAGATGGAGTTGACGGATCTTTCCGGACGTGTGGAAGGGCTGCTCGGGCAGCAACAGACGCAGGCCGAGCAACTGGAGCAGGCGCGGCGGACCTTCCAAGAGTTGGAGGAGTCCGAGCGGTTGCTCCGGCAACAGACGCGGTCACAGCGCGAGCAGGTGGAGAGCTTGAAAACAGGGCTTTACACCACGGAACTTCGCCTATCTCGCCTGGAGAATGAATGTGAGACGATGCGCGCGCGCCTGGAGACTGACTATCAGCTGGTGGATTTGACCGATGTGCACTCCACCCTGCAGAGCCGCTCTCAAGGTGAGGAACAATTGGAGCAGTTGAAGGAGCAGATCGTGCTGCTCGGCCCGGTGCGGGTCAGCGCCATCTCCGAACTGGAGCGCCTGCAGGAACGCGTCGGTTTCCTGAACAGCCAGCAGCAGGACCTGCTGGATAGCCGCTTGTCGCTGGAACAGATCATCCAGGAGATCGACCAGTTGATGGCTAAGCGCTTCCTGGACGCGTTCAAAGAAGTGCGCCGGGCATTCCAACGGATGTTCGTGGAGCTGTTTGACGGAGGCGAAGCTGACCTGAAGTTGGTCGACCCCAACCGCCCGCTGGAATCCGGTATAGACATTCTGGCGCAGCCACCCGGCAAGAACCTGCAGAACATCAGTCTGCTTTCTGGTGGCGAGAAGGCGCTGACCGCGGTGGCGCTGCTCTGTGCAGTGCTCGAGATCAAGCCGACGCCGTTTTGCGTCCTGGACGAGATCGATGCGCCGCTGGACGATGCCAACACGCGCCGGCTGATGAAGGTAGTGCGCCGACTGTCCAGCGAGACCCAGTTCCTGTTGATCACACACTCGAAAGAAACGATGCTGGGTTCGGACACGCTCTACGGCGTGACCATGCCCGAACGGGGTATCTCGCAGCTGATTTCAGTGAAGCTGACCGAAGCCGGGAATAATTAAGCAAGTCCAAAGGACTTGCTGGAGGTGTTATGGATGGGGTTGTTTGACAAGCTAAAGCAAGGTCTGAAGAAGACTCGGCAGGGATTTGTGGATAAGGTAGAGCAGCTGTTCAATCGGCGGTCGATCGATGACGAGCTGTTTGAGGAACTGGAAGAGTTGTTGATCGTCAGTGATCTCGGCGTGCACACCGCTATGGAGCTGGTGGAGGACTTGCGCCGTAAGGCCAAGGAGCGCCGTCTCTCCGATGCCGATTCGCTCACCGGGCTGTTACAGGAGTTACTGGGTGAGCGGCTGGGCGTCCCGGTCCCAATGGCCATCGAGCGGGGTCGCTTGAACATTGTGATCATGGTTGGCGTGAACGGGGTGGGCAAGACGACCACCATCGCCAAGCTGGCCAATCGCTATAAACAAGAGGGTCTCAAGGTGATGTTGGCCGCCGGCGACACTTTTCGCGCGGCTGCCGCCGAGCAGTTGGAGATCTGGGGCCAGCGCGTGGGTGTGCCGGTGCTGCGCCACGGCGAAGGCGCAGATCCGGCTGCTGTCGTGTTTGATGCCATTCAATCAGCCAAGGCGCGCAAGATGGACCTGCTGATCATCGACACCGCCGGTCGCTTGCACAACAAGAGCAACCTGATGAACGAGTTGGCCAAGGTTGGCCGGGTGATCGCCCGCGAGTGCCCCGGCGCCCCCCACGAGGTTCTGCTGGTGATCGACGCCACCACCGGGCAGAATGCCGTGGTGCAAGCCAAGGAGTTCGGCCAGAGCGTGCCCTTGACCGGCTTAGTGTTGACTAAGATGGACGGCACCGCTAAGGGCGGCATCATTTTCGCTATTGCCAACGAGCAGCAACTGCCGGTCAAGTTCATCGGCGTGGGAGAGGCGATGGATGACCTGCGCGACTTCCTGCCCGCGGAGTTTGTCCAGGCGCTGTTTGACCGCGGTCAGGAAGGTCGTTAGTTCCCTCAGCTATTGCCGAAAAGTGCGAGGCGTGCTCATGCAGAGCACGCCTCGTGTTGTTGTCAGTTCCTTCACTCCTGCGCTTTCTCCTGCTCAGCGCACAGACTCAGTACGTCGCGAGACGAAGAGCAGGTAGACGCCGCAGAGCAGCACGGCAATCTGCACATAGAGGAAAGCTGGCACTGATCTGGTCAATCCGCTCAGGGTCAGGGAGTTGGCCAACATGATAAAGCCCAACAACCGTTGCTTTTCGGTGTTGCCAGCCAGTACGCTGCCGCTGCTGGCCCACTGATGATAGAAAGCGGTCAGCAAGTAAGTTGCTAACATTGCCCAGAAAGCAATCCCCAGCGGGGAAAAGAACTGGACCTCGCCGTGCAGCGCTCCTAGGCGAACATTCTCGGTCACCCAGAGCAGAAAGACTACGCCCGCCGAAATGTAGAAACTCCATTGTCCGGCTTTGGTGTGTACCAGGGCGGTGCGCTCGTCCTGTCCCCATTCGCTTTTTCTCAATCTGGAGAGGATGATCCCTGCTAAGACGACGCCAAAGCCCATGCCGGTGAGAAACCCTAAGAACTTGCTGTAGCTCACTACTTATTTCCCCTTTCCAATTTCGGCCTCATAATCGAAGACTTGATCTACTGTCAGCCCGAATAACCGAGCCAGCTTGAACGCCAACGACAGTGTTGGATTATACTTGTCGTTCTCGATGGCGTTGATCGTTTGCCGCGTCACTTCCACTCGGCGGGCCAGTTCATCCTGAGTCAGGTTAAGTTCCTCCCGCAACTTCTGGATGTGATTTTTCACCGGCAACCTCCCCTCTGGTGTCAAAAGTTCTTTACACCGAGATTCTATCAGGGGGGTGCGTCAGTGTCAAATGTTTTTTACACTCCAGAAGAAGAAAGACCGCACGCTAGGCAGCATGCGGTTAGTTGGTTCGGTTGGCAAAGCAAAGGACTCGCTACCTAAACCAGCGCGGTCTGCTGGCCCTCGGCCAACGCGCAGGCGGCACATGCCGATGCATCGTGTGGTAGACGATGGCCCACTGCTGCTCGGTCATCCGGCAGACGGGCGTCTCCCGCTGCAGGTCTGTGGTCCTGAAGACTAGTCGGAGTTGGGTCGGCGTGAATACATCGCGCAACGCCTGCCCGAGCGGCATTTCCGGGGCGCTGAGGGCAGACTGAGCCAATCCCAGGAAGCGCCAGTACTCTTGTGCCGGCAGAAGCGCCTCCCGTCGGCGGCTGACGGTGAGTAGCGCGGCATTCACGTTCGGCGGAGGGGCAAAGTGCCTGGGAGGGACGACCTCGACCAGTTCCCACCGAAACCACATCCTCCACACGAGCAGGCGGATATCGGTGATCGGTGATCGCATGAACCTGCGCGCCGCCTCATGCTGGATCAGCAGTACGCCTCGCTGAAAGGCGCTGGCCGGGCAGTCCATCAGACGGCCAAGGATACCGGTGGTGATGGCGAACGGGATATTGGCCACCACTGAGAACGGACTGTGGGGAAGTGGCGTTCGCAGTACATCCTGTTCCACCACTCGCACATTCTCTTTCGCCGCCATTCTTCCTCGCAGCCTACCAGCCAGGCGGCTGTCGTTTTCCACTGCCAGCACTCGCCACCCTTCGTCCGCCAGTGGCACGGTCAGCGCTCCCAGCCCTGCACCGATATCCAGGACCAATGGCTGCGGGCAAATCCGGGCTAATTCAATCATGCGCCTGATGATTCGTCGACTGCGGAGCAGATGCTGTCCGGGGTAATTGGCTCTGTTCTTGACGGAGCTGGCACGCTCATGGCGCGACGGCTGACTGGACGGCAAATCTCTATTTCTGGGCACGAAAAAGCACCTCTTTCATCCAAATTGGGCAATGAAAAAGGCACAGCACAAATATGCCCGAGCGGTGCTTGCGCACCATACAGGCTTACTCGTCTGTACCCTTCATTACCGCAAGCGGATGAAAGCGGTGATCACTTTGCCGATTCCCCTCCAGTCCCGAAAATCGCGCCGATGGCTCTCTCCTACGCGACTCCGCCGAGTCCAGGCTCCGATCTGATTAGCAAGGCTCGAAAGCAGGAGAGGCGCGCCTTGCGGCACGCCTCTGCGGAGCGCTGGCGCTAGGTGGCCAGCCACCTCCTAGTCCTGATCACTTCAAGACCACCCCCTTTGCAGAGAGTAGAGTCAGCACCCTAACCGGTATCGGGGCCTTCTCCCAAAGATATCATACGATTTCGGCCCTCCCGGCAGTAGGGAAAAGTCCCGTCAAACAGTTCTTTACACCTGGATTGTAGTCCGGTCGACCATTCTCGGCACTCTGGTCGGGGCGATTGATCAGCGCTTGCGTCGTCACAAGAAAGAAGACCGCTCGGTGTTGCCGAGCGGCGATTGCGCTTTCTCTCGCTTCCAGCCTTACTTCTCTTCAGCCGTTGCGGCAGTCTGGCGCCGGGCCTCCTGCTGTTGCCAGCGCTGATTGGCGCTTTGGCCGATCCATTCATGTGTCAGCTCGCCGATGATCTCCACCCCGCGGATAATCTCATCCTCTGTGGGAGTGGAGTAGCTCATGCGGAAGCCGTTGCTTGGGATACTCTGATCGACGGTGAAGGCAATTCCCGGCACGCAGGCCACCCCGCGCCGGATGCCCTCGTGAACAAACGGGTAGGCGTCCGTGCCGTGCGGCAAGAAGGCCATTACGAACAGACCGCCTTGCGGCCGGTTGAACTGCACATCCGGATGGAAGGTGCGCTCCATCGTCCGGAGCATCAGCTCAGACTTCCGGCGGTAGAGCTCGCGCGAATGCTGTAGGTGTCCGGCGAAGTCAGAGCGGGTGATGAACTCGTTGCAGATGTGCTGGAACAGCAGCGTGGAGTGTACATCCGTGCATTGCTTGGCTACTGTCATGCGAGCAGTCAGGCCCTGATCGAACACCAGATAGCCCAGGCGGAAGGCCGGCGCCATCACTTTGGAGAAGCTGCCGGCATAGATCACGCGCCCGTCCCGGTCTAAGGACTTGATGGTCGGCACTCGTTCGCCGGAGTACCGTAACTCGCCGTAAGGGTCGTCTTCGTAGACCACGATGTCGTATTGCTGCGCCAGCTCATAGATGCGCTGGCGCTTCTCGCGGCTGGTGGTAAAGCCGGTTGGGTTCTGGAAGTTGGGGATGGTATAAAGCAGGCGGACATTGCGGTTCGTGCGCAGGGCCTGCTCCAGCGCGTCCAGGTCCATGCCGTCCGGCTGCATTGGGATGCCCACCAGCTTGGCGCCGTATGAGCGGAAGGTGTTCAGGCAGCCGACGAAGGCAGGTTCCTCGGTGAGGATGACATCGCCCTCGTTGACCAACACCTTGGTAATCAGGTCCGCTGCCTGCTGCCCGCCGGAAATGATGAACAGTTCATTCTGCGAGAAATCGATGCCTTCGCTGGCCGCAAGCCGCTGTTTTAGTGTCTCGCGGAGCGGGGTGTAGCCTTCAGACAGGCCGTACTGTAGCACCGAGATCGGGTCGTTGGCCAACACCTCTGCGGTGATGCGGGCGATGTCCTCCACAGGGAAGGAATCGGGGGAGGGGTTGCCGCCGCCGAAGGCGATCATCCCAGGCTGCTTGGTCAGCTTGAATAACTCGCGAATAATGGACCCTTGCACATCTTGGATGCGATTGGCGATAGTGAAGTTCATGTCGCGATGGCTCCTTTCCGGCTCTTGCATCGTGCATCGTGCATCATCTGCTTCCAATATAGTCTGCCGAATGCACCCTGTCAATGAACCGGACAGAGCTTGACTGTTCCCGCCGGGCGGCTCGCGCTTGACAATGCAAATGGGCATCCCCTAGTATGTAAGCAATACTTCGGGAAAAACTGGCGCAGGCCAAGGCGAAGGTTGGGGTTTGCCATGACAATGGTTCAGAAGACAACCATCAAGGAACAGGCCTATCAGATCATCAAGCGGAAGATTCTGACTCAGTCGTATCAACTGGGAGAACGCATCAACATCGGCCAGTTGTCGCGCGAACTGGGCATCAGCAACTCCCCCATCCGCGAGGCGCTCAACCTGCTGGAGAAAGAGGGGCTGGTGGTCACCACCCCAAACAGCGGCATCAACGTGATCACGCTGTCGCGCCAGGACTTCTATGAGCTGGCCCAGATGCTCTTCTTCTGGGTGGCCGGCGCCTATCGCTACGTGGTGGAAGCCGACCGCACCCTCACACTTAGCCAGGAGATGGCTGCTGTCCTCGAGAAGCAGAAGCAATACCAGCGCGAGCGCGACACTTATCAGTTCACCTACTACGCCGACATGTTCGATCGCTGCATCCTTGTTGCCACCGGGAACCAGCGGCTGATCGCCCAGTTCGACGCCGTTTTTCCGCTGTTTTTCCTCAGTTCGCTCTACGACTACGCCGAGCGCGACCACGATTGGCAGATCGGCGTTGACCAGCACGAACGCATTCTGAGCGCCATTCAGGCCGGGCGGCATCATGAGGTCATCGCCACGCTGGAGGAGCATTACTACAAACCAGTCTGGGACCTGCGCCGCGAGTCGTGATGGCTGAGTTACTCCCCGTTCCTCAATAGAAGCAAAACCCTCATGATTGCCTAGGCGCAATCTGCGATGAAAGCGCAGTCGGGCTATCGTGAGCTCTGCATGACAACTGGATGAGACGAAGGGCCAGGCCCTTCGTCTCATCCAACGGGCTTCTGGAGAAAGAGCGTCCGTCCCTAGCGCTCCACAGACAGGTAACCTGACCAATTGAACAAGCGAGCTGCCTCGGCTTTTTGAGGCAGCTCGCTTTCTTCGCTACTACGGTTTGCTCTCGGCTGCAACCGTGTTTCTCGGGATCACGCGGCCGCCTCCGCCGACCGCCCAAGATTTGCCCTGGGCGTCGAAGAAGAAGCGCACCTCGTTCTCGGCGAGTTTGTAGCGCCAGATGGCCGAGTCCGGTCCAGTGGGGTGCAGCTTGAAGGTGCCGACCGGAGCATGTACAACGAAGTCACCGTTAGCTTCCTCGACCCGGTAGGTTGCGCCCTCGCCTGACTTGTACTCGCCCGCAATGCGCTCGGCCATGTCGGTCGGCCAGGCGTAGGCAGGGTACTCAACGCGGGGCTGCTCGATGGGCAGGCCGAGCGCCAGGTTGACCAGCGCCAGCCAGATCTTGGCTACCGGGACGCCGGTCAGGTTGCAGAGCACCACGGCCGAGATGCCCCGCTCCGGAACAAAGCCCATGTTGGACGAGACGCCCTTCAGACTGCCGCCGTGTTCCACCAGGGTTACGCCGGCGTAATCGGTCTGCGCCATCAGTCCATAACCGTACTTGCGGCTCTTGGAGAACTCCAGCGTGCCCTGCAGCATCTGTTCAAGCCCTGAGCGGGAAACTAGGCGCTGCCCGGCCAGTTCGCCGCCGCCGGCATACATGGCGGTGTACTTGATCAAGTCGTCGGCGCACGACTTCAGCCAACCGCAGGCGGTGAAGGGAGGAGCCACCTGCCAGATCGAGGAATGCTTGAACTCGTCCTGCTCGGTGCGGTAATAGAGCTCAGTCACGTTCTCGAACTCGCGCAGTTCCTCAGCGGTAAACAGGCTGCGCCCCATGCCGAGCGGCTGCAGGATGCGATGTTGCACAAACTCAGTGTAGGGCTGGCCGCTCACCCGCTCGATGATCTCCCCCAACAGGCCGTAACAGTCGTTGGAGTAGCTGAGGTACTCGCCGGGTTGGCCGAGCAGTTGGTAATCGCCGGTGGCCAGGTAGTCGAGCAGTTCGGGCATGGTGTCGATGCGCGGATGCTCTGGCGCTGCCTCTGTCGGCGTTTCGTCCGGTTCGGTGTTGCCCCTGATGCTGTAGCCGAGGGTTGGCAGCGGCGGCAAGCCGGCGGTGTGGGTGAGCAGATGGTGGATGGTGACGGCGTCCGTAGCCGCGCCGCCCGGAAGCTTGAACTCCGGCAGGTAGCGGAACACCGGGTCGTGGGGCGACAGCAGTCCCTGGTCAGCCAGTTGCATGATCGCCAAGGCAGTGAATGACTTGGTGACGGAGGCCAGGCCGAAGATGGTCTCTGTGTCCACAGGTGCTGCCGTCTCCAGGTCGCGTACGCCGAAGCTCTGCGCATAGCTGATTTGACCGTGCTCGGCCAGAGCCACCACCATTCCCGGTGCTGCGTATGCTTGCATGATTTGCTCTAGATATTGCTCGAAAGCGGCGATGCGGTCGGGGCTATAGGCCATGAATCGAACCTCCTTAGTTCTTTACTGTAGCAGGATCTCACTATTCTTTCGCCGCGGGGCGCAGCGTTCCCTTGCGAGTGGCAGTAAGATGTCGCAGGCTAGTGCCCGAAAGCCAGGCCCTGTGGGTCCGCCGAAAACGGCCAACTTTGATTCGCTCAACTTGCCGTTTTGCTTTGTCGCAAGACGGCGTCAAGTGCTTTTGCTTGACAGCCTCATGCCGATTTGCTAGTATTGTCAAGGTAAATTGCTTTACAGGATGGTGCCAATGGAGCGTTTCGTCCGGATCAGTCTGCTCTTTGACTTCTACGGTCAGATGCTCACAGAAAAGCAGCGACAGGCAGTGGAGCTTCATTATGGAATGGACCTTTCGCTGTCGGAAATCGCAGAAGAGCTAGGCGTCAGTCGCCAGGCGGTGCATGACCTGCTCAAGCGCTCAGAAGAAGCGCTGGAACAGTACGAGGCACGCCTGCGGCTTGCAGAACGCTGGACGGCTCAGCAGGCACGCATTTTAGAATTACGTCAGTTGTTGCGGGCGTTGGTAGACGAGGGCGACGAGCGCTGGCAACAAGTGTTTGGGCTGCTTGGAGAGATGACCAAGTAGGGAGGGAAACGAATTGATCTTCTCCGGTTTGGCGGAAAAACTGCAGGATACGTTCAAGCGACTACGTGGCAAGGGCAAGCTGACCGAGAAAGATGTCACCGAGGCATTGCGGGAAGTGCGTTTGGCCTTGCTCGAGGCTGACGTCAACTACCGGGTGGTGCGCGACTTCGTGGCCAAGCTCAAGGAACGTGCCGTCGGGGCGGAAGTGCTGGAAAGCCTGAGCCCGGGTCAGCAGATGATCAAGATTGTGCATGAAGAGATGATTGAGTTGCTCGGCGGCACAGCCAGCCGGCTGGCCCTGGCCAGTAAACCGCCGACGATCATTATGTTGGTTGGATTGCAGGGCGCCGGCAAGACCACAACTTCCGGCAAGCTGGCACTGCATTTGAAGAAGAACGGACGACGCCCGCTGCTCGTGGCGGCCGACATCTATCGTCCAGCAGCCATCGATCAGTTGCAGGTGGTCGGCAAGCAGGTGGACGTGCCGGTGTTCAGCTTGGGCAACCAGGTGAATCCGGTTCAGATCGCGAGTGCGGGTGTGGCCCAGGCCCAGAAGGACGGGCGCGACATCGTGATCATCGATACTGCCGGCCGTTTGCACATCAACGAAGAGTTGATGGCAGAGCTGCAGGAGATCAAGCGGGAGTTGAAGCCCCAGGAAGTGCTGCTGGTGGTTGACGCGATGACCGGCCAGGATGCGGTTTCCGTCGCCGAGTCGTTCAACGGGCAACTGGGCATCGACGGACTGATCATGACCAAGCTGGACGGCGATACCCGCGGCGGCGCGGCGCTGTCCGTGAAGGCGGTCACCGGCAAGCCAATCAAGTTTGCGGCTCTCGGTGAGAAGTTGGACACGCTCGAGGTTTTCCACCCGGATCGCATGGCTTCGCGCATTCTCGGCATGGGCGATATGCTCTCGCTGATCGAAAAAGCACAGACAGCCTTCGATGAGAAGAAGGCGCTGGAGCTCGGCAAGAAGCTGCGCACTGCTCAGTTCACGCTCGAGGACTTCCTGGAGCAGTTACAGCAAGTGCAGAAGATGGGACCTTTGGACCAGCTGATGGGCATGATTCCCGGTCTCTCGCAGGCCAAGGGTATGAAGGACATGCAGCCGGATGAGAAGCAGTTCAAGCAGATCGAAGCGATCATCTTCTCCATGACTCCCGAGGAGCGGCGCAAGCCCGAGATTATCGACGGCAGCCGCCGCAAGCGCATTGCGCTCGGCAGCGGCACCAGCATCCAGACTGTGAACCGGCTGCTGAAGCAATTCGATCAGACTCGCAAGATGATGCGGCAGTTCAGTGAAAAAGGCGGGAAGAAGCGCGGCAAGTTCCCCTTCCCGTTCTAATTAGGTCAGAAACCCCCTGAAAGGAGGTGACAGTGCATGGCTACCAAGATTCGTCTCAGGAGGATGGGCGCTCACAAGGCTCCTTTCTATAGAATTGTAGTCGCTGATTCCCGCTTCCCGCGTGACGGTCGGTTCATCGAGGAGATCGGTTACTACAACCCGATTACCAATCCGTCTACGGTGGAGATCAACAAGGAAAGAGCTTCCGCTTGGGTCTCTCAGGGAGTACAGATGTCCGATACCGTTCGTCGTCTGTTCCAGCAGGCAGGAGTGATTAACCAGGAGTAAAAAGTGGGAGGTTAACACATGCGTGATCTCGTAATCTATATCGCCCAAGCCCTGGTCGACCACCCTGAACAGGTGGAAGTGACCGAGGTGGAAAGCGAGCGCAGCCTGGTCTTGCAGTTGAAAGTTGCAGATGAGGACATCGGCAAAGTGATAGGCAAGCAGGGTCGGATCGCTCAGGCTATCCGTTCTCTGGTCAAGGCCGCATCGAGCAACGATCCGCGACGTGTGACCGTCGACATTTTGTCCTAATCTGATTGCCATGGCTTTGTCCGTTCTCCGTCCGATTACGGTAAAAGCGATCGTCACTGCCGAACTGCAGGCCAGTCTCCTGGCAGACATCCGCCAGGCGGTGGAGAACGCGGAACGAGAATTACAGCAGTTGGATTTTCAGGGGAAAAAGATGCTGCTGGATCTCGAGCGCAAGCATCCTGATCGTCTGCCCGGCTTTCAGCAACAGCTGGAGGCAGAACGGCAGAAACGACAGGAGATGAAGAAGGAACTGCTGCAGCGATTGGCGGCGGTGGAGGCGTTTTCGCTCGGCCAGGAAGTTGTGCACAGCACGGTGCAGGGTCTCTGTACGGTTGCGCTGGGGCAGCGCTGGTCCGAGGTGCAGAGCGCCGAAATCGTGCTGAAAGATGATGTAGTGGTGGAAATCCGCGGGCTAGAGGTGTAGCACAGATGTTTGTGACGATAGGCATGATCAAGGGTAGTCATGGATTGCGCGGAGAGATCAAGGTGAGTCCCGAAAGTGACCATCCCGATCGCTTGACCACGCTGCCGCAGATGACGGTCTTCGTCCAGAAGGGAACCGTTCGTCAGCCTTACCTGGTGCTGTCAGCCGGTGTGCAGCAGATCTACTGGCGGCTGAAGCTGCAGGGTGTGGATACGCGCGAACAGGCGGATGCGCTGGCTGGCGGCGAACTGCAGATCTCCCAAGACAAAGTGCTGCCTCTGCCGCAGGGCAATTACTATGTTTTTGAGCTGATCGGGTTGTCTGTGGTCACGGTGCAGGGCGAAGCTCTGGGCGAGATCGTGGAAGTGTTGCAGCCCGGCGCCAATGATGTCTATGTGGTGCTGTCCGAGGGACGGGAGTTGCTGGTTCCGGCCATCAAGCAGGTGGTCAAGTCCATCGATTTGGCTGCCCGGCGGATGGTGATCGATCCTCTGCCTGGATTGTTTGATTCGGACGAGGAAGACAGCCATGCAGATTGACATCCTTACCCTGTTTCCAGGAGTGTTCAACGGTATCTTCTCCGAGAGCATTCTGAAGCGGGCAGTGGATAAAGGGATCGTCAGCATCGAGACTTGGAACATCCGCGACTTCACCCAGGATAAGCACCGGGTGGTCGACGATTATCCCTATGGCGGCGGCGCCGGCATGGTGATGAAACCCGAACCGATTGCGCGCGCGATTGCCAAGGTGAAGGAGCGAAACGACGCCAAGGTGATTTACATGGCGCCGCAGGGAACGACTTTCACTGAGCAGAAGGCGCAGGAGTTGTCGGCATTGCCGCAGATGATCATCCTCTGCGGGCACTATGAAGGCATCGACGAACGTGTGCGCATGACGTTGGTGGATGAGGAAATCTCCATTGGCGACTACGTGCTCACCGGTGGAGAGCTGGCGGCGGCAGTGGTGGTGGACGCAGTGGTGCGTCTCTTGCCGGGCGTGCTCGGTTCGGCGGAATCGGCGACTGAAGAGTCGTTTTCCGATCATCTGTTGGAGTACCCGCAGTACACGCGACCGCCCGAGTTCATGGGCCTAGGTGTGCCAGACGTGCTGCTTTCCGGCCATCACGCTCAGATCGCCAAATGGCGGCGGGAAGAGTCACTGCGCATCACCTGGGAGCGTCGACCGGATCTGCTGCAGCGAGCGGAGCTGACCAAGGCTGATCGCCTGTTTTTGGAAAAGCTGCAGCGGGAGCGCTGACCCGACTGGCTATGGTTTAGTCTTGCATATATGTTATAATTGCTTGTCAGGAAGGAGGTTTTTGACCATGAGTATTCTTGAGACTTTGGAAATGGCTCAACTGCGCCAGGACATCCCCGATTTCAAGGCGGGTGACACTGTGCGTGTTCATGTTAAAGTCGTTGAGGGTAACCGCGAGCGCGTGCAGGTATTTGAAGGCATTGTGATCGCTCGTCGCGGTGGCGGCATTCGCGAGACCTTCACCGTGCGCCGCGTTTCTTACGGCGTTGGCGTGGAGCGCGTCTTCCCCTTGCATTCGCCGCGCCTGGACAAGATCGAGGTCATGCGCCGTGGCCGCGTTCGTCGCGCCAAGCTGTATTACCTGCGCAACTTGACCGGCAAAGCTGCTCGCATCGAGGACATGCGCCGCAAGTAATTGGCAAAAGGGACCGCTTGGTCCCTTTTTTGTTTGCTTGGCTTTCCCCAGGTAGCGTGATAGATTAGAGGTGTACGCTTCCACTGGGGATGGCGGCAGGGAAGAGGGGAAATCGATGCAACGCTTCAAACAGGAGGTCTGGGAGTGGCTGAAGGCGCTCGCTCCGGCGATCGTTTTGGCTCTGGTGTTACGCACCTTTGTTTTGGACAACTATATTGTGGACGGCAGTTCGATGCTGCCCACCTTGCACGATCAGGAGCGTGTCCTGGTCTATAAACTCGGCCAGCGCTTTGGCGCTCTGCCTGAACGCGGCGACATCATCGTCTTCCAGTACGCCCAGGATGCCGAGCGTGACTTCGTCAAGCGGGTGATCGGAGTCACGGGAGACAAGGTGGCCATTACGGGCGGTCAGGTCTATGTCAACGATCAACCGTTGGATGAGCCGTATTTGTCGGCTGCCACTCTGGGGGATTACGGTCCGATCACCGTGCAGCCGGACAGGGTTTTTGTGCTGGGGGATAACCGCAACTTCAGCAAGGACAGTCGTGATGCGCTGGTGGGACAGGTTTCGCTGGAGGCGATCAGGGGCAAAGCCTGGTTGATCTATTGGCCGGTGAAGGCCTGGCGTCTGATCGGTCGTTAAGGATTTCGTTCTCTGGGCAGGAGGTGAGTGCCATGTCAGTGCAGTGGTTCCCGGGGCATATGGCCAAGGCGCAGAAGCTGTTGACCGAAAATGTCAAACTGGTGGACGTAGTGATGGAACTGCGCGACGCACGGATTCCGGAGAGCAGTTACAATCCGCTGCTGCAAACGGTAATTGGGACCAAGCCGCGCTTGGTGATTTTGACCAAGAGTGACTTGGCTGACGCGCAGGCAACCAAGGAGTGGATGGTTCATCTGCGGCAGTCCGGTGACGCAGAGGTGCTGGCCATCGATGTACATAGTTCGAGTCTGGGCAAGGCGATCCTGCCAAAGCTGGAACAGCTGGCAGCGCCCAAGTTGCCGCGCAACAAGCAGAACGGGGCGCCGCTCCGGCCGGTGCGGACGATGGTGGTGGGCATCCCGAACGTGGGCAAGTCTTCGCTGATCAACGCCCTGGCCAAGCGGGCGGCAGCTAAGACCGGCGCTCTGCCGGGCGTGACTAGGGCCAAGCAATGGATTCGTCTGGCCGAGTCAGTAGAGCTGTTGGATACCCCTGGCATGCTCTGGCCCAAGCTGGAGGACCCGGAGGGAGCTCGTAAGCTGGCGGTCACTGGTGCAGTTGGTCAGGGCGGCTTCGATGAACTGGAGTTGGCGGCATGGCTGTTGGCCTATTTGGCAGCGCAGCATGGCGATCTGTTGCAGCGCTACCGGGTGGCTGATTTGACCCAATCCGGGGAGCAGTTGCTGTCGGAGGTGGGGCGTCGCCGCGGATGTCTGGTGGCTGGCGGCAAGGTTGATCTGAGCAGAGCCGCCGACTTGGTGTTGCTGGAGTTTCGCACCGGGAAGATGGGTGCGATCACCCTCGATGAAGTGCCTAACAGAGGGACTGCGGATGAGATTTGAGCAGATGACCATCTCGGAGGTAGTGCTTTGGTTGGAGCAGCACCACGGTACGATTCTGCCGGAGGATCTGCGGCAGTTGCGCGCGGACATTAGGGCAGGTGTGCAGCAGGCGGTTGCTCGCTTCGAGCGCAGGCAAGTTCGACTGTTTACTGAACAGGAGCGACTGCGCTCGCTTTGGTTGGAGGAGCGTGCGCTCTGGCAGCACGGCTATCGGCTGGTGGCCGGAGTAGACGAGGCCGGTCGCGGTCCTTTGGCCGGGCCGGTGGTGGCTGCCGCTGTGGTCTTTTCGCAGGAAGTGCAGATTGCCGGCATGAATGACTCAAAGCAACTGACTCCGGCCCGCCGAGAGGAGCTGTTTGTCGAGATTCTGCGGCAGGCAGACGCAGTCAGCGTGGCAGCCATCGATCAGCGAACGATCGACCGGATAAACATTCTGCAGGCGACCAAGCAGGCGATGAGTTTGGCCGTGCAGGGCTTGGCTGGAGAGGCGGAGTTTGTGTTGGTCGATGGCAACGTGTTGCCTGATTTTGATCTACCGGGGCAGGCCCTGATCAAGGGCGACGGTCGTTCTTTCAGTATCGCAGCCGCTTCCATCATTGCCAAGGTGACCAGGGATCGCCTGATGGTGGAGTACGAGCAGGCCTATCCTGAGTACGGGTTCGCCTTGCACAAGGGATACCCTTGCCCTGATCATTACCGGGCATTGCTGGCGCACGGTCCCTGCCCGCTGCACCGGGTGACCTTTCTGCGTAAGTTCGCGGCTGGTCTTGCAGATGAAGAATAGGCAGGTCGGTCGGCAGGGTGAGTCGCTGGCGGCCGACTATTTGACTCGCTTGGGCTATTTGCTGTTGGAGCGAAACTTCCATACGCGGTTTGGCGAGATAGACCTAATCTGCCGCGACGGGCAAGACCTGGTCTTCGTGGAGGTAAAGGCCAGAACCAGCCATCGGTTTGGCCTGCCGGAAGAGGCGATCACCTGGAGCAAGCGGCGTAAGCTGCGCTTGGCCATCGCCGCCTATTTGCAGGTCAGCAAGCTACGGTTTCGGCGATTGCGGCTGGAGGTCGTGGCCATCGATCTGCAGCCTGAGACTCTGACGCCCTTGGATATTAGGCACATCAAGGACATTTTCCAGTGACCAAGCGTCCATTCCCTGCATATAGATGGGAGTAGGAGAGATTAGCTGGAAGGTGGCAAGTGCGATGAAGCGGTTTAAGGCCAAGCGCCTCTGGTTTGATGTGCTGGATTGGGTCTCGCTTTGGGCCATGTCGTTGATCGTGCTCATTGAAATGTCGCGTTTGGTCTTCAAGCCAAACAGTCTGGATGGAATCGTGCTGGTGCTCTCGGTGCTGGTGCTGCTGAACATGCTGAAGTAGACTGACCTACATAGGGTTGCGCTGCCGTCGGAGGGCAGCGCTTTTGCTTTGCTGGGGCTTTTGGGAACAAGCGCTTCCTCTGCCGCGCGGGCAGCATGCGAGACTGTTCATTTTGTCTTTCGTAGAGGCTCGGCATGCCGAGCCGATCCC
>JAEZJZ010000031.1 GCA_023436245.1 Bacillota bacterium | reverse complement strand
CAGCAGCTTTGGCTGCCAGCGGCCGTCTTTCCTGCTTCCGCTAAGCCGGACTATCTCAGCCCAGCAAGAGTCAAGTGCTACTTGGTTGCGTCGTGCATGCCGACATCCCTGGCGCCGTTCTCCCGCAAAATCCGGGCAGCCTCGTCAGCCTTCTTTTCCGAAACGCGGATCACCGCTAATACGCCTCCCTGGCGAACATGGGTTTCGTACTCGCGCCCTACCGACTCAGGGACTCCCCAGTCAATCAGGCCACCCGCTAGCCCGCCGGTGGCGGCGCCAGTAAGAGCAGCTGCTAAAGGCCCAGCCGCTAATAGCGGTCCGATACCGGGAACAGCCAATGCGCCTGCACCTAGAGCCAACCCAGCCAAACCGCCCCAAGTAGCGCCAGAGACGACACCGTCGCTGACCGAATCAGTAGCCATGTCACCTGTGCCGTTGGTGGTTGTATCGCCACCATCAGTACCGATTTCGTCAGTACTGGTGTCGGTGCGCGTGTTCACCATTCCACCGCCAGTTGTGCCGCCTGCAACCCCTGATCCGCCGATGGCCATGGTTCCGTTGTCACGATGAAGGCCACTGTCGGCTCCGTCGTTGCTCTGATTGTTCTTCTGGATGATGCTGATCTCGTTGGTCCCAAATCCCTTGTCCCGCAATGCGCGCACCGCTTGTTCGGCTGCCTGCTCGGAGGTGAACACGCCAAGTACTGTCTTAGTCAAGATTCACATCACTCCTTCTCTTTGCGTTTCCCCGGTATCATCAGAGTACCGGCACCTTCTGCAGGCAACGCCATTCTGATAACTGACGTTACCCACAAGGCTATTTTCTACCCGTGGGCATGATCGTATGCTGGTGTCTTTTAGCTACAAAATGATTTTTCAAAATTGTGAGAGCTAGAAAGGGAAGAGATTAACAGACGGCGAATAAGGGAAGCACGGGTCACCGAGAATGGCAAAGGAGTGAAAAACATGAAAATCACAGACGTCCGTATCCGCAAGATCAATGCCGAGGGCCGCATGAAAGCGATCGTCTCCATCACTCTGGATGACGAGTTCGTCATCCATGATGTGCGTATCGTAGACGGCAACAATGGCCTGTTTGTCGCAATGCCAAGCCGCAAGACGCCTGAGGGCGAGTTCCGCGACATCGCCCATCCGATTAACTCTCAGACCCGCGAGCGTCTGCAGGCAGCAGTACTAGAGGCGTACGAACGCCAAATGGCAATAGTCTCCTAGGGGCCCTTGCGGGCTCTTTTTTTTGCCCATCAGCATGCGTGCGACATACGCGTGGCGGGGCGGCGTAACGACGCATGGGCAGCGATGAGAGGAAGGGTCTGACCCCATCGCCTCCATGCACGGGCGGCGGGGTGAGGCGCCCAAGCCGCGACTGTGTGGCGATTTTTGGTGAGAGCTCGTCGGCGAAGGGGCGGCAGCAGATCTTGCACGTGTGAAGGGTACTTAGCTGTAGGACATTCTCCAGTTGCACAGCCTGTACCTATGAATCGCCCGGGTATCAGTTGCTGCCGCTGTTCCCTTCGCCTCCTCGCTCTCTTTATTGAACAGCCGCCAAGGGTACAAGCCGATAGTTGCTGCGCAACAATCGCTTTTATTGATCATCGCAGCACTGCGTGCTGCTGACTTGTCGCTTGCTTGTTACGCCCACCCCTTGCCCCACATCGACCTGCGCGTGCCCATACTTTGGAATAGACCGAGGTTCTTACTCGGTGTAGGTTAACGAAGTGCAGGAGCCAGCATTCCCCCGAGAAAAGCGCCAGAGGGCAGGCTTGGTTCGCGCAAGCCACGCGTTGGCTGCCCCAAATCAGGTGAGCGAGCGAGGCCGGAATAGGTCCAGCCACTGTCTGAGCCGCCAGAGCGATTCCGTCCTCTCCAGCCAATCTGGTGAGGACGCGTTGAAACATAGAACTCACGCCGAACCGAAGGGCACGAGCGCCGAAGGCATATGGAACGGCGCCCGCGCGCCGTTGCTGGACCCCGGCCGAAGAGAGCTCATTACACTGCCTACTATGGCAGCCAGGTGTGGCGGCGCGACCAGCCTGACAGAACGGCGCGGCGGAGAGACGCCAGTTCTCGCTCGTATCTACCTCCACAGGCCCTTCAACATTGCTTCACGTCGAAATTCCGGCGATCTTGGTGAGGCGCGTTCTGCCTGTTTGGTGGCGCGGTTTTATTGGTATATAATGAGACTGATCATGGGTCATAATGGAGAGGAGGAACCGTATCATGCGCACAAGCGCAATCATCCTTGCGGCTGGTTCTGGCAAGAGAATGAAGTCGCAGTTGAATAAGGTGTTGCATCCGCTCTGCGGGCGCCCCGTGGTGGAGCACGTCATTCGGGCGGGGCAACAGGCGGCAATCGAGCAGTTCTATGTGGTCATCGGCAGGGATGCAGATCAGGTCAAGCAGCAGCTAGGTGGCGGTAATCAGTACGTGATCCAGGCCGAGCAACTCGGCACCGGTCACGCCGCATTGCAGGTCGAGCCCATCTACCAAGGAGAGGAAACGGTGTTCGTGCTCTGCGGGGATACACCCCTGATTAGGCCGGAGACGCTTCAGGCAATGCAGGCAGTCCACCGAGCGGAGCAAGCAGACATCACCGTTCTCACCGCCACTCTGTCCAACCCAGCCGACTATGGCCGCATCCTGCGCGGGCCACATGGTGAGGTCTTGGGCATCGTCGAGGAGAAGGATGCCACGGCGGAGCAGCGGGTGATTGAGGAAATTAATACCGGCTTTTTCTGTTTCAAGGCTGCGACCTTGTTCCAGAGTCTTCACCAGATAGGCAATCAGAACGCACAAGGCGAGTATTATCTGACCGATGTGATTGCCCTCGTGGCGCAGGCCGGCGGGAAGGTGGCCAGTTTCCCTCTGACAGACTTTGCGGAAGCCTTGGGAATCAACGACCGCGTTCGCCTGGCGGAGGCGGAATCAGTCTTGCGCCGCCGTATTCGCGAGCGACTGATGTTCTCCGGAGTGACCTTCCTGCAGCCGGAGACTACCTTAGTGGACGATACAGTCAGCATCGGCCAGGACACAGTAGTCTATCCCGGGTGTCTGCTTGAGGGGCGAACCGCGATTGGCGCCAACTGCGTAGTCGGGCCGCACACCCGGCTGACAGATTGCGAGATAGGCGACCGTACCAGCATTGAGTATTCCGTCGCTCGACAAGCTAAGGCGGGTGCCGACTGCATTATCGGACCTTATGCCTATCTGCGGCCGGCGACCACCCTGAGTGACAAGGTCAAGGTTGGGGATTTCGTTGAGCTGAAGAATGCCAATGTGGGTAGCGGCAGCAAAATACCCCATTTGAGCTATGTTGGAGATGTGACCATCGGGCAGCGGGTCAATCTGGGGGCGGGCAGCATCCTTGTCAATTACGACGGCAAACACAAGTATCACTCCCAAATCGATGACGACGCCTTCATCGGCTGCAATAGCAATCTCGTCTCTCCCGTACATATCGGGCAAGGTGCTTACGTCGCCGCTGGATCCACTATTACCAAAGAAGTTCCACCGGATGCGCTGGCCGTTGCCCGTGCGCGTCAGGTGAATAAAGAAGAATGGGCCAAGCGTCGCCGCCAAACTACATAGGAGGGGTGTCCCTTGTCTCTTGCGCGTCCGCTGAAGATTATCTCCTGTAATGCCAACCGTCCGTTGGCCGAAGAAATCGCAGCTGAACTTGGGCTAAGCCTGACTGATGCCACAGTGGGGCGCTTTCGCGATGGGGAGATCTTTGTTCGCATTGAAGAGAGTGTGCGGGGGGCCGATGTCTTCGTGGTTCAGCCGACATCCACCCCGGTGAATGAGAACCTGATGGAGTTGTTGGTGACCATCGATGCGTTGCGTCGGGCCTCAGCCGATCGCATCACCGCCGTTCTTCCCTACTACGGCTATGCCAGGCAGGACCGCAAGACTAAACCAAGAGATCCGATCACCGCGAAGCTGGTGGCAAACCTATTGACCGTGGCCGGGTTGAGCCGCGTCGTTGCCATGGACCTGCATGCTGCCCAGATTCAGGGCTTCTTCGATATTCCGGTCGATCATCTGCCCGCCGGCCCCATCTTGGCCGATTACTTTCGGCAGAAGGGTCTGCAGGAGGGAGCGGTGGTCGTTTCCCCCGACTTAGGTGGGGTTACGCGGGCGCGCGGTCTGGCTAATCGCCTGGGTGTACCCATTGCCATTATCGACAAGTATCGCCCGGAACCGAATGTGGCGGAAGTGATGCACATCATCGGCAAGGTCGAGGGCAAGCGAGCGATCATCATCGACGACATTGTTGACACAGCCGGAACACTCACCAAGGGGGCGGAGGCTCTGCTGGCGAAGGGCGCTACTGAAGTCTTTGCCTGTTGTACGCACGCTATCCTGTCTGACCCCGCTCCCGAACGGATCGAGCAGTCTGCACTCAAGGAACTGGTGGTCACCAACACCGTCCCCCTGTCATCACGCCAATTGACCGCCAAAGTGCAGCGGCTATCGGTAGCCAGGCTTTTGGGACGAGCAATCCAGAACATTCACGATGACATCTCCGTCAGCCATCTCTTCGATTAGGTGGACCGCATGGGTTTGGCAAGCGCTTACCCGGGGAATAATCTACGATAGCTAGATATTTCCAAAGAGGAGGTAGGCATTGTGCCAAACCTAGTGATTCAGGCGAGCCCCCGCCAAAAGGGAACCAAACACAATCTGCACCATGAACGAGAGCAAGGGAAGGTTCCAGGAGTGTTGTACGGCCACCACCAGCACGCACAGCCCATTTGGGTTGATGAGATCCTGTTGCAGGACATTCTGCGGCGCGGATCCTCCAGCGCTGTGCTGCAAGTCGCACTTGTGGGCGGCTGCACAGAGCCGGTGATGATCAAAGAGGTGCAGTATGATGCGCTCACCAGAAAGCCGCGACACATCGACTTGCAGGTGATTGACATGAATGAGGAGGTGCAGGTGGCCATACCGCTTCAGCTGCACGGCAGCCCCGCCGGGGTGAAGGCAGGCGGAGTGCTGCAGACCGGCATTCGCGAGATCGAAGTGCGTGGTCTGCCAGCTCACTTGTTGCCAGCGCTGTCGGTGGAGATTTCCGACCTCGACTTTGGTCGCAGCATCAGTGCTTCCGACCTGCGGCTTCCGCCTGGTCTAGCGCTGGTCAGTAATCCTGCACAGATGATCGCCACCGTTGTGGCCAGCAACACCCGGACGCAGGATGTACCCGAGACGGAAGTGGTGCAGGCCCCTCTGATTGTGGCGGCCGAGCCGAACAAACCAGAAGTGGAGATTTGACAGTTTTGAGCGCAGCCAAGCTGCGCTCTTCGCTTTACCGGTGTCCTGGTTCGCGATAAACTAGTAAGGCATCAAGTCTCAAACCGTTGCTGTAAGACTGTTTTCACCGAAGTCAATTGGACTGAGACTTGATGCCACACCGTAAAGTGTCAATCGCCAGCGTGCAGTAAGGCATCAAGTCTCAAACCGTTGCTGTAAGACTGTTTTCACCGAAGTCAATTGGACTGAGACTTAATGCCACACACCGAAAAGCAAAACCTTGTCATCCTGAGCGCAGCGAAGGATCTTGTCCCGCTGCCAGGGCGGATTTTTTTGTCTGGGGGAGACGAACAGATGAAATTGATTGTGGGATTAGGAAACCCTGGTAGAGAGTATGCCGGTACCAGGCACAACGCAGGGTTCATGGTCGTCAGCGAACTCGCACGATTGCATAGAATCAGCGTGCGCGGTACGTTGGGGCCAGCTATTGCTGGCAAGGGCACCATCGCCGGGCAGGCAGTGACACTGCTGCAACCCACCACGTACATGAATCGCAGTGGAATCGCGGTGGCCAATGCTGTGCGCAAGTTGAACGTGCAATTGGCCGACCTCTTGATCATCTCAGATGATCTAGATCTGCCTGTGGGTCGGATTCGCCTGCGTGCCCAGGGCAGTTCCGGTGGCCAGAACGGCCTCAAGTCGATTATTGCCGCCCTCGGCACGCAGGAGTTCGCTCGTTTGCGGCTCGGCATTGGTCGACCTGACGCCGACGATGTGATCGACCATGTACTGAAGCCCTTCCTCGGAGACGACAAGGCAATGTTCAAGCTGGCTGTGGAGAAGGCCTGTGTCGCGGTGGAGACTTGGGTCGAACAGGGAGCTGAACAGGCAGCTTCCCAGCACAACGGGTAGCTCTGCCGTCCGCAGATCAGTTGCAGACAAAACTTGAACCGAATTCCGAATTAAAGCCCCGGTGCTTGGCAGACTAATAGTGACACCGGGGAGGTGTTTTTCGCTTGCAGGTTCTTTTGGCGATTCTCTTGGCCAGTACCGCCGCATACCTGTCCAACCGCTTGGTCGTTCGATCGTTTGGCAATATCAGCATCATCACCATAGTGCCTGTCTTGGAAGAGCTGCTGAAGACGGGAAGCGCCGCATTGTTGTCAGCTTCTCTCTGGTGGGTGCACCTTGGCTTTGGATTCTTGGAGGCAGTCTCAGATATCCTGCAGAGACCACGGCCCTTTCCATTGGTGGGTTATGTCGCCGCTTGGTGCAGTCTGGTTGGTCACGGCGCCTTTGCCGCAGTGACGGTGTGGGGGTTATCGTCTACAGGCAGTTTGATGTGGGGTCTGCTGCTTGGCTCAGGGCTGCACCTGCTCTGGAACGTATCCGTCGCTCGTCTGGTCGAACAGAGGTGGGGGGGAAGATTGTGAGAGTGCGTTACATCTGCGACAGCTGCCGTTCCACTATTGCCGAATTCGATTCTGAGGACCTGACAGCTGAGAGACTGGGTCTGCATGAGTTGTCCAGTGAGGAATGGCCTGAGTTCGTGCTGCAGGCGGCAGACGCACTGGTGTTGTTTTGTCTGTGCGATGAGTGTGCCTCGGTCTTGGAGGCAGACGACTTGCCGACCTTGGCCGTTCAGCCTCGCCTGTTGCACTAGTTTCGCCCATTCGCCAAGAGCTTGCCGCCTCATCTGGGGCGGCAATTAGTTTGGCAAAATGTATGTTCGACAGGACGTGTTATGGTTCTACAACCGCCTCGTGTTAAAATGATTGTTAGTGTTGGACTGAGACTTGATGCCGTCAGGTAACCAAACGGTTTACGATACGAGACTCATTTGTGGACAAGCGGAGGTGCGACCATGAATCTTTGGACCAGCCTGCTGGCTGAAAGTGAGAGCTGGTTGTCCGTGCGGCAGGCTTTGGCCGGGCAGTCCGGCAATCTGCTGGTATCTGGACTGGGAGGTTCAGTCAAGAGTCTCTTAGCAGCAGCCTTTGCTGCCGATGGACGCTTGCCTCTGCTCTATATCACGGCTTCTGGCGCGCAGGCCGAGCAGGCCGCCCGGGATCTGCAGGCATTCTTGCCACAAGTCCCTGTGTTGACGTTTCCTGTGCGCGAGAATCCCCTTTACGGTATCGCGGCGCAGAGTCCAGAGATTGCCGCCGAGCGTTTGCGTATTCTGGAGCGCCTCGGTCAGGGAGAGCGATTGCTGCTTGTGGCCAGCTGGGAAGCTCTCTGCTTCTCGCTGCCGGATCCGGCCACCTTTGCTGCCCACAGTATCAACCTGGCCTACGGACAGGTGATAGCGCCGGCCGCTGTGATTTGCCTCTTGGTGCAGGCCGGCTATGAGCGCGTGGAAATGGTGGAGAGTCCCGGGCAGTTCAGCCAGCGGGGCGGCATCCTGGACGTCTACGGTTTGACCAATGAGTGGCCGGTACGGATCGAATGGTTTGGAGACGAGATCGATCTAGTCCGGCAGTTCGATTTGACCACCCAACGCTCTCTGCAGAACATAGAAGAGGTTTCTATTCTGCCTGCACAGGAAAGCATTTGGCCGGAATCTGCGACCGCTGACGGCCTGAAGCGCCTGGCGGCTGCTCTGGAAAAGGCGAAGAAGCAGAACCCTGGGTTGGCGGCTAAGCTGCAGGAACATGTTGGCGAGGACTTGTCTAGGCTGGAGTCGGGTCTCGTCTTTCCAGGGCGGGAGAGGTACTTGCCCTTCTTTGCCGGGAAGCGATTCACCCTTCTGGACTACTTATCTGACCAGACACTGGTCGTGGTAGATGAGCCGACGCGCATCTGGGAACAAGCCGAGGGCGATCAAAGCCTCCTCAGTGAAGGCGTGACCAGCCTTCTCGCCGAAGGGCGGCTCTTGCCACAACAGATGGAAGTGGCATTTACTCCGGGTGAACTGGTATCGCAGCTCCCGTTCGGCAGGACGCTCTTCCTTGCGCTCTTTCCACGTAGGCCTGCCCCCTGGCACATCGATCGTCACGTCGCTTTTCTTGCGCGCAGCATCCCCAGTTTCCAGGGGCAAATGGGCTTTTTCCGTCAAGAGGTAGGTCGGCTGCTGCAGAATCAGTATCGGGTGCTGATTATGGCCGGCGAGACCGGTCGCCAGGAGCAGGTGAAGCAGTACCTGGAGGGCGAGGGGTTTGATTCGATCAGCATCCTGGACCCTGGCTCCCTGCCCAGAGCAGGACAGATCACCCTCCTGCAGGGGGACCTTTCCGCCGGACTGGAGATTCCTGAGAGCCGTCTGTACTTGTTGACCGAGGGAGACATTCTGCAGCGGATCAGAACCCGCAAACGCAGCCGGCTGAGCAAGGCGGAAGGCGCCAAGCTGGCCGACTATCGCGATCTGGCTGTGGGCGACTATGTCGTGCATGTGCAACATGGGATTGGCCGCTATCTTGGCATCAAGACCTTGGAGATCGACGGGCTGCATCGGGATTATCTGCATGTCAAATACTCCGGGCAGGACAGCCTTTACGTACCGACCGATCAGCTGCATCTCTTGCAGAAGTACGTCGGGGCCGAGGGAAGAGAGCCAAAGGTCTATAGCCTCGGCGGAGGAGACTGGCAAAAGGTAAAAGCCAGGGTGAAGGAATCCGTGCAGGAGATGGCCAGGCAACTGCTGCTGCTCTATGCAGGTCGCGCCAGTAGCTCTGGTTTCGGCTTCCCGGAGGACGGAGAGTGGCAGGATCAAATGGAACACAACTTTCCGTACCGGGAGACGCCGGATCAGGTGCAGGCAATCGCTGAGATCAAACGCGACTTGGAGGCTCCTCAGCCAATGGATCGCCTGCTCTGCGGTGACGTTGGTTATGGCAAGACAGAGGTCGCAGTGCGGGCCGCTTTCAAGGTGGCCAGCGCAGGCAAGCAAGTTGCCGTGTTGGTTCCGACAACCATCTTGGCGCAGCAGCACTACAGCACCTTTCGGGAGCGGTTCGCCGGGTTCCCGCTGGACGTGTCATTGCTCTCCCGTTTTCGCAGCCCAGCTGAGAACACAGCCACCGCCAAGCGTCTTTCCCAAGGGCTGGTCGATGTGGTGATTGGTACCCACCGTTTGCTGCAGAAGGACGTCAAGTTCAAGGACTTGGGGCTCTTGATCATCGATGAGGAACAACGCTTCGGAGTCGCCCACAAAGAGCGACTGAAAGAGCTGAAGCAGTCGGTGGATACGCTCACGCTCACCGCGACTCCCATCCCGCGCACCCTGCACATGGCGATGGTGGGGATGCGGGACATGAGTGTGATTGAGACTCCCCCGGAAGACCGCTTCCCGGTGCAGACCTATGTGGTCGAGTATAATCAAGAACTAGTGCGGAGCGCCATCCGCCGAGAGTTGGAGCGAAATGGGCAAGTCTACTACGTGCATAATCGGGTGCGCAGCATTCAGAGTGTGGTTGAGCGTCTGGCCAAGCTGGTGCCCGAGGCCCGCATCTGTCATGGTCACGGTCGCATGGGCGAAGACCGGCTGGAACGACTGATGCTTGATTTCATGGAAGGCGAATACGACGTTTTGGTGAGCACAACCATCATCGAATCTGGTCTAGATATTCCTAACGTTAATACTATGATAGTGGAGGATGCGGACAAGTTCGGCTTGGCCCAACTCTACCAGCTGCGTGGTCGCGTCGGCCGCTCCAACCGCGTGGCCTACGCCTATTTCACCTATCGACCGGAGAAGGCTCTTTCCGAGGTTGCAGACAAGCGTTTGCAGGCCATCAAAGAGTTCACCGAGTTGGGCTCAGGGTTCAAGATCGCCATGCGTGATCTGGAGATTCGCGGCGCCGGCAACATCCTCGGACCGGAACAGCACGGATTCATGGTTGCCGTGGGTTTCGACCTCTATTGCCAGCTGCTGGAGGATGCGGTGCGCGAGCTGAAGGGACAACCGGCTCGCAAGCAGATCGAGGTTGAGCTGCAGATGCCGTTCGATGCCTATATTCCGGACCGATACATTCGGGACAGCCGCCAGAAGATCGAGATGTACAAGAAGATCGGCTCGGCCACAGAGTTGGACGATGTGGCTGATCTGGAAGATGAACTATCTGATCGCTACGGCCAGCCACCCGAGGCCGTGCAGAACCTGCTCTTGGTGGCCAGGCTGCGCGTGGCCGCCGCCAAGTTGCAGGCCGCGCAGTTGACCATCAATGACCGCGACATCACCCTGCGTTTATCCCCGGAAACCAGATTGGGAGCAGATGCCGTTGCCGCGCTCTATCAGCACACCAACGGCCAGATGCGTCCTCTGCCGAACAAGCCAGGCGTCCTCGTGCAGCCATTGCTGCAACAAAGCCCACTGGCGGCAGCCAAGGCTCTGTTGCCGCTCCTGCTGGAGCTGGGAAAACAAGCCTGATAGTCGATGATAGGGAGGGTTAGATGATGAGTAAGGTAGCCTACTCCGTGCCTCAAAGGTTGCGGCCATTCCTTGCCCCCATTTTGGTGTTGCTGCTGCTGACTATTGTCTACGGCTTGGTCAGCCTGCGTTTGGCCGCCTGGGTAGGGGGAGAGGCGATCACTCGCTCAGAACTGTTCACCAGGATGCATGTTGTGCAGTTCATCTATGACCGGCAATTCGGGCAGGATCCCTCATATGATGCCGGGTTTTCGCAGAAGTTCCAGCGAGACATTCTCGACCAGATGGCCGAGGAACTGGTTCTCCTGCCTGCGGCAGTGGGGCTGGCCACCGAGGCCGAGATGAATGAGTACGCCGAAAGCTACGTTCAGTGGATCAAGGCGGGCTATTTCGATAACGAAGAGCCGCAGTGGACTGCGGCACTGGCTGCGCTAAAGCTACAGGAGGCAGACCTGCAGAAGCACTTTGCCAACAATCTGTTGCTCACTCGTCTGTACGAGCGAGAGGTGGCTAATCTGACAGTGGATGAGGCTGAGATCAAGGCCTACTTTGAGCAGAACAAGAGCAAATTTGACTCTCCGGAGATGGTGAAGGTTAGTCACATCGTTCTGGAGACGAAGGACCAAGCCGAAGAAGTTCTGGCGGAGCTCGCTGCCGGGGGGGACTTTGCTGCCCTGGCCAAGACCAAGTCCCGCGATCAGGAAACGGCAGCAATTGGCGGCAGCCTGCGCTGGTTTGAACGCGGCGAGATGGAGCTCGCCTTTGAATCAGCCGCTTTCGCCCTCGAACCTGGACAAGTCAGCGAGGCTGTGCAAACCAGCGAAGGTTGGCATCTGATCAGAATGGAAAGCAAACAGCCTGCAAAGTCCAATATATACGAAGATGTAGCCAGTTTGGTGAAACCGATGGCTCTGGAAGCCAAAAAGGATGCCGCTTGGAATCAGTATCGGCGCACGCTGCGTGGTAAACAGTTGATCTTGCTGCTCGTCCGCTAAGCTTTCTGCCTCCGCATAAATGCCCTTGGCTGGTTGTATACTAACCGCAGAGTTACCTGTAACTGTCAACCGCAGAACTAAGGAGGCAGAAAGATGAAAGCAACGGGTATCGTCCGACGCATCGACGATCTGGGGCGCGTCGTCATTCCGAAGGAAATTCGTCGTACGTTGCGTATTCGCGAAGGCGACCCTTTGGAGATCTTTGTCGACCGTGATGGCGAAGTCATTCTCAAGAAATATTCTCCCATCGGCGAGTTGGGTGATTTTGCAAAGGAATATGTCGATTCTTTATATGAGGCCACGGGGCATATCTCGTTAATCGCCGATCGAGATACCGTCATTGCCGTTGCGGGCGGATCCAAGAAAGAGTTGCTCAATCAGGCAGTTGGTCCGCTCAGTGAACTGGCCATGGAGGAACGCAGAACGATCATGATCAATTCAGAGGACGGCAAATCGCAAGGCAGCTCGTTGGCAAACGACAACGGGTTCACCGCCCAGGTGATATCACCCATCACGGCTGATGGACATCCGATCGGTTGCGTGATCATCTGCAGCAAGGATGCCGGAGCCACTCTCGGCGACATGGAGTCCAAGTTAGCCGAAACGGCCGCCAGTTTTCTCGGCAAGCAGATGGAGGGCTAGCAAGGCGCCAAGCCTCTAGTCATAAGGCGAGGGTCTCTTGACCCCCCGAACCAACTGGATTGAGAGTTGATGCCGCATGGTGGTCCTTGTGTTGACAAAGCACTAGGTTGTTTGCCGCAAAGCGGAGGTAGCCATCAGGCTACCTCTTTCTTGTCGCAGGGCCATTCTTTTGGCCGAGTACACATGAACTTGCCCGTGCTATAATAGGTAGGATATGGTCAACTATTCATCTCCGAAGGAGGAGGTTATTGCTATGGGCGAACGCGATGACAATCGCTTTATCAAGAATGCGGCCATTCTCAGCGTCGCTGGCATCTTCGTCCGGGCCCTCGGGGCCGTCTATCGCATTCCGCTCGCCCGGATAGCTGGTGAGGAGATTACCGGTCTCTATCAGATGGCCTATCCAATCTATTCAACCTTGCTCGCAGTTTCTACCACGGGGCCACCCATTGCCATCGCCAAAATGGTGGCTGAACGATTAGCTTTGCGGAAGTACAAGGCGGCCCAGCAGGTGTTTCGGCTTGCACTGTTGTCCATGGGGATCCTTGGCCTGTTGCTGACGCTGTTGCTCACCTTGACCGCACCCTACTTGGTGCGAAATGTGCTTGGCGATGAGAGGGCCCTTTGGTCACTCCTAGCCATGGCGCCAGCCATCGTGATCATTTCACTGGTGTCAGCGTTGCGAGGCTATTTCCAAGGGCTACAGAGACTAACGCCTTATGCATTGGGTCAGATGCTGGAGCAGGTCGTACGCGTTGGCGTGGCGTTAGGCTTAGGCCTGGTTTTGCTCAAGGGCGGGCGCTCCGAGGCCCTGGTGGCGGGCGGAATCTCTTCCGGCGTCTCCCTGGGCGGGCTGATGGGCCTGATGGTGCTGTTCTTCGCCTACCGACGGCTCACCCCCGTGATCGCCCGCAACATGAAACGCGATCAAAGTCACTTTGAACGCCCGAGTCGGGTAGTGCGAGAGTTCGCTGCCCTCGCCGTTCCGATCACCATCGGCGCCGTTGTGATGCCGTTGATGCAGTTGATTGATGCCGCGGTGGTGCCCAGAAGGCTCCTGTCCGCCGGTTTCACCCAGCCAGAAGCAACTAGCCTCTACGGGCAGCTCTCCGGCATGGCGACCCCGCTCGTCAACCTGCCGCAGATGTTCACAGTCGCTTTGGTAGCCAGCTTGATTCCATCCATCGCGGAGGCGATGTCGCTAGGCCGGAAACAAGTGATGCAACAGCGCTCCAGCCTCTCGCTGAAACTGGCGATGCTGTTCAACTTGCCGGCAGCCGTGGGTTTGTCAGTGCTCGCTACCCCCATCAGCACCTTGCTCTACGGACCGGTCAGTGGTCCGGGCGTAGGTCGCCCCATGGCAGTTCTCGCTATCGCCATAGCTTTCCTGGCTATCCAGCAGACGACCTCCGGCGTCTTGCAGGGGTTGGGCCGGACCCACGTGCCGGTGGTGAACCTGTTCATCGGCGCGCTGGTGAAGTTGGTCAGCACATACTTTCTGACGGCTATTCCCTCTCTGAACATTCAGGGGTCGGCATTGGCGACGGTTCTTGGCTTTACGGTTTCATCCACCTTGAACTTCTTGGCCATGCGGCGCGTGTCTGGCATTTCCATCAGTCTTGGTAAGGTCTTCCTGCGTCCGTTGCTGGCCACGGCCGGCATGGGTGTTGTGGCGCTATATAGTTTCCGCTGGCTCTCCATGAGCCTTTCCAGCAACTTATCCACCCTCATTGCCATCTCATTGGCCATGTTCGTCTACGGTATTTTGGTGCTCTTGACCGGTTCGCTCACCGCTCGCGAGATGATGGCCATACCCAAGATTGGCCGGCCGCTGGCTCGCCTGTTGCTCAGACTTCATCTGATTGTGGAGGATTAATCATGACAGAACTCGTGATTGTTGGACTGGGACCAGGTAGCCGCGAACAGGTAAGCCTTGGCGCATGGCGAGTGCTTGCGAGCGGTGCCCCGCTTCTTCTGCGCACATCCCACCACCCGCTTGCGTCACTGCTCACAGAGCAGGGCATTGCTTGGGAGAGTTGCGATGACCTGTACCAGGCGTTGCCCACCTTTGATCAGGTTTATGAGGCGATTTGGCAACGTCTGCAGCAGATGCTGGAGCAGCATTCCCGGGTTGTCTATGCAGTTCCAGGGCATCCGCTGGTCGCTGAGCGTACCGTGCGCGAACTGCTCAATCGTCCGCCGGGGCAAGGCGTGGTTGTGCGGCTGCAGAGCAGCATGAGTAGCCTGGAAGCGATCTATCAGGCGGTGGGGCATGACCCTGGGAATGGTCTCTTAGTTGCGGACGCACTCGATGCTGACGGGCTGGATCTCAATCCCTCCTGGCCAACTATCTACCTGCAGCTTTATGATCGTCTGGTGGCTGGTGAGTTGAAGCTCCGCCTGCTGGAACTGTATCCGGCAGAATGGGAGATCACCCTTGTGCGCCAGGCTGGCACCGACGCTGTGACGACTGAGCAGATTCCGCTCTGGCAGCTTGATCACCGCGAACCGGACCACCTGACTAGCCTGTTCGTGCCTGCTTGTCCAGAGGCGAGGACGGCAGGGCGTCTGCTGGAGGAGTTGCTGCAGGTTATGGAGAGGCTGCGTGCTCCCGAAGGATGCCCCTGGGACCGGGAGCAGGACCACTTCTCTCTTAAGCCGTATCTGCTGGAAGAGGCCTATGAGGTACTGGAAGCCATCGACCAACAGGACATGCATAAGTTGGCTGATGAGTTGGGAGACTTACTACTGCAGGTGGTCTTCCATGCACAGGTAGCAAAGGAGAATGGGGATTTTGACATGCGGCTGCCTACGCAGCTGATCGTGGAGAAAATGCGGCGCCGCCATCCTCACGTCTTTGCTGATACCATCGTGCAGTCCTCTGCTGATGTCTTGCGCAACTGGCAGGAAATCAAAGCCCAGGAGAGAGCCGGTACCCCGACGAGTTCGCTTTTGGACAGAGTGCCCAAGAACATGCCGGGCTTGCTGCAGGCTTTCAAGTTGCAGCAGAAGGCTGCCACTGTCGGCTTTGATTGGCCGGATGTGGGCGGAGCCTGGCAGAAGGTCAAAGAGGAGACGGCAGAGTTCGAACAGGCGGTCTTGTCTGCCGATGTGCCGTCACAGCAGGAGGAGTTGGGCGATTTGCTCTTTGCGGTGGTGAACGTGGCTCGCTTCCACGGCATCGAACCGGAGGCCGCCTTGCTGGCCACGGTGAGCAAGTTCCGCCGTCGCTTTGCGTACATCGAGCAACAGGCGGAACGGGCAGGTCGTCCGCTGACAGATTACTCACTGGAGGAGCTGGATCGCTGGTGGGAAGAGGCCAAACACCGGCGATGAAAGAATTATTGGCCTTTCCGGCGAGAAACTAAGCCCGAAAAAGAGGACTTGGCAATAATCCTGTCGAATCGTGGTAATCGGTGTCACAGCTTAGCTAAAGGAGGTTTATATTGATGAAGAAGGCTGATTTGGTTAGCAAAATGGCTGAGAAGTCGGGTTTGAACAAGAAGCAGGCGGAAGCTGCCTTGGATTCTTTCGTTGATGCCGTGCAGGAGTCGCTGCAGGCAGGCGACAAGGTGCAACTGGTAGGTTTCGGAACCTTTGAGACCAGGGAGCGCGCCGAGCGCAAAGGGCGCAATCCTGGCACCGGTGAGGAGATCACCATTGACGCAGCCAAAGTCCCTGTTTTCAAGGCTGGCAAAGTTCTGAAGGACATGGTCAAGTAGGACAAGCTACATAAGCACAGAATCAGGTTCGGCAACGGGCCTGATTTTTTGTCCAGGGGGTAGGTGAGAAGAAAATGCGTTTGGACAAGTACCTCAAGGTCTCCCGCCTAATCAAGCGCCGCACTTTGGCCAAGGAAGTTTGCGATCAGGGTAGAATTGCCCTGAACGAGCGGCCTGCCAAGGCGAGCAGTGAGTTGAAAATTGGCGATATTTTGACCATAGATTTTGGCCAACGCCGTTTGCGCGTTCGCGTGGAACGTCTGGCCGAAAGCATGCGCAAAGAAGAGGCCGACAGCATGTTCGTGGTCATCGACGATATCCGCGCTCTTTAGGGGCGGGTAGGTTTTTCATCCGTAAGCAAGGCCGAAATCTGGAGAGACTAAACTCGAGACTCAAGCGAAACGGAGGCCGAACGGATGAAAAGACGATTGACTTGGCTGTTACCTGTACTGCTTATTGCGCTGCTCTGCCTGCAGGCCTGCTCGCCGCAGCGCAGGCCCACTCCGGGCGGTGGCGTCCCGGCAATACCGCAGCAGATTTCTCGCGGTGCCAACAAGGAACCGACGCTCAAGGTCTACATGAAGGATACCAAAGAGGTCAAGGAGATGAAGTTCGAGGACTACATAGCTGGTGTGGTGGCAGCCGAAATGGAGCCGAGTTGGCCGATGGAGGCGTTGGCTGCCCAGGCAATTCTGGCTCGCACCTTCACCCTGCAGAAGATCGCCAAGGAGGGCGGGGTGCCGAGTCGCAAGGCAGACGCCTCCTCAGACATCGAAGAGTTTCAGGCTTATGATGCCAGCCGCATCAACGATCGCGTGAGAGAGGCGGTGCAGCGCACCCGGGGCGAGGTGGCGGCCCAGAATGGTCAGTTCATTCGGGCGTGGTTTCACGCCAACTCCGGAGGATTGACGGCAGACGCCATGGAGGGCCTGGGCTTTGACAAAGAGCCAACACCCTATGTGGTGCCGGTGGAGGACGCGATCAGCCAGCAAGCTGCCCCGGAAGAGCAACGCACTTGGACCGCCAGCTTCAGCAAGGCCGAAGTCAAGAAGGCTGTGCAGAAGGTTGGTCCGACCGTGGGCGACTTCAACAACATTCAGATTGTGGAACGTGGCGCTTCCGGAAGAGCCACCAAGTTCGGCATCGGTTCCGCCGTCGTCTCTGGCCCGGCTTTCCGGCTGGCCGTCGGCTCCACCAAGATGCGTTCTACCCTGATTGAATCCATCATTGTCAAAGGCGACAGGGTGACCTTCAAAGGCAAGGGATATGGTCATGGAGTCGGCATGTCGCAGTGGGGGGCTAAAGGCAGAGCCGAACAGGGACAGAAGGCCGAGGACATCGTCAAAGCCTACTACCAGAACATTAACATCCACAAGATTTGGGAGTAGTGTGGAGCGCTAACGCAGATAATAGCGCGAGGCGACAACCGGTAGATAGCCGATTGTCGCCTCTTCGTGCGTTATCACTATATTGGGTGCATGGCCTCGGCCTGTCACTTTGCGTGGCGCGCGCCCCCTCCGGACGGACTGTCACTCTGAGTGCAACGAAGAGTCTGTTCTGGTCCCAGCGGCCGCGAGTGGCAGCGGGGTGAGGCGCACAAACCGCGCCTGCGTGGCAATTTTTGAATGAGCTCGTCGGCGAAGGGGCGGCAGCAAATCCTGCGCAGGCGAAGGTGTTTACGGGGCGGGTAGTGTGTATCGGGGTAGCCGCTGTCTACATATGTTCCGGTGTCGGTTGCTGCCGCTGTTCCCTTCGCCTCCTCGCTCCTCTTATTGGATTTGCCGCCAACTTGTCGCTTGTTTGTGGCGCCTACCCCTTGCCCTCACAAGCCTGCGCGTACCCATAGCTAGGAACCGAGCGAAGCCATCGCTTGCTGCTTGCAGGTTGATAGGGTGCAGTGGCCAGCATTCCCCCGAGAGAAGCGCCGGAAGGCAGGCTTGGTTCGCGCAAGCCACGCGTTGGCCGCCCCAAATCAGATGAGCGAGCGAGGCCGGAACAGGTCCAGCAACTGTCTGAGCCGCCCCAAGCGCATGAACCTGACTTCAGCTTCATCGGATACTGCTGCAACGCGTTGATCGATGAGCGAGCCGGCGGCGAGTTTTGCTGGACCCCGGCCGAGGTGAGCTCATTTCATTGCACTAATGGCAGCCAGGCGGGGTGGCGCGACCAGCCTGACAGAACGGCGCGGCGATCAACGCGAGGGCTTGTCACGATAGGTGTTGGATGCGCTGCGCGTTGGGAGTCTTCATGGAACAAAGGCACGAGCGCCGAAGGCATATGGAACGGCGCCCGCGCGCCGTTGCTGGACTCCGGCCGAGGCGAGGTCATTTCATTATTCCAAAGTGGCAGACACGTGGGGCGGCGCGACCAGCCTGACAGAACGGCGCGGGGTGAAGCGAAGAGGGCCGTCCCGGTTGCCTGGCCTAGCGACCAGCCTGGTAGCATGGCGCGGTGGGCAAGGCGCAATCACCTGGGGCAAAAAGGTCCGTCCCCATCGCCCCATGGCGCGGTGGGCAAGGCGCAATCACCTGGGGCAAAAAGGTCCGTCCCCATCGCCCCACGCCAGCGCTTTACTGTTTGCGGTTGGATTCCCGCAGCTCCTTCAGTTCCTGCATCAGCCAAGCGAGGCGGTCTTCCATGCGGTGCAGGTGCTCCTGCACATCCTGGATCTCCTGTTCAGCCCGCACGTTCACCTCGTAGTCTTGCTCAGCGCGCAGGCGATCCCGTTTCATCTCGCGGTTTTGCGTCATCATGATCATTGGCGCCTGCAGTGCGGCTATGCAGGCGAGAATCAGGTTGAGGAAGACATAAGGGTAGCAGTCAAAGATCGTGAAGCCGAAGAGGCCTGTGTTCAGCAACATATAGGCGCCGATGACCAAAACGAAGATGATGATGAATGCCCAACTGCCTCCGAATGATGCGATCTTTCCCGCTATCCGGTCGCCAATGCCTTCGCCCTGCTTGAGCTCATCGTTGACGTTTCTGGCCATAGAAGCCCTCCTCTCATCTTCTGTAATCACTAGCTTACCCCGTTCACTTGGACAAAATCTGTTCTAAGCTTGCCCATTTGCACATAAGCCTCTAACAGAATTGGGCGAGTTCGGCCAGGGGAAGGGGAAGAAAATGACCAATACCAGCCAAGAGCAACACCTGCATCGGATAGTTGTCACCAGTCGCGAACAGGCCACTGTGGAAGGCGTAATCCACGTGGACAGCTTTGACGACCGAGAGATCATCCTTGAGACCGATCTCGGAATGATGGGCATTCGAGGGGAAGATCTGCACATCAAACAGCTGAGTCTCGACGAAGGCTTTCTCTCCATCGAAGGCGTGATCAAGACAGTTGACTACCTGGAGGACGGTCCGGTTGGATCCGCTCGCGCCAAGCGCAAGACTCTCTTTGACCGGCTGTTCAAGTAGTTTGCCTGGCCGCACCAGGTGCAAACAGGGATCTTAGGCAGCCTAAGGTCCCTGTTCATCATTCACCTGATCACTCACTTCTGCATATAATGCAGGAGTCTCGGAGGTGTCCCATGCCGCTAACTCAGGCTCTCAGCGCAGTTCTGCTCTGCCTGGCAGGCTTTGCGTTTGGCCTGGCCTTTGATCTCTATCGGGTACTGCGCCGCCTCAGCAATCCCGGTCGCATCATGACTGTAGTCTGCGATCTGTTGTTCTGGTTGGTCTACGCCATCTGGATCTTTGTCCTGCTGCTTCGGACTAACGCAGGCGAAGTCAGATATCACGTCTTCGTCAGCATTGTGGCTGGCGCCAGCTTCTATTTTTGGCTATTCAGCAAACGTCTGGCGTCAGCCTGGTATATCATTATTTACCGATTAATGCGCGCAGTTAATCGCGTCGCAGACTGGCTGAGCCGCGCGTTGGATGTTGGTCTGAAGGTGGTGCTCTGGCCGTACAGAATGCTTGTGCGCTGGTTAGTGCGGCCTCTCTGGCGGGTGGTGACTTTTCTGCTCAGTCCCGTGTTGCTTCTGCTTGGGTGGATTGCCCGTCAGGTACATACCTTTGGGGGTTGGTTGACGCGACCGTTGCGCCGATGGAGCGACCGAGCTCGCCGTGCGCTAGCCAGAATTCTGACACCACCAACAAAAGAATCCTGATTTCCCTGCGTATCTGCAGGGAAAGCCGAGGGCGGGGGCGAAGATTAAAAAGGCTATTTAGGCCCGATTTTGACTCTGTCATTCTGCAGGTGAGGAAAAATGCCAGCAAACGCTCCCCGCATAGTCCAGTTCCCGGCGGCCAAGCCAGGCCAGAATCAGGGACAGATCAGGCGGCCGCAGGTTGAGCGGCGTCGGCCTTGGCTTCGCGCGGCCATTTTGCTGTGTACCGCCCTCTACCTGATCTGGGCAGGTAGCCAACTGATCAGGCAGGAGGTGCGGATGCGCGAGCTCCGGCAGAGTTATGAACGACTGCAAGCAGCTCAGGAATCGCTGCAGCAGACAAACGAGTCGCTGCAGAGTCAGATCGAGGGATTGGCAAACGATCCAGAGTTCCTGGAGCAACTGGCTCGTCAGATGGGCATGGTCAAGCCAAGAGACACTATCTACTTGCCAATAGATTCCAGTCGATAGTAAGCGTCGATTGACAACGAAAAAATGTTTCGGTTATAATCTCTTAGGTTAGCCAAATTAAGATGGAGGGGAAATCCAACAGTAATGGCTTTGCAAACAGGCGCAATTGTAAGCGGTTTGGTTACCGGCATCACCAACTTCGGGGCATTCGTGGAGTTGGAGACAGGACAGACTGGTCTGGTGCACATCTCTGAGGTGGCAGATGCCTACGTCAAGGACATCAACGAGTACCTCAAGCTGCGCGAAAAGGTGACCGTCAAGGTGATCAACATCGACGGTCGAGGTAAAATTGGTCTGTCGATCAGGCAGGCTAAACGCCGTCCCACGCCTTCTTTGGAAGAGCAACTTTCAAGGTTCATGAAGGATAGTGAGGAACGGTTGTCAAGCCTGCGCAAGAATACTGACTCCAAGCGCGGCGGTCGTGGCGGCTATTCGCCCAAGACGACCCACCAGGCGGCTGATCGGCATCGTCCTTAAATTGCCATTAGCTTGACTCTTGACCACCTGATGGCACGGTGCTAGAATAGTACCTGTCCCTGTCATCGGGGCGGCGTAGCTCAGTTGGCTAGAGCATGCGGTTCATACCCGCAGTGTCGCTGGTTCAAGTCCAGCCGCCGCCACCATTCATAGGCGCCATTAGCTCAATTGGCAGAGCAACTGACTCTTAATCAGTGGGTTCGGGGTTCGAGTCCCTGATGGCGCACCAGCATATTGACCTGACACGTCTCGTGTCAGGTTTTTGTTTTGCCCTCGTAACAAAGGAGCACTTCGTGCTGTTGTCGTACCATCCGCTTCTCGACAAGCGAGAAGCGCCTTCGTTGCCCTCGCAGCGCTTTGTGCTGCTTTGAACACTTTCTACTTCCAACATTTCGACATTGTGCTCGTTCGGTGGATTAGAACGAAAAATTATGTTATTATTCAGATGTTAACTCGTCAGATCTCGTCGGAAAGCAGGTATTTCTGATGAAAGAGGATAATCGTAAGTTGGTCAGGATCTATAAAACAATGATCATTGCCTTCGTTGCCCTCTTGGTGATTTTCCCTTGGGGGTTGTCGATTACCGCTCTCTCCAAAATCAATCGCTTGGAGTCGCAATTGGAGAGCCTGACGACTCGACTGGAACAATCTCCGGATAACGTTCCTGACGATGTTGCGGGGCAGCCGAGTTTGCCGGCTAATGCGGTTGTTGCCATTCCCGAAGCGCCAGGACTGCACGATGCCAGCAAGATCGCTTACCTGACTTTCGACGATGGTCCTTCCAAGAACACACCAGCGATTCTCGATGTCCTGCGGCAATACGGGGTAAGGGCGACCTTCTTCGTGGTGGGGCGCACCGATAGCAAACTCACCGCAATGTATCGCACTATTCTTGAAGAAGGCCATTCCTTAGGCATTCATTCATATACACACGAATACGGGCAGGTCTATGCATCCAGCGATGCTTGTATCAACGATATTGACCAACTCGCCGAGCTCCTGTTTAATAGTACTGGGGTGCATCCGTCGATCTATCGTTTTCCCGGAGGTAGCAGTAACCGAATTGCCTCAATGAGCTTGATCGCAGATGTGGCTTTTAGACTCACTCAGCGTGACATTCAGTTTTTTGATTGGAATGTGGACTCTGGCGATGGCAGGGCTCGCCAGCCCAGCGCCCAAGAGATAGTGCAGAACGTGGCCAACGGTGCCAAGCAATGGAAACGGGCCAACATCCTCCTGCACGATGACGCCGCTAAATGCAATACTGTCGAGGCACTTCCAGGGATAATTGAATCACTGCAGGCGCAAGGTTTCGTGTTCGATCGGTTGACCAATCAGACAGAACCAACACAGCACCGGGTGTTTGCGACTGTATCGCTTTTCCGTGCGATAAGTAGTAGGAGGGAGCAGCTACAGCCATGAGTAAAAAGAATGCCTTTTCCCAGGCCTTCAGTGAACTGATTTCCACCGTAACGCCGGGTGCAAACTCCAACGAGGAGAATAAACAAGTCTCCCCAGTCGCGCCGCAGACTGAGACGATTCCCGAACGCCCGCGCGTCGAGCGCCCCGCGGAGTCCTGGCTGCCAAAGCCTCCTGCCGGTCAGAAGATCACGGTCATTGCCGCCGGAACAACCGTCAACGGCAATCTGACAGTCGATGGGGCGGCCGAAATTGAAGGCTGCTTAAATGGTGATATCGAGTGCACCGGGTGCCTGACTGTCAGCGGGGAGATCGTCGGCGGGTCGAAGATCTCCGAAATAGACGTGATTGGCGCCAGAATTGAAGGCAATATCGAAAGCAAAGGCAGCGTGAATGTGCGCAATGGCGCTGTGATCATCGGCAATATCAATGGGCAATCCATGCAGATCTTCGGAGCGGTCAAGGGCAGCTTGGTTTTGCCAGGGCACCTCACCATTGGGTCGACCGCGATCATTCTGGGCGATATCCGTACAGGGTCGATCGATATCCAGAATGGGGCGGTGGTTGATGGGCATGTCACCGTGCAGTCTTCCGGACGGGCGACCGATGTCTTTGACCGGGATAAGTCCAGGCGTGAACAGTCAACGAGCAACTGATCGCGGTGGTTGTCGAGCGCATATCCCGCAAGAACGTGAATTATATGGTGCTAGCTGCAGAGCTAGCACCGTTTTTTTTGTCGCTTGGCGAGGACTTGTCGACAAATAGCCTGCTCTCCGCTCGTCTGTGCCCGAAAACGCAGTCTGTTGCATTGCCTGCAACTGGATGATAGCTCTACATCTTGGGGCTCTCGCATAACCGCTACCATATCTATTGCGGTTCGTGTCGGTTTTTCGAATGGCCTAGCCGCACGGTTTGACAAAACGTCAGGCGCGGCTTGCCTATAATAAGAAACACAGAGAAGCACGAAGACGAGGTGATGGAATTGCTGAACAAAGCGCGCGTCGATTCCCAGGCCTTTGGGCAGTACGAGCCAGTGGCGGGCCGTTGGGCCAAGTCCACCTGGCGGGCTCGAGTACAGGGTCTCCTGCCGGCGCTGACCGATTCAGTCGGCCTGCGGGTCCTCTTGATCTCACTGCTGCTGGGCCGGGCAGTTGTCTTTGGCGACTTGGCTCCCTTCGGCCTCGCCTTCTTCCTCACAGTACGCTGGTACCGGCCGGAGCTCTGTTGGCAGACGGCGATCAGCTTGGCTCTCGGCGCATATTTGAGAGCGCCTGGGGCGGCGGTCAGTCTGCTCGGCAGCATTGGCATTCTGGTCAGTCTGGAGCGATTCCTGCTGGGATCGCGTTTCCGCAATCCGGTCACGAGCACGCTACTGGCCAGCCTGAGTTGTCTATTGGTCAAATTTCCTTTATTCGTCTTGCAGGCGCCGTCCCTGTTTGACTTGACCAGCACGGTGCTGGAAGCCGGGTTGGTGGCCGTCCTGGTCTACGTTCTGCGGCAAACCGGTCGCCTGTTGGTCGCTGGTCATCTTCAAGACATCACCAACGAACAGACCCTGGCGCTCTGCATCACTGGGGCGGCCATGTTGACCGGCCTTGATGGTTGGACCGTGTTCGGTGTCCCCGTGAGAGCTATAGCTGCAGCCTATCTGGTGATGATTGGAGCGTATGTTGGCGGACCAGGCCTGGGCTGCGCTGCCGGCGCTGCCATTGGGGTTGTGCTCAACCTGTCCCACCCCGCGATGCTGGGGCAAGTAGGCCTGTACGCATTTGCCGGCTTGCTGGCAGGACTGTTCAAGGACATGAAGAAGTTAGGGGTAGGCCTCTCCTTCACGTTGGCGTTGCTGTTGCTCACCGTCTACGGCAGTGAGCCGGGGGATCTGCGTCAACTGTCTATTCAGGCGACGGCAGCGTTTCTGCTCTTCCTGCTCACCGGCAAGCGGTGGCAGGCTTGGCTGGCGCCGCGCATCGGCGCAGGCGGCTTCGCGCTGGCGGCTGAAATGCAGACAGACAAACAGACGCTGCGTCTACAGCAGGTGATCCAGAACCGCCTGGGCAACCTGGAGGCCGTATTCACCCAACTCTCTGAGACATTTGCCGAGAAGAATGGCGACGAAGGCTTTCTGGTCGAGAAGAACTTCAATGCCCTGATGGACCATATTGTCACCGATGTCTGCGAGAAGTGTCCGCACTTTGGCGAGTGTTGGCAGAAGGATTTCTACAAGAGCTACCATACCTTGCTGAACATGCTGGCGCTGGCAGATGCGCATGGGGAACTGACTGTCTCGCGCATTCCGGAGCCGTTTCGGCAGCGCTGCCGGCGCCCGGAAGAGCTTGTCACCTGTGCCAACTACCTGGTGAAAGTGTACAAGCTGAATCTCTACTGGCAGAAGAAACTGGGCGAGAGCAGAGGCTTGGTAGCCAGCCAACTGAAGGGCGTCGCTTCGATCATGCACAGCCTGGGGCGCGAGATGCGCATGGATGTGGAGTTTGAGCATGATCTGGCGGAGGAGATCAAGCAGGAAATAGCCAAGCTGAAGCTGTTCGTCGCCCAAGTGGAAGTCTTCCGCCGGCGAGATCGCGTGGATGTGGTGATCACCAAGCCCGCCTGTCAGGTCAACGAGAACCAATGCAACGATCAACTCATTCCGCTGGTCAGTTCGTTAGTCGGAAGGCCTGTCGCCAGGATGCACCATAAGTGCCCTGGTCACGGCGGCAAGGGCAAATGCACCCTCTGTCTGTCCACCAGTCAGCCTCTGCAAGTGGACACCGGTGTGGCGCAAGTGTGCCGGGCTGGAACGGGTGTTTCCGGCGACACGGTCTCGGTGAAGGAGCTCCCGAGCGGCAAGCTGGCGGTGTTGCTCAGCGACGGCATGGGCAATGGACCCGAGGCTAGCCGTGAAAGTCGGGCGACGGTTGCCGTGCTGGAGCAGTTGCTGCGGTCAGGGTTCGATCAGAACACGGCCGTGCAGACGATCAACTCTGTGCTGATGTTGCGTTCTTCTCAAGAGACATTCGCCACCGTGGACATGGCCGTGCTTGACCTGTACACTGGCATCGCCGAGTTAACCAAAATTGGAGCAACTGCCGCTTTCCTGAAGCGAGGGGACCACATTGAGTGTGTGCGATCCAGTTCTCTTCCGGCCGGCATTCTACATAAAATCGAGGTAGAGAGCTTCCGCGTGAACTTACAGCCAGGAGACATTCTGGTGATGATCACGGACGGATTGCTTGATTCCCAGAAGGATGTGACCGACAAAGAGGAATGGTTCACTCGCATCCTGCGGCAGTGCAATCAGGAAAGCCCGGATGCATTGGCCAAATATCTGCTTGAGCGGGCCAACATGAACGCGCGCGGCCAGGCGTTAGATGACATGACTGTCGTCGCTGTCCGCATCACACAGGGCGTAACCAGTATTCCTCTGGTTAGCTAGCCCCAATGGGGCAACCATCTCTCCTCTCCATTTGGCCGCACCGATGTGCGGCCGCTTTTTTGTTCCCAGTGCACTTCTACTCGTGAGCCAAGCGGGCAGACTGTGGGAGGAGGAATTCCTCTCGCGGCGGGGAAGTGATGTGTAAGCGGAGGGGCAACCAGCCCCGGGAACAGTCATGCTATCGGCGCGGACAGAGTACTAGTGACGATCTGGGAGTGATGCAATGTCTCTGGTTGAGAGAGTGCGACAAATGATTATCGACAAGCGACTGCTGCAACCGGGTGATCGCCTGGTCGCGGCTGTTTCGGCTGGGCCTGACTCTGTCTGCCTGCTTCGGGTGCTGCACCAGCTTTCCGCCGAATTTGCCTGGTCGCTGATCGTTGCGCACCTAAATCATGGCTTTCGCGGGGCCGCAGCGAGTGCAGATGCCGCCTTCGTGCAGCGGCTGTCCGAGCAGCTCGGACTACCGGTTCGGCAACACAGTGTGGACATCCCAGATCTCTTAGCAAAGCATGGCGGTTCCTCTCAGGACGTCAGCCGGCAGGAACGTTACCGGTGGCTGCGCCAGGTAGCAGCAGCTGAGCAGGCACAGGCGATTGCCCTGGCTCATCATCGGGGAGACCAGGCCGAGACAGTGTTGCAGCACCTGTTGCGAGGAGCTGGCAGCAGTGGTCTTGCCGGCATGCGCCCACGCGAGGAGGGAGACCCCTGCGCGCTGGTTCGCCCCTTGCTGCTCGAAGGTCGCCAGGAGATCATGCATTATCTGCAGTGCACGGGCCAGAGCTTTCGCGTTGACCAGAGCAATGCCGAAGACCATTATCAACGCAACTATTTGCGGTGGGAAGTGCTGCCACGGCTTTCCCAGTCAAACGGCCAGATTGAGCAGGCCCTCTCGCGGACCGCGTCTCTGCTTCAGGCCGAGGATCAATTGCTCGGTGACTTGGCCAGGGAGGCCTATGACAGCATTCGCCTCACAGACTCACCAGTGCTGACGCTCGATCTGGCGCTGCTTCGGCAAATGCCGCTCGCTCTGGTTCGGCGGGTGCTCCGGCTGGCATGGAGCGAGATCGCAGGCGGGGAGCGAGATCTGGACTATGATCATGTGGAGGGTGCCCTTGAGCTGCTGCAGCAGTCTGGGGGGGCGGGCTGCAATTGGCCTCGCGGCGTCACCTGCAGGCTCAGCTACCAGCAATTGCTGATCATTTCGCCGGAGTTCACGGCAGGCGCCTTCTGCCTGCCGCTCAATCTGCCCGGCGTAGCGGTTCTGCCGCACGGTCTTGGGGAAATCCGGTCCGCTGTTCTGGATTACCAGGGACAGCCGCTCGATTACCGTGATCCTAATCGCGTCTATTGTGACTATCTGGCGCTCACCGAGCACCAACTGCTTGTCCGCAATTGGCTGCCTGGTGACGAGTTTCGGCCCTTCGGCCTTCCGGGTAGCAAGAAACTACAGGACTACTTTGTCGATGCCAAGGTCCCGCGCCACCTGCGTGGGCGAGTGCCGTTGGTGGTAGTTGGGGGACAAGTGGTTTGGGTAGCCGGCATGCGTTTAGCCGAACCATTTCGTATCAGCGCTTGTAGTCGGAAAGTGGTTTGTCTAGAATATAGACATTCAGATGATTAGTACGGCGTCACGTCTCAAACCATACGAAGGATCTAGCAATACCCGAAAGCAATTGGACTGAGACTTGACGCCCTATGGAAGTTCTGGATGTTATACAGCATTAGTGACGGACGGAAGGGAGCACTCATCATGCACAAGGATTTGGAAAGTATCCTGATCAGTCGCGAGGCCATTGCAGCCAAGGTGGCAGAACTGGGACGTCGCATTTCGGATGACTACCAAGGCGAAGACCTACTGGCCATTTGCGTGCTCAGAGGAGCGATCATTTTCACCGCTGACCTGCTGCGGCAGATCACGGTGAACGTCTCTCTGGACACCATTTCTGTCTCCAGCTATGGTGCAGCCACTCATAGCTCAGGAGTAGTGCGCTTTTTGAAAGACTTGGACGAAAGCGTTGAGGGCCGGCATATCTTAGTGATCGAAGACATCATCGACACCGGGCTCACCCTGAAATACCTGATCGAAAACCTGCGCTCGCGCAATCCCAAGTCATTGCGTATCTGTACTTTGCTGGATAAGCCGTCCCGCAGGCAGGTGGACATCCACCCCGACTACGTCGGCTTCCACATTCCTGACCAGTTTGCGGTCGGTTATGGTCTCGATTTCGCCGAGCGTTACCGCAATCTGCCTGATGTCGGCGTGCTACGGCCAGAGGCCTATCGCTCGCGTTAAGCGGTCAAACATAGGCTCTTTCGCTTGTGGGAGCATCACCAATTTGATACAATAAAGTGTGCGAAAGTTTCCCCAAAACAGGCGGTTGGCTGACAAGCGCCAGATTGGAGAGACGCTTAGTTTAGCCAAAAGGCTACTGCTCATCGTGTCAGTGCGCCATCTGCTGCGGTGAGCCAAGTTTTCTGGGAGAGGGGCTGCGTAGGGGCTTGAACAAGAATATTCGTACTGCAAGTCTCTATCTGCTGCTGATCATGATTGCACTGTCGCTCTATCAGTTGTTCCAGAGCAACAATCAGGCAGTGGAAGAGCTAACTTACTCCAATTTCTATGCGGAAGTGCAGTCAGGCAAGGTCGTGGAGGCCGAGATGGTCGGCAACGACATCACTGGTGAGCTGCAGAATGGTGTCAAATTCCGCACTACTGTTCCTCCTGGGGATGAATCGATCATCAAATTGTTGCGCGAGAAGGTGCCGGAGGGCGGGTTCAACTACCGCAACCCCCCGTCGCCGCCCTGGTGGACTACGTTAGTCACCTATGCACTGATGTTCGTCATCTTCGGTGGATTGTGGTTCTTCTTTATGCAGCAATCACAGTCTGGCGGCAACAAAGTGATGAGCTTTGGGCGCAGCCGGGCCAAGCTGCACAACGAGTCGAAGAAACGCATCAACTTTGCCGATGTTGCCGGTTATGAGGAAGTGAAGGAAGAGCTACAGGAGATCGTCGACTTCCTGAAGGCTCCTAAACGATTCCTGGATATCGGCGCTCGTATCCCGAAGGGAGTGCTACTGGTTGGCCCACCCGGCACCGGTAAGACTTATTTTGCCCGGGCGGTGGCCGGCGAGGCGGGAGTGCCTTTCTTCAGCATCTCCGGTTCTGACTTTGTTGAGATGTTCGTCGGCGTGGGAGCGTCGCGGGTACGCGATCTCTTTGAGACCGCCAAGAAAAATGCCCCCTGTATCGTGTTCATCGATGAGATCGACGCGGTCGGTCGTCAGCGCGGCGCTGGTCTCGGCGGCGGTCACGATGAGCGCGAGCAGACACTCAATCAGCTGCTGGTGGAGATGGACGGGTTTGAAGCCAATGAGAGCATCATCGTCATGGCTGCAACCAACCGCCCGGACATTCTGGACCCGGCATTGTTGCGCCCGGGTCGTTTTGACCGTCAAGTGACGGTCGGGCGCCCCAACATCAAGGAACGGGAAGCCATCCTGCGCCTGCATACCCGCAACAAGCCGATGGATGAGGACGTCAATGTTGACGTGCTCTCCCGTCAGACTTCCGGATTCACCGCCGCTGACCTGGAGAACTTGGTCAACGAAGGTGCTCTGCTGGCAGCTCGGCGCGATAAACGACGGGTGGGTATGAATGAGCTAGAGGAATCGATCAGCCGCGTGATCGCCGGGCCGGCAAAGAAGACCCGCGTTCTGGGTGAAACCGAGCGGCGTCTGGTGGCCTATCACGAGGCTGGGCACGCCCTGATTCGCTATCTGTTGCCGAACACCGATCGCATCCATATGGTCAGCATTGTGCCGCGGGGCAACGCTGGCGGCATGGTCATCCATCTGCCGAAGGAAGATCGGTTCATGATGACCAAGAGTGAGATGCTCAACCTGATCAAGGCCGCCCTCGCGGGGCGCGTCGCTGAACAGATGATCTTGCACGAGATCAGCACCGGCGCAGAAAATGATCTGGTGCAGGCCACGGACTTGGCTCGCCGCATGATCATGGAATACGGCATGAGCGAACAACTCGGCCCGATCTCCTTCGGTTACAAAGAGGAGCAGCAAGTCTTCCTGGGTCGCGATATCTCCCGCCAGCGGAACTACAGCGAGGAGATCGCTTACGCCATCGACCGGGAAGTGCGGCAGATCATTGAGGACTGCTATGCCGAGACGGAACGCCTGATGCAGGAGCACTTGGGCGAGCTGAACCGCTTGGCCGAGACCCTGCTTGCGCAGGAGACCTTAAAGGGCGAAGAAGTGGAAAAGATCATGGAGGCAATGCGGAATGGGAATGAACCAGCAAGCGAGACTCCGGAGCCACCACCAAGCGCCAACTGAAACGAAGTGTTGCGATGTTAAAGGAGCAGCCCATGCTGGGCTGCTCCTTTTGCTTTAGTCGACTACCGTGCCGAAGCACTAGATGAACGACTTGATCACGAGCGGGGTGATGCCTACTTCAATCGCAGCAGCCACAGCCAAGAGCAGAACGACCAGTGAAAGCATGACCAGCGCATCCCGGAGTTCCTGACCATATCCTTGCCACGTGGCGAAGCCAGGCGAAGCAAAGGTGCTTCGCTTGCGGGCCACCAGCGGCCCGAGCCCCAAGCGCAGACCGATGGCTGCCCCCAGGAGCAGTGCCGGTATCTCGAAGATTCCGTGCGGCAATATGCCGGCCAAGAATGTGGCCAGTGAACTGTTCTCGACCGAGAGCACTCCTACCACACCGATGATCAACCCGTTGAAGAGCATGGAGAAAGCGGGATAAACACCAAGGGCCATGCCGACGATTGCCACCAACAAGACGGCCCGCAAGTTGTGCCAGAAAAGAATGAGGATGCCCTGGCCAAGTGGGCTCTCCAGAATGTCTTTGCCTAGCTGCTCCAGCTGTTCGCCGATCAGCTTGAAGGCTTGCTCAATTGCCTCCGGGTAGTAGACTACGGCCATTATCCCCAGGCCAATACCGATGGCGAACAGCAGGGTTGCTGTCAGGAGATAGTTGCGATAACGAGGCAGGAGTTTTCGGTAAGCAGTGAGCATCAGGTGCCTCCTTCAGCAACACTAAGTGTTGCGACTTGTTGGTGGTGATTATCACCAATGCTTCCGGGGAATCTAGTAGGGGTTGAGTCACGAGTCAAGGGGACGGACTTTTGACTCACTCGCAGGCCGGGTGACGTTCTCTTAACTTGCTCGGCTCCGGTTCGCCGTACCGTGTGTCCCTGAAATCCAATGGGAACACTCCACGAGCCACGGGTCGCATGCATGCGACCCCTACGGTGTGTCCCCCAACACTCAACGGGGACATTCCTCGGGCCCACGAAACCAGCATCTAGCTGAGGAGTGTCCATCCCGATGGGGACATTCCTCGAGCCCACAAAATCGACATCCTGTTGAGGAGTGTCCCCTGACATTATTATACCATCATTATTCCCCATCCCCCCTCGCATTCCAGCAACACGAACCGTTGCTGCGCGAGGTGTTGCTGTGCGAGAAGAGGAGGATCCTGCATGCCCGTCACCGCGATCAGTCGCCGCACCTGTCTCGGTTCGAGTTTTGACCGTTTGCTTTACCGCACTCGTGTTCTGCGACCCGGCGATCAGGTGCAGCGCCTCGTCGACCAGGTCCTGCTACCGGACCTGTTGCCCGGCGACATCATGTTGCTCTCCAGCAGAGCGGTGTCAGCCTGTCAGGGCAGGCTGCTTCCTTTGGCTAGCGCTGAATCCAGCCGTCTGGCCGTTGCCCTCTCTGCCATCTGGCGTCGTCTAGCCAGCGAGGCGCCGCTAGGCTGTCCTGCAGTCATGCAGGCGGCGCTCGAGCAGGATGGGGTCGCGACCATGGCCGGCAGTGTGCTCTCGCATTTCTGGCGCAAGGCGCGCGGCGAAGCGGCAGCTTATCCTCGGTCAGGCTTCAGAGGTCTGCTGCGCACAGGGTCTCCCACTGATCTGGCGCTTTATCGCGGGCAACTGATTCTGCCGCCGCGTAGCCCAGAGCAGTTGGTCACAGAGCTCTGGAAGCGGACCGGCTACCGCGCAGCCATCGTCGCCGTCAGGCAACCCGGAGAGGTGCAAATTGCCGCCCTCTCGCCTGGGCTCAGCCCCGAATACATTCGAGCCCTGGTGCTGGATAACCCGCTCGGTGCGGGGGATCAACAAACGCCGATCGCTATTCTGCGCAAGCGGCGGAAAGAGGAGAGATAAGTTATGATCTACCTGGATGGAGAAAGCTTAACCATAGCGCAAGTTGTGGCCGTTGCCCGCGAACACGTCGCCGTGGGCTTGACGGAGGCGGCCAAGGGGCGTGTGCAAGCTTCACGGAAACTGGTGGAGCAGATGGTCGACCAGGAAGCCGTGGTCTACGGAATCACTACCGGATTTGGCAAGTTTGCTGACACCTACATCGACAAAGCCGCGTCAGAGGACCTGCAGCGAAACCTAATCGTATCCCATGCCTGCGGTGTGGGCGACCCCCTGCCTGAGGAGGTTGTACGCGCCGCCATGCTCTTGCGGGCCAACTCCCTGGCCAAGGGCTTCTCCGGAATTCGGCTGCAGACGATTGAGCTGCTCTTGGACATGCTCAATCGCGGAGTGGTTCCGGTTGTTCCCTCCCAGGGCTCGCTGGGGGCCAGTGGGGATCTAGCGCCGCTTTCCCACATTGCATTGGTGTTGCTCGGAGCAGGAGAAGCCGTCTACCAAGGCAAACAACTAGAAGGTGGGGCCGCTCTTGCAGCGGCAGACCTGCAGCCGATCAGGCTGTCTTCCAAAGAAGGTCTGGCCCTGATCAACGGTACTCAGGTGATGTTGGCGTTGCTTACCCTGGCTGTGCACGACGCGCACGTGCTGCAGCAGAGTGCGCTGATTGCGGCCAGCCTTACCTTGCAGGCCTTGCGCGGAATCCCGAAGGCCTTTGATCCCCGGGTGAGCCAGGTGCGGCCGCATGCCGGCCAGGTGCTCACCGCCCAAGCGCTATGCCGCTTGCTCGAACAGAGTACGTTGACCACTGCTCCTGGGCAACTGCGCGTACAGGATGCTTACGCTTTGCGTTGCCTGCCTCAGGTGCACGGCGCAGTCTACAACAGTTGGCAGCATGTGGCCGAAATTGTGCAGACCGAAGTGAACAGCACCACCGACAATCCATTGATCTTTGCCACCGACGGCGAGACCATCTCCGCCGGCAACTTTCATGGCGAACCGCTGGCATTGCCTGCCGATTACTTGGCCATTGCGGTGGCCGAGTTGGCGGACATCGCCGAGCGGCGGGTAGAACGCCTGGTCAATCCTCAACTTTCTGGTCTGCCTGCTTTCCTCACGCTGCAGGGCGGCCTCAATTCGGGCTTCATGATAGCCCAATACACCGCTGCCTCTCTCGTTTCGGAGAACAAGGTATTGGCACATCCGGCCAGCGTGGACTCCATACCGTCATCCGCCAATCAGGAAGACCACGTCAGCATGGGTACGATCGCCGCCAGGAAGTTGCGTCAAGTGATCGACAACGCCCGGAACGTGCTCGGCATCGAATACCTGGCTGCCTGTCAGGCGCTTGACCTAACCACAGAGGGTAACCTCTCGCCGCTTACAGCGCCGGCCTATCGGCTCCTGCGCCAGCAAATACCCACCCTAGCTGAGGATCGCATGATGTATCCTGACATCAATCAGGCGGCTGCTCTGATCAAGAGCGGTGCACTCGTGGCTACCGTCCAGGAAGCCCTGCTGCCTGGTTTGGATCGCTAAATCCAGGGCACAAAGTTCACGGCTTCTGTCTGTGCCGCCCAAGCCAGAGATATAGCTATTGCTGATCATCGGGCTACATGCAGAAGCAACGCCGCGCGAGATCGCAACACCTGCGTGTTGCCAAGGAACAAGCCGATTTCCGTGAGCGGAAATCGCTTTAATCAGATCGCAACACTACGTGTTGCTGAGATATCAACTAAATCGGGGAGGAATGAGTGAATGAGTCGTCTGGTCAAGGCCCCTAGGGGCACCGAGCTGTCCTGCCGTGGTTGGCAGCAGGAAGCAGTCATGCGCATGTTGATGAACAACCTGGATCCGGAAGTTGCCGAGAAGCCGGATCAACTGATCGTCTATGGAGGTACCGGTAAAGCTGCACGCAGTTGGGAAGCCTTTGATGCCATCGTCGCTTCTCTGAAGGATCTGGCCGATGATGAGACGCTGCTGGTGCAATCCGGCAAACCAGTCGGCGTTTTTCGCACCCACAATCGCGCTCCGCGCGTCCTGATCAGCAATTCCATGCTGGTTCCGGCCTGGGCCACCTGGGAGAACTTCTGGGATCTGGAGGACAAGGGCCTGACCATGTATGGTCAGATGACCGCGGGCAGCTGGATCTACATCGCATCCCAGGGAATCCTGCAGGGAACCTATGAGACCTTTGCTGAAGCGGCTCGCCAGCACTACGGTGACTCGCTCAAGGGCAAATTTGTGGTCACCGCCGGGCTCGGTGGAATGGGTGGAGCTCAACCGCTGGCCGTGACCATGAATGAAGGCGTGGCCTTGGTGGTGGAGATTGACCGCGATCGGATCCAGCGCCGGCTGGACACCCGCTATCTGGATACCTGGACAGACAACCTTGATCAGGCGCTCTCTCTGGTGGATGAAGCTCTGCAGACAGGCAAGGCCCTTTCGGTTGGCCTGCTGGGGAACGCTGCCGACGTCCTGCCTGAGTTAGTCCGTCGCGGTCGCATTCCGGACATGGTCACCGATCAGACTTCAGCGCACGACCCATTGAATGGCTACGTTCCTGGTGGTATGAGCTATGAGCAGGCGCTGAAGCTGCGAACGGAGAACCAGGCCGAATACCTGGAACGCTCGTATGAGAGCATGGCCCGCCACGTGCAGGCGATGCTCAGCATGCAGAGTCAAGGCGCCGTCACCTTCGACTATGGCAACAACATTCGTCAGCAGGCCAAGAAGTACGGTGTGGAGAACGCCTTCGACTTCCCGGGATTCGTTCCGGCCTTCATTCGCCCCCTGTTCTGCGAAGGCAAGGGACCGTTCCGCTGGGTGGCCCTCTCCGGCGATCCGGAAGACATTTTGAAGACTGACCGCAAGGTGTTGGAACTGTTCCCGGAAGACGAACGCCTGCGCCGCTGGATCAACATGGCCGAGGAGCGCGTGGCCTTCCAGGGGTTGCCTGCTCGTATCTGCTGGCTGGGGTATGGTGAGCGGGCCAAGTTTGGTCTGGCCATCAATGAAATGGTGCGTAGCGGCGAACTGAAGGCCCCGATTGTGATTGGGCGCGATCATCTGGACACTGGTTCTGTGGCCTCTCCCAATCGTGAGACGGAGGGCATGCGCGATGGCAGCGATGCCATCGCCGACTGGCCAATCCTGAACGCCTTGCTGAATGTGGCCTCCGGCGCCAGTTGGGTTTCCGTGCATCATGGCGGCGGCGTGGGCATCGGCTATTCGTTGCACGCCGGCATGGTGGTCGTGGCCGACGGCAGCGCAGATGCTGATTGGCGCCTCGGCACCGTGCTCACTTCGGATCCTGGCACCGGCGTCATGCGGCATGCCGATGCTGGTTATGAACTGGCTATTCAGACTGCCAAGGAGCGTGGCGTCAAGATCCCGATGATCAAGTAACGACGCCGACCATGGCTTATCCAATGAAGCAAAAAGGTCCGTCCTGGCAGTTGGATGAGACGAAGGGCCAGGCCCCTCGTCTCATCCAACCGGCTTGCCCCACCTACAAACAGCAGGGAGTTGAATGATAGATGCGAGTAGTAGAGTGTGTCCCCAATTTCAGTGAAGGTCGGCGTCTGGAAGTGATCGAGCAGATTGTGGAGGCAGCGAAGTCCGTCACTGGTGCAGTAGTCTTGGATGTGAAGCCGGATCACGACCACAACCGGGTGGTGGTCACCTTGATTGGCGAACCCGAGGCAGTGAGCGAGGCTGCGTTTCGTGCCTGCAGCAAGGCCAGTCAGCTAATAGATATGACTGTTCACCAGGGTGAACACCCCCGCATTGGAGCTACCGATGTCATTCCCTTTGTGCCGCTCTCAGGAGTGAGCATGGATGAATGCGTCGCTCTGGCCGAGGCGCTGGGAGAGCGAATCTCCCGGGAGTTGGACATTCCGGTATACCTCTATGAACGGGCCGCCCGCGTGCCCGAGCGCCGCAATCTGGCCGATGTGCGCCGTGGTCAATACGAAGGCCTCTGTGAGACGATTGCCAGTCCTGAGCGTCATCCCGACTTTGGGCCGGCTCGCATGCATCAGACCGCGGGGGCAACCGTAGTCGGGGCCAGACCGCCGCTGGTCGCCTTTAATGTCAACCTAGACTCTTCCGACCTGAAGTTGGCCAAGCGCATCGCCAAGCAGATTCGCGAGTCAAGCGGTGGGCTGCCGGCCGTCAAGGCGTTGGGAGTGATGCTCACCGAGCGAAATCTGGCGCAGGTGAGCATGAATCTGGTAGACTATACCGTGACCGGCATGTTTACCGCTTATCAGGCTATTGCCCAAGCGGCCGCCGCTGAAGGAGTAGGCATCGTTGGCAGCGAAATCATCGGGCTCCTGCCGATGCAGTCCCTGATTGATGTCGCGCTGCAAGCGCTCAAGGTAGAGTCCTTCACGATGGCTCAGGTGCTGGAGAGCCACTTGCGCGCGGAATGAGTATGCACGCAGATCTCGTCTTCACCCACATCGGTCAACTGGCCACAACCACTGGCTACAGTGAACATGCCCAAGGCGGTCGTTCCTTGGGCACTCTCACCGTCCATGAAGACGCTTTTCTGGCCGTCAGTGGCGAGCGTGTGCTAGCCCTAGGGCCGAATGAAACTGCAGCTGATTACATCGGCCCGGACACAATAGTACATAGCCTCGAGGGGCGAACAGTCTTGCCCGGATTTGTCGATCCGCACACCCATCTCATCTTTGCCGGCTGGCGTGAACGCGAATTGGCGATGAAGCTTCAGGGCAAGTCCTACTTGGAGATACTTGCGGCCGGACAGGGAATCTTGAGCACGGTCACTCATACTCGGGCAGCCAGCCTAGACGAGCTGGTGCGCCTAGGTCGAAAGAGCCTGGATCGCATGCTGCTCTCCGGTACGACCACTGTGGAGGCGAAGAGCGGCTATGGGTTGACCACGGAGAGCGAACTTCGTCAGTTAGCGGCGGCGACGCAGCTGCAGGCAGAACATCCGGTGGATGTCGTTTCCACCTTCATGGGAGCTCATGCCATTCCACCCGAGTACCAGGGGCGGACCGAAGACTATGTGGAGTTGGTCATCTCCGAGATGCTGCCTGCCGTGGCAGCCGCCAACTTGGCCACCTTCTGCGACGTCTTCTGCGAGGACGGTGTTTTTTCTGTGCAGGAGAGCCGCCGCATTTTGCAGGCGGGGCGGCAGTTCGGTCTCTTGCCCAAGCTGCATGCCGATGAACTGGTCTCCTTTGGTGGCGCAGAGTTAGCGGCGGAACTCGAGGCTGTTTCCGCAGATCATCTGCTCTATGCCAGTCCGGCAGGCATCTCTGCCATGGCGCGGGCCAACGTGGTGGCGGTGTTGCTTCCGGGCACCAGTTTCACCTTGCGCAGCCGCAAGTTGCCGGACGTGGCGACAATGCTGGCTGCAGATCTGCCTATAGCCCTGGCCACCGACTTCAACCCGGGCACTTGCCCTACGGAGTCGATGCAGATGGTGCTCACTCTGGCCTGGCAGAGCCTCGGGTTGACCCCGGCGCAGGCAATAGCTGCTGCTACCATCAATGCCGCGCATGCCCTGGGGCTGGGCAAGTCTGTCGGCAGTCTGGAGCCGGGCAAGCTGGCCGATTTCGTCGTCTACGACGCACCCAATTTCGACTTCATCGCCTATCATTTTGGGGTAAACTTAGTCGAGCACGTATTCAAGCGCGGGCGACAGGTGGTCAATCAGGGTTCGCTAGTCTGCAACGCGTAGCGGCTCGGCATGCCGAGCCGGGCCCAGCACCACAGCATGCTGTGGTGCTACGATCCCAAGCAAACCGGAATCGCTAAGCGCTCTCGCGCGTGGAGCATATCCAAGAGGGCCGCGCCGGGTCGCATGCGTGCGACCCCTACGGGCCACGTACACTTTCTAAGCACTTCAGCATTGTTACTGCAGTAAAGCAGCAGGTAGTGCTGCTAAAGGGGGATGCAAGAATGAAGTTTCACGACTATACTCTTAACCAGTACCTGCATGAGCTGGCCGGGGGAGATGCTACGCCAGGTGGCGGCAGTGCGGCGGCGCTGATCGGTGCCCTGGGAGCAGCCCTGGTTTCCATGGTGGGCAATCTCACCGTGGGACGCAAGAAATACGCAGCGGTTGATGCGGAGATGCAAGCGATGGTGCAGGCCGTGGGCAAGCTGCAGGAGCAGTTGCTGGTGCTTTGCGCAGAGGATACGGCAGCTTATGACACGGTGATGGCCGCCTACAAGCTGCCCAAGGGCACCGCCGATGAGCAGGCCGCCCGGAAACTGGCCATCGACGATAGCTTGCGCGCAGCCTGTGCGGTGCCCCTGTCCGTGGCAGAGGCAACCATTGAAGTGTTGAAGCTGGCCAGGCAAGCAGCCGAACTCGGCAACATCAATGCCGTGTCTGACGCAGCTGTCGGTGGCTACGCCGCTCACGCCGCGCTGCATTCCGCTCTGCTGAACGTGGAAATCAACCTCAAGTCGTTGCCGCGGGATGACTGGTCAGCGCAGACGGCTGAACGCGTGGCAGCGCTCGCGCAACAAGGTGACGAGTTGCAGGACAGTGTCCAGGAGATCTCTCGGGCCAAGCTACATTCATAAAGGGGGACAACACATGAAGTCAGACATCCAAATTGCTCAAGAGGCGCAGTTGCTGCCCATCGTGGACATCGCCAAGAGCATCGACATCAGCGAGGATGAGCTCGAGCTCTATGGCCGACATAAGGCAAAGGTGGAGCTCTCCGTCTGGGACCGTCTGAAGGATAAGCCCGACGGCAAGCTGATTCTGATGACTGCGATCAACCCAACCGCAGCCGGCGAAGGCAAGACCACCACCACCGTCGGTCTGGGTCAGGCTTTGGCCCGCATGGGCAAGAAGACGATGATCGCACTGCGCGAGCCCTCACTTGGTCCGAGCTTTGGCGTCAAGGGAGGAGCAGCTGGTGGCGGATATGCCCAAGTGGTACCAATGGCAGACATCAACCTGCACTTCACCGGTGACCTCCACGCCATCACCACTGCTCACAACTTGTTGGCAGCAGTGTTGGACAACCATTTGCAGCAGGGCAACGAGCTGAACATCGACCCGCGGCGCATTGTGCTCCGGCGGGCGATGGACATGAATGAGCGGGCACTGCGCAACATCATCATCGGTCTGGGCGGACACACCAACGGCGTACCGCGCCAGGATGGTTTTGACATCACTGTTGCCTCGGAAGTGATGGCCATTCTCTGTCTGGCCAGCGACTTGATGGATCTGAAGGCGCGGCTCAGCCGCATGATCATCGCCTACACGTACGATCGCAAGCCGGTCACTGTTGCCGATCTGGGCGTGCAGGGCGCAATGACCGTGTTGCTCAAGGACGCGATCAAGCCCAACCTCGTGCAGACACTAGAGCACGGTGCCGCCTTTGTGCACGGTGGGCCGTTTGCCAACATTGCTCATGGCACCAACACTCTGATCGCCACCAAGATGGGCCTGAAGCTCTCGGACTACTTTGTCACCGAGGCTGGCTTCGGCGCTGACCTGGGTGCAGAGAAGTTCCTGGACATCGTCTCGCGCTTCGGTAACCTGCATCCTGATGTGGTCGTGATCGTGGCCACCGCCCGGGCGCTCAAGCTGCACGGTGGCGTGAACAAGAAAGAGCTGAATGAGGAGAACCTGCAGGCTCTTGAAACCGGCTTTGCCAACTTGGCCAAGCACATTGAGAACATGGGCAAATACCAGGTGCCGGTGGTCGTGGCCATCAACCGCTTCCCCAGCGACAGCGAGGCTGAGCTGCAGTTGATCGATCGCAAGTGCCGCGAACTTGGCGTCAGTTGCGCCCTGTCCGAGGTGTTTGCCAAGGGCGGCGAAGGTGGGCTGGAATTGGCGGAGGCAGTGCTCAAGGTGTTGACGGAGCAGCCATCCAACTACCGCCCGCTCTACGATCTGGAGCAGAGCATCAAGCAGAAGATTGAAACCATCGCCAAGGAGATCTACGGGGCCGACGGCGTGGATTACAGCCCGGAGGCGAACAACTCCATCCGCACCTTCACCAGACTCGGCTTGGATAAGTTGCCGATCTGCATGGCCAAGACGCAGTATTCTCTGTCTGACAACGCTGAACTGATCGGTCGGCCCAGCGGCTTCACCGTCACTGTGCGCGAGGTGCGCGCTTCAGTGGGGGCTGGCTTCCTGGTGGCCATTACGGGTGACATCATGACTATGCCTGGCTTGCCCAAGCGGCCGGCGGCACTGGATATCGACATCGACGAGTCTGGTCGCATCACCGGACTTTTCTAGACAACGGGCGTGACGGTGCTGTTCTTTCCGAACAGCACCGCTCAACTCCCGCAGGTTGATTGCCCTTGACCCAAGCGAGGCACGGCAAAGCGCCGTGCCTCTACGCATATTGACGCGGCCAGCCAGCCTTTGCACCCCCGGGCTGGGCCCATCGTCCCAAGAGCTTCCCGGGACGTCAGCGTTCAGGCTGCGTGCGTTGACACGTCTGGGGGCGCGGTATAGAATTGTGGTGGTTTACCCCCCTAAGGATATTGGGGTCAGCTAGGACAGTTCTAGGTTATACCGCAGCAACACGAAGTGTTGCGGTCTCAATTAAGCGGTTTCCGTTCACGGAAATCGGCTTGTACCGCAGCAACACGAAGTGTTGCGGTCTTAATAAAGCGATTTCTGTTTACGGAAATCGGCTTGTACCGCAGCAACACGAAGTGTTGCGATCTCTTTACTCATATCACTTACATCAGCCAAAAGGAGTGTCATCACCCTATGCAGTCCAATACTGAGCTGGCACAGCGTCTGCGCGAACTGAAGCAGCAGCGCGGGGCCGTCATCCTCTCCCACTACTATCAGAGGGATGAGATTCAGGATGTCGCAGACTTCGTCGGTGATTCATTTCAGCTGAGCCAGCAGGCAGCTGCCACCGATGCCGAGGTGATTGTCTTCTGTGGCGTTCATTTCATGGCCGAAAGTGCGGCTATCCTCTCGCCACAAAAGACTGTGTTGTTGCCGGAACCGCGTGCTGGCTGTCCGATGGCTGACATGATTGACGCAGATGCGTTGCGCGCCTTCAAGGCCCAGCATCCGCAGGCGGCCGTCGTCAGCTATGTGAACACCACCGCTGCCGTAAAGGCCGAGAGCGACATCTGTTGCACATCCTCCAATGCTGTACGAGTGGTAAACTCGCTTGACGCCAAACAGATCATCTTCACCCCAGATCGCAATCTGGGACGCTATGTCGCTCGCCATACCGACAAGCAGATTATCATCTGGGAAGGCTACTGCAACACCCATGATCACCTGACCTTGCCAAAGCTGCAGCAGACCAAGGCAGAGCATCCGGGCGCACTCGTGGTTGTTCACCCTGAATGTCGGCCAGAAATCAGCGAGGCAGCCGATTTCGTCTCCAGTACAGCCGGTATGATCAAGTTCGTCAGGGAATCCCAGGCCGAGGAGTTCATCATCGGTACAGAGGGTGGCTTGCTGCATCTCCTGCAACGTGAGAATCCGAACAAGCGTTTCTACCTGGCTTCGCCGCAGCTGATTTGCCCCAATATGAAGGCGAACACCCTAGCCAAGGTTGTGCGTTCGCTGGAAACAATGGAGCCCGTGATCACCGTTCCAGAGGATATTCGCCGCAAGGCAGTCCTGGCTCTGGATCGCATGCTGGCCATCAAATAGACTGCGATAGTCCCACCTGCATCCTGGTGGGACTATTTGCCACATATGCTCCATGTGGTCACATTCACCCGCATTTAGTGGGAATAGCTGTGCCCCGTAGACGCTCGCATTTAGTCCCTCGTAGCGGCTCGGCATGCCGAGCCGATCCTGGCACCACAGCATGCTGTGGCGCTACGAATCCAAGGAAATCGGACTTCTTGAACGCTCTCGCATGCTGCGGGGTCTACGGTAAGAAGAAAGGCGACCATTGAACGATCTTGCCTCACGACCGATGGTAGACTCTCGATTGACCGTTCACTAGTCGTGATGATTGCTGCCGGATTGCGGCAAAAACGGAGGCGTTTTACCAGTGAACCGCTATCTCGTTGACTTTGATCTCTCTCAGTTGCCAAAGACGGTCTCTGACTTTCTGGTAATTGGCAGCGGAGTGGCCGGGTTGTTTGCGGCGCTCAAGGCCAGTCAGTTTGGCCGAGTCGTGCTTCTGACCAAAGACCTGTTGGAAGGCAACACCCGCTACGCGCAAGGCGGAGTCGCTGCCGCCGTCGGCAGTGAGGATAGCTGGCAGGAACACCAACATGACACCCTGCTGGCCGGCGCCGGCCTCTGTGACTCGGAGGCGGTGCGCATCCTGGTGCAGGAGGGCCCGGATCGCATTCGGGATCTGATTGCCCTCGGGGCGAAGTTTGATCAGGCAGGCGGCGACATCTCGCTCACTAGAGAGGGCGGTCACCGTCGTCGCCGTGTGCTGCATGCTGGCGGTGACGCTACCGGCAAGGAGATCGAAGAGACCCTGGCGCGAGCCGTCCTGGCACATCCGGAGATTAGCGTGATCGATCGCGGCCTGGCCATAGATCTGTTGACTGCAGGCTCCGAATGCTATGGAGCGCTCGCGTCAGTGAACGGGGAACTGCGAGCCATGCTGGCCAAGGCGACCATCGTCGCCACCGGAGGCGCGGGGCAAGTCTACGCACACACCACCAACTCCTCATTGGTTACTGGTGACGGCATTGCCATGGCCTATCGCGCCGGGGCTGAGCTGATGGACATGGAGTTCTACCAGTTTCACCCCACTGGCCTCTCCGTTCCGGGTGCTCCCCGCGCTCTGATCACCGAGGCCGTGCGAGGTGAGGGGGCTTACCTGCTCAACTGCGACGGCAGCCGTTTTATGCTTGACATTCATCCGCTGGCCGAACTGGCGCCGCGCGATGTGGTGGCTAGAGCGACCGTGCGCATGATGGAGCAATCCCAAAGCGACCACGTTTGGCTGGACCTGCGTCACATGCAGGCGATCAATCTGCCGGAACGATTCCCCACCGTCTTCGCTTCCTGCATGCGTTACGGAATTGATATCCGCACAGACCTGGTTCCGGTCTCTCCTGTTGCCCATTACTTCATGGGCGGTATCAGGGTAAACTACCAAGGCAGAACCAACCTGAAGGGGCTTTATGCTTGTGGGGAAGCAGCTTGTCTTGCTCTGCACGGGGCTAATCGTTTGGCCAGCAACTCATTGCTGGACGGTCTCGTCTTTGGACATCGCATCGCCGTCTGCGCCGCCCATTATCGTCTGCCACTGAACGATCAGGAGCTACTCCAGTTGAAGATTAGTTCGCGGCAGGGAGTGCCCTCGCGGATGACGAATGATCCGGTGGAACAGGTGATTGCCCGACTACAACAAGTGATGTGGCAGGGGGCAGGGCTCACCCGCACGGCGGAGAGCCTGCAGCGGACAGAGCAGCAACTGCATAACTTGTCTGAGATCATCTTTGGCAACGCGCCTGCTCTTGGTAAGTGGGTGGAGGCAGCCAATTTGGTCACGGTGGGCCAGTTGATCGTTAAGGCTGCCGCCTTGCGCACTGAATCGCGCGGCGGGCACTATCGGTTGGATTATCCCGAGCCGGACAATGAATCCTGGCGACAGCATATTGTCTTGCAGCATGATGCAGCACGCCTGATACCAGTTGAGAGGGGATAGTAACATGAATTGGCAGAGTCCGTTGGTGGAAGAGCTGATCGTACGTGCACTGAATGAAGACATCTGGACGGGTGACATCACCACCATGTCAATCATTCCGGCTGATCGGCAAGCCAGTGGCCGAGTTTGGACCAAGGTGGACGGTGTTGTGGCTGGGCTACCCCTCTTGCCGCAAGTGTTTGCCAAGGTGGGCGGCGGAGTGGATGTGAAGCTCCTGGTGGAGGATGGAAGCGCAGTCACCGCCGGCACCTCCCTGGCCGAGATCACCGGTTCCGCTCGCACCATCCTGATGGGTGAGCGGGTGGCTCTGAACTTCCTGCAGCACATGTCGGGCGTGGCTACGCGCACCTCCCGCTTATCTGAACTGATCAAGTTCTATACCAGCACTATCGTTGACACCCGCAAAACCATACCCGGCCTTCGGTTACTGGATAAATATGCCGTGCGCATGGGTGGGGCTGCCAACCATCGGTTTGGGCTCTATGACGCAGTACTGATCAAGGACAATCACATTGCGGTGGCCGGCGGTATCAAAGAGGCGGTGACTGCTGCTCGCCGCAATCTCGGACACACCGTCAAGATCGAGGTGGAAGTTGAGACTCTGGAGCAAGTGGCCAGCGCGCTGGAAAGCCGCGTTGAGATCATTATGCTGGACAACATGAGTGTGGATGAGATGAGGCAGGCAGTGAAGCTGATCGAAGGCAAGGCACTGACTGAGGCATCTGGCCAAGTCACCGAGGAGAATATCCTGGAGGTTGCCAAGACCGGTGTCGATTACATCTCTATCGGGGCAATCACGCACAGCGTGAAGGCGATGGAGATCAGTTTGGACATCCAGATTTAACCAAATTCATTGAGCCAGTTTCAGCTGCCGCCGAGCTTGCCTCTGGCGGCAGCTTCTTGCTAGCAACACGCAGTGTTGCTGCACGCGAGAACGTTTGGAAAGTCGCATCTCTCCTTACCGTAGACCCCGCAGCATGCGAGAGCGTTTAGAAAGTCTCTTTCCCCTGGGATCGTAGCACCACAGCATGCTGTGGTGTCGGGATCGGGGGGGGCTGCCGCGGCC
>JAEZJZ010000003.1 GCA_023436245.1 Bacillota bacterium | reverse complement strand
TTGCTGCGGCTTCTCTGCCATTACTCCACAGGATGCAAGGCCAAGCCAATCATCCCCGGGCCGCCGTGCATGGACAGCGACGCACTGACTTCGCTCACGTAGTGATGGCGCACGATCAGCTCGGCCTGCACCTTTGCCAGGACCTGCTCTGCCGCTTCCGGGTCAGCTCCGTGCTGCACCGCTACGACCACGGGACGGCCACCTGCGCCTTCCTTGGCGATCTCAATCATCTTGCTGATTGCGCCCTGCCAACTGCGCGCCTTCTCCACCACATTCACAAGGCCGTCCTCCGTCCCCAGAATCGGCTTGATGTTCAGCACTTTCCCGAGCAGCGCCTGAGTCATGTTCACTCGACCGCTCTTCTGCAGGTACTTTAGTGTCGGCAAGGCGGCATAAATGCGTGTGACTGACCTGAGGCGCTCCAGCAGGTGCACAATTTCCTCCACCGGATGGCCCGCCAGGGCAGCCTCTGCCGCGGCGATGGTCAGGAGCCCGGTGCCCATACCGAAGGACTCGCTGTCGAAAACATGAACGGAGCCTTCTGGCAACATATCGGCTGCGATGCGCGCAGACTGCACCGTGCCGCTGGCTTTGCCGGTGACAAAGACGGCCAGCACCTGCTGCCCCACTTCCACCAGCGGGCGAAACACCTCCAGGAACTCGCCCGGCGCCGGCTGAGAGGTGGTGGGCATTTCGCCCCGGCGAAGCAACTCGTAGAGCTCGGTGCTGCTCATGTCCAGCCCTTCGCGGAGGCTCTGGTCGCCTAGATTGATGTTCATCGCCACAACCTTGATGCCCAGCTTGCTGATTACCTGCTCTGGCAAGCTGGCTGCCGAGTCAGTGACTATCGCAATCTTGTTCATTCCGTTCTACCTCCATGACCTTTTCAACTGTGAGCAGACCAACTCACCCCTGGCCCAACTGCCGCCAGCAACGGATCTGTTGCCGAACGGCCAATCTCACGTGATTATAGACCGCTCTTGTCCGAAGAAGTGTTGCGCCGCCATCTAGATAGGAGCAGGGCGTGCAGGATCGCCAGACCGAAGACGACGCCCAGACCGTCTATGGCCACATCCCGCAAGCTCGGCCCGCGACCTAGCACAAAGGATTGATGCCACTCATCGCTAGCTGCGTACAGTACGGACAAAATGCCGGCCAGCAGAGTTGCATGACGGGCAGTGAGCGGTCGCAGTGCACGCCAGGCTAACGCAGCCAGCACCGCATACTCAAGAAAATGGGCCGCCTTCTGTACGGAGAACTTGACCAGGCCAGGATCCATCGCGATCGTGGGCACAAATGGTTTGACCAGGGCATTGATCCAGCCACCTACCTGGTCACCGTTCTGACTGGAGAAGGCAAAGATCAAAGCCATCCAAAGCACTAAGGGCAGCAGATGGCCGAACAGGTATTTTGGTTTGCTGATTTGCATTTGCTGTTACCTCCTGATCGCAGGCCGACAAGCTCTCGAGCGTCATTCACCGTGCACCACGGCTTGACACCCTACTAATTTATGCCCGGGTATGCCGAAAAACTATGCGAAAAAGGAAAAGGGGCTGTCCCCCCAGCACCCCGTGAATAGCGCAAGAGAGACGACGACTGTCATCTCTCTTGCGTTTGGGTGCACAAAAGCTGTCTAGGGTTTTCACTGTGTGGTTCGGGTCGCATGCATGCGACCCCTACGGGAACCGGGGCATACACACACTACCGTGGTCCAGATTGATGAAACCATAGCTACCACTAGGCCGATACCCTGCGGGACTCCGCATGCTCTATGCCACCGGCCGAAAACTGTGCTCCGGTTGATAGAGCTCCAGCCAAAGCTCTGGCGTGACGCAATCGCGCAACAGCACCTGACTGTAGGAGAACTTGCCGGAGAACGGATTGGGTGCGTCGACCAGGCCGCATCGCCAGTTGACCAAGTCTTCTGCCGCCAGGCGGTTGACTTCCCCAATCAGACGCTTGGCCCGCTCACTATGCGGGCAGCAGATGAACAGCCGGCAAATCAAGGGCCGATCGGAATACTTGCCGCAACCCTGATCATCCTCCCGCAAGCAGTACATTCCCGGGTCGGCCAAGCGCACCCGATCAACCTTCCACGGCTCATATGCTGTGCAGAAGGCCATGAACTCCTCGGGCGATACCCCTTCCAATGCCGCCAACCCCAGCACATCGATCCGCGAGAAAAAGATGTTGAAGCGGCGGCAACAATAGGTGCAGCCAAAACAGCCGCCGTGTAACTCCACGACCGGAAAGTGACGCAGATCCTTGTGCAGCAGAATATCATCGCTGGCCGCTGCGTATGCCAGCACCAAATCCTCCACTGTGGCGTCTGGATCGTTGACTGCTACATCCAGACCGAGACCCTGCTCGAACTGAACCGGGTTAGCGCTTACCCGCACCCTATCCTCTCCCCAGCAGTACTCTGTACTGCGATCTAAACAGAGGCGATTCTCGCTTGTCGAGAATCGGTTGGTACCTATAGCAGCATGGAATGCTGCGATCTCCAGAAAGGCGATTCTCGCTCGCTGAGAATCGGTTGGTACCCTATAGCAGTACTCTGTACTGCGATCTAAACAGAGGCGATTCTCGCTCAGCAGCATGGAATGCTGCTGGAATCGGATGGTACCAATAGCAGCAGCTGTCTTGCGCAACACTTCCTGCATCTGCGAGCTAGATTTCATTATAGAGAGAGGTGGACAAAGCACCAACAGGCGCCGTTTTCTTCCCTAGGCGACTATGCCCAATGGCAATCAGCTATTTCGCATTAGCGAGGTGCTCTGCAATGCTGCTCAATTGTTTCACCATGACCGTGAGTTGCTGCAGCGAATCGCTCACCCCGCTAGTCGCTGCGGCCTGCTTCTCCGAAAAGTCGTGCGCCACCACTACTCCTTGCAGTATCTGTTTCACCGAAGACAGTGTTTGGGCAAGCGAGCGACTGATGTTCTCAGAAGACTCGTTGCTGGTCTGAGCCAACTTGCGCACCTCGCTGGCCACCACGGCAAACCCCTTGCCGGCCTCGCCCACTCGTGCCGCCTCAATCGCTGCATTCAGGCCGATCATCCTGGTCTTGTTAGCAATCTGGCGGATGAAGCCAAGCACTTCCTCCACCTCTCCCAGGGAAGCTTCGGTCTGTTCTGCCGCAGCCGACAGGCTCTGGCCGGATGCCGCCAACTGGTTAGAGCTCTGCGCCAACTCCTGTAGCGAGTGACCAATGCGATCAGCGGTCTGAGAGACATTCTGAGCCAAGCGGCCGAGTTCGCCCGCTTCCTTCTCCATTGATTCCATCAGATTTCTGCGGGAGTTGACGATCTCCATCAGAATAGCGGCCGCTTCAGCCCCTACCACCTGTGCAGCCGGAGACTTGGCCGAGTTTACGGCTTGCAGCACCTCAGCCTGCCCCGTGACTTCGAAGATGACCTGCAAATCGGGTCGACGGACCAGACGCTCAGTATCCGTGGTGGTCTCAACGCCCAACTGGCGGGCCAGTTGAAACGCGGGCGCATCTGACCGCACATCAGAGATCCCTACCACCTGCACCGACTTTATCTCGGCGAGTGTGGCCAGCACGGCAGCACCACCGCGTCCTCCTCCAACAATCGCGACTCTATGCATAATCTGTCCCTCCTCAATATCCATGGTTTTCAGAATTCTGCTCACGAGGGGGATTATCCTCCAGCGATGGGGGCGAAAAGTGTCGTCTTCTGTGCTTCAAGAGACGAAGTTGGCGCCTGGCAGCGAAAAGGGGCGGGATAGCCCCGCCCCTCACCTGGTCAGATAAACTGTCTCAGATAACACCTTTAGCCCTGAAACAGATCCTCCCACATCTTCAGATAAGTCTCCTTAGTGTACACCGGTTGGAACTTCTCCTTGGCGTCTAGCGCCTTGGTAGCCCCATCTGCCAGCAGATCGATCAGGCTCATGGCCATCAGCTTGGCTGCCGTGATATAGGCCAACTCTTCATCGGCAATCATGAAGTCGCTGGCATGACCACGACCGACGACTCCCCCGACGTATGGATGAATGGTGGGCATGAGCATGCTGACGTCACCGATGTCGCTTGAGCCGGAACCGTGAGCGCCCTGGCCAACCGCTTCCGCTCCGACCAGAGCTTCAGCATTCTCGGTGAAGATGGAGACGAGCGTCTCCTCGTTCAGCCGCGGCAAGTAGCCTGGGATCTGAGTGATCTCCACGCTGGCGCCAACCGCGTCTGCACCGGCCTTCAGGGCACGGTCTACCTTCTTGGAGGCATCGATGATCGCTTCCATCTCCGCTCCGCGCACATATGTCTCCATGCGCACGTCAGCCGGAATGATGTTCACCAAATCTCCGCCCTTGGTGATGATCGGATGCACGCGAATGTGGTCGGCGTCCTTGAAGGTCTCGCGCTGCGCGTGAATGGCCATCAAACCAAGCATAGCTGCGTTCAACGCGTTCACTCCGTTATGCGGAGCGCCACCGGCATGGGCTTCCACGCCCTTGTACTTGATCAGCTTGCCGACGAACCCGTTGCTGGTGCCGCCAACCGCGATCTTCTTGTCGCCGCCGCTGCTATGGAACATCATCGTCACGTCTACATCATCAAACTCACCCAACACGATGAACTCCTGCTTGCCGCCGAGGAACTGAATCTTGCCCTCAGAACGCAGCTTGTTGCGGTATTCGATCTCCACATATTCTTCCGCTGGAACCGCCATGAAGGCAACATCGCCGGAAAGCTCGGCCATCAGGCCGGAGTCTTTGAGGCCCATGGCCACGCCCAGCATACCGGCAACCTGCGCGTTGTGGCCGCAGGAATGGGCCGCGCCAGTCAACGGGTCGGCATGCGGATGCTCGGGGCAGACCACAGCATCCAGTTCGCCCAGCACTGCCACCTTCACTTTGCTCTCTTTGCCCTGCATCTCCGCGCGCACGCCGGTGATGCCGACTTCCGAGCGATAGGTGAGACCGAGCTCAGCAAAAGCCTGCTTAACCACTTCTGCAGCATGGAACTCCTTGTAGCCGAGTTCCGGGTGTTGGAACAAGTCGCGGCCAATGGCGATGATTTGATCGCGCCGGCCGTCGATTGCCTGACAGATTTTCTGTTTCATTGCTTGTTTGTCCATGATTTACCCTCCTTGACCAACTTGTCCTCATTCTGAGGATATTCTGCGTCTACCGAAATAATACTCATATCTATTCCCCACCACAAAGCCGGATTCCTGCTAGCACACGCCCTGCAACAATCCATCGTGCGGCATCAAGCCTCAGTCCATTCGCATTCAGGTACCCAGGAGTCTTGTTAACGCCAGCGCCCGACTTTGATGAACACCCTGCCGCTCTTGCTGGCTCCACCCACAGTGAGCAACTCCGCCCTCCCCAATCCAGCCAGGGAGAGCATCGCCCCCTCTGCCAGCAATCGGTCTGGGCGGGCCTCAGGCCGATGATTCAGTTTCACCTTTCCGGCCTTGATCAGTTCGGTCGCTCTGGCGCGCGAGAGCCCGTAGGCGACGGCCACAATGGCATCCAACCGCAGCGTGGCCACGGTGGCCGTGCGCTCGGTTGACTCGCGTTCTGGCGGGCGCAGAGACGCCAGTTCAAGCTGCCTAACCTCGATGCCTACTGGGCCAACGGACGCCCAGTTAGCCAGCACGAACGGCAGCGCATGTGCGTGCAACACCACCTGACAGCCGTTGCTCATCACCAGAATATCTCCAAACAACTCCCGCTTCAGCCCCAAGGACAATAGCGCGCCCAGATAGTCTCTGTGCGTGACTTTAGCGAACTGAAAGCTGCCTGTAACCTCGACTGCCGCCACCGGCCAGTCCAGCGACTCGCTTGAGACTCCTGCTGTCAGCCGGCCAGTCACCGCCACAATCTGTCGCTCCGCGTCCTCAAAACCGCCAAAACTGCAAATCTCCACCGGCCAGAGATGACTGTAGTCGAAAACCAGAGACCGTTGACCCGGATCCATGAACTGGCTGAACTCACTTCCCCCGTGGCGATCTGCCCGCTCTGCCAGATCCCACAACCTGGCGACCAGCGTGCGGTCTTCGCCAGTCAGCCTGTCCAATATTTCCCGTCGCTGCACGAACATCACCTCGCTTTGCATTTCAACCGAGTGAAAGGAAAATCCTGCTTCCTGACCATAGTAGCCATAATACCATTCATGTAATTTTCATCCATAGGAATAAGGGTTGTCAAAGCATAACGTTCCCAGTATAATTTATCTGTCGATGGATGTCGATGTGGGTCGCAGGGAAGATATCGGGAGGTAGAAAGCCATGCGCAAGCAATACTCTATTTGGCAAAAGCTGCTGCGGAAAAACCAACCGCATCTGACCCCTGAGGAGATTCTCACCGCCAAGGACCGCATGCAGATCACGCAAGTGGTCTTGGTGCTCGGAGCAATCGTCCTGAATATCGCCATCATCTTTGGCATCTCCATACTCAACTAAGGACAGATGAGTCTATACGGTCTATGTAGACTTCGGACTGCAGGTGGGCTCGCAGTCCGGTTGTGGGCTGACTGACCAGACACCCTGCGGGGTGTTTTTTTCTTTTGCGGCCCCGCGCAAACCTCCCGGAGCAGGAAAGGCTCCTTCGTTTGTCTAACTTCATCTGCAAGTCAAGACTTATCTGGAGGAGGGAGAAAATTGCGATCTGTTAACAGTGAGGCTGAGCTCAAGTCCTACTTCGATCAACTGGAAGCGGAAGTGGAATCGCTGAGCAACCAAATCGCGTCAATGAGTTTCCAGAAGTTTGTGGACAAACAACCGAATCCGGCCATGGCCGAACTGGAAAAGCAACGTGCCGCGATCATGCTGGACAAATCCTTGACAGACTTGATCAACGCCTGGGTAGACAAAGTGAGCGAACCAGTGCTGGCCAAGAGACTATCAGCCTGGAGCAATAACCTGTTGGCAGCACAAGTGACTGCGCGCGATGAGATCATGCAACTCACTCGCATCATCGGCGACAAGATCATTGCCCACCACTACGAGGTGAACGGCGAACATTATGACCTCGGTACCATCCGCGGCATGGTGCGCTCAAACCCCGATCGCGCTGTTCGCAAAGCAGCATGGTTGTCTTATGCGGAGTTATCCAGAGCGCTGGAAGCGGACATGCTGCAGCTGTTCAAACTGCGTAACGCAGCTGCTCGCGAAGCCGGCTTCGCCAACTACGTGGACATGTCTCTCCACCTAAACGGCATGGAGACGACAGAGGTTGAGGCGATTCTGCGAGAGTTGACTGCATCCACAGAGGAGACATATCAGTCACTGCTGCAAAGCGGCGCGGCGCGACTCGGTTTGGATAGCGTGGAACCCTGGGACATTCAGTTCATCCTCGAGCAGTCCGGCGAGGTTCCTAATCAGTATTTCCCGAAATCAGGACTACTGCCGGCTCTGGAGAACTGGTGTCGGACAATGGACATCGACCTCAAGCAACTGGGCATCAGTCATCACTGGATTGACATTCCCTACAACGGCCTGACCATGGGCCTGGGACGCAAGGATATCCGCATTCTGGGCAATCCGACCGATGGTTATGCCTACTACAAGACGGCGTTCCACGAACTCGGCCACGCCCTGCATTCCGCACTGAAAGCTGTGGATAGCATGGTTCTGCGTCGCGAATCCGGCATCTTCACGGAGGGTCTGGCGGAAGTCTTCGGTTACATCAGCCATCACGCCGCCTGGATGCGCCAGATGGGCCTTTCCGACACAGAGATAGCCAAAGCCCAAGCGGGCAGTCTTGGCCCCTGGTTCTTCTATCTGCGCCAACGTACCGCCTTCTGCCTGTTCGAGTACGAAACGTACAAGTGCCCTGACCAGGATCTGGACCAACTGTTCGGGTGCATCGATGCATCGATCCAGGGCGGCCGCGAGGACAGCACCCCCCGTTGGGCGGCCAATGCCTGGTACGTCAACTACCCCGTTTATTGGCAGAACTACGTGCTGGCTGACGTGATGTCCAGCCAGGTCCATGCACACCTGGAGCGCACCTATGGATCGCTCTACCAGTCCAAGCTGGCCTACGATTTCGTGATCAAACACTACATCGCGCCTGGCGCACTCGTGCCCTGGATGGAGAAAATTGAGACGGCCACCGGTGCCCGCCTGAACGCCCAAGCCTTGATCGCCGACCTAAATCACCGGTAACGTGCAATCGCACCATGCCGGGCATGATTACACGATAAGCGGGTCGCATGCATGCGACCCCTACGCAACTGGGGAGCTCACGTCGCGCCACTCTTTCCCGTAGGTCGCGCCACTCTCTCCCGTAGGGGCTCCATGTATGGAGCCCGACCTATGCACACAAAAGGACACCGGAAAGGCCTCGGCCTTCCCGGTGTCCTGCTTGCTTAATCGGTCTACTTGTTCTTCCCCTTAGCCTGACCGTTGCCACGATTGCCCTTTTCATCCCTATGATGTTGCGTCTTGACCTCTAGAGAGGATTTGGTGGTCACCCGCAGAGTGTTCTGCTCCCTCTCCTGAGCTTCGCCCGCTCCTGCAGCCTGTTCATCCGCATCATCGTCGTCCTCGTCTTCGTTCTCCACAGGGACTGCCTTGCTCTGCTTCAAGATTTGTCCGATGGCCAATCCCAGCTCGCCGGACTTCAAGCCATATTCCTTCTTCAGTTGGCCCCAGCCCTTCTTATAGACAGCCACCGCATCTTCCACGGTCATCAGTTCTCCACCCTCTGCCTTATTCTGATTGACTCGGCCCATCAGAATGGCAATCATCTTCGATTGACCGAAGTTCAATCCAGCCTCAGACAGCTGGGCAAAAATATCCTCATCCAAGCCGTAGACGTTCACGATGGCGGTCGTCAGCTTGGACTCCTCTGCACTTTTCAGCTGATCAACGGCATCAGCCGTGTCCTCGGCCTCGTCAATGGCCTCGGTGGGATCCGCCGCCAATGACTCATCCAGCTGCTGCATGATCTCCTCCACCCGTAGCTGAAAACCCTCGCGCAACGCCTGCATAGAACCAATTAGCGCAACCAACTGCTCGTCATCCTCAGTCGAGTCTGTGTTGAGACTCGCTGCTTCCAAGTTCTCAGTGATCGCCCGAAGTGTAGCAGCGAACTCGTTCAGCATCTGCTGCGCCAGTTCCTGCTGCTCAGCGCCTAGCATCTGCTCGGCTTCAGCCAAGCGCTCGGCGGCCAACTTCTCCAGCAGGGCGGTCTTGGCTACCTCACCCTGCGCCAGAAAGAGCTGCACTTGCTCCATTGCCCGATCAAAACTGTAAAACCAGCTATCCGGCGTGACTCCAGCTTCCGCCCCCGGAGCAGCGACATCAGTATCGGTCTCTGCTTCGTCGCCCGTTGCTTCGTCAGTCTCGGTTTCCGTCTCCTCGGTCACGGTACCTATCTCTGTGCCTGTTTCAGTCTCGGTGCTGGTTCCGGTCTCTGCACCGGCTTCAACCACTACCGGAGCTTCACCTGTTGGTTCCTCAGCCAGCGCCAAAGGGGCAGACAAACTGAGCACCAACACCACGCTCAAGAGACTCGCCATCAATTTCTTCACTTCTACGCATCCTCCCCTACAATTTGTCGTTCGACAGCTTATTCGTAGGGGTAGGACCGTTTTCGGGGGTGCAGAGTAAGAAGAAATGAACACCACAAAACGGAATGGCCGCAACAAGCGCGCAACCACGCCGTTTTCAATCGGAAACGGGGATCGCACTTGTTGCGGCCCAGAATGCTCCGGGTCGAAGCAAACCTTGTGCCTAGTCGCGACTCTGACTGCTGTCCTTGCCCTTACCCAGTTTAGGCCTGCTGCGGTCACTGTCATTCACCAAAACCTGCAACCGCGGTCGCCGCTCCAACTCTTCCGCCTCCAGAGGGGTGTACCCCTTCGTCCCCCAGAGGCGAGTCTTCCTGCGAGCCGCTTCGACCAGAGTCAAAATCTCCGCTGCCTCACGGTATCCGCCAACAGGAACACCCATGCGCGCCAACTCGCTCAGCAGCATCGGGGAGGCCAATCTATTGTTCATCGCAAATAGCAGAAAGGCTACCGCTTCAGAAATCTCCTCATCATCCAGGCCACCCTCATCCTGCAGATAGTCAAAGAGGTCGCGATGCTCTTCGGTCCAGTCGAGATAGAGCTGCTCGCCCATCGCAATGGCTTTCTTCAACGATAGCGGATAGTAGCCGATCTGAGTTCGGCCGGCTTGCTCCTCAATCAGGCTTTGGCGCTCAACCAGACGCTTATCAGTGAGATAGCCTTGGTGAAGGTCAAAATACCCGTTGGCCAAACCGGCGCCGAAAACCATGCCGGCAAAGCGTTCGGATGGGACTTCGTAACCCATGCCCTGCAACACTTGGGACACCTGCGTTGCTTCCAGAATGCCATAATGCGCCAGTAGTCCGCGCATGGCCATCAAGCCCTTCTGCGTCTCGCGCGCCAGTTGCCGTGCGTTGTCCTGCCGCAGCAGCGGCGCCAACACATCCATCACCTCGCGCGGCATCACCAGCACCGGACCAACTCCACTCATCTCTCCCGTGAAAGCCAATCCTGCCTGTTGCAGAAAGAGCAGCGTGCCGAGAAAAACCTCATTGGCCTTGCGCAGCAGACCACGGTTTTCCACCAACTCCAACAGGTAATCGTAGGTGATCTCATCAATCACCCGCAGCATCAGCGGCGCCTTCAGCTTAATTGCTTGGGCCAGTACGGTCGCCAACTCCTGTTTGCGCAGAGAGCTGGCCCGCTTCACCTGCAGGTACTGCCGGATCTGATCGAGCTCTTGCTTGGTCAGACGGTTCAGTTGATATTCCAGGCTGGGATCAGCCAACATCTCGCGATCAAAGCCGGCCTGCTCCCACTCATCGGTCGCCGGCTCAAAATCCATCAGTTCGTGAAGAACCTCGCCAATAGTCTTGTCCATTCATGTCCTCCAACCCTAGGTATTCTCTCATCAGTCTACCCTGAAGGTGATGACTTGTCCACAAATCGCCCAATCGACACGCACACCAAGCTGCGGAGACAGAGGTGCAAGAGCAAAACAAACCCGCGAGCCGAAGCCGGATCGCGGGTAAAATCAAGAGCAGCGCGCGGCATCTACTGTCAACAAGTGACTTATGTAGCAGCCAGCATTCCAGCCAGGTCGGTCGGTTCGCCGGCAGCGAGCCGACGGGCTAAGAAAGCGCCCGCTACCAACAGCCGATCCATCAGGCAGAGGTGTTCGGTCGCCTGCTCTATGCCCAGTTCCCGAACCAGCGAGGAAAGATTGCAGTCGGGATATGATAACCGGTCTAGCAGTGTGTCCACCAGCACTGAACGATGACGCATCTGTCGCAATTGGTAATCCAGTAAGTCAGTCAGATGCGCAAGTACCAGTTCATACTGGCGCTCCAGCGATTGCAGCAAGGGACGAGGCATCTCGACCTGCACAGCGTACAGCGAGCGCTGGGCCAAGAACAGCAGCACCGCCCTGGTCGCCTCATCGGTAATTGACTCCGATTCAGTCAGTTTCCAGGCAGCGTAGCCAACGACGAACAACATGGAAAAGTCCGACCCGCCAGCGAGGTCTGCATTGGCAAACTCCCGCAGCGTCGCCGACAGACCTTCTCCGTCATCGGCCGTGAGAAAGTGCATAAAGCCTTGGCAAAGGGAGCGATAGCATTGATCGGCAGAAGTGAGCCCGTCCTGAAAAGCTGCCATCGCTGCCGTGCGGTCCGAATCCAGCCAGCGTCTTACCCCCGTACGATAGCTAAGCCTACCTTGCACAGACATGCGCCTCCAAAGAGCATTTCTTGAGTTATACCATAACCTTCGGCACAGGGACAGCCTTTCCTGCCCCTTTAACCATATTGGAATCATCTGGTTTGGGGGCGCACTTCGCCCACGGGGTGAGCGCCATCACGCGCTAGCGCATTAAGCCCGATTATATTGGGATGTTTGTGGAAATCTGTCGCGATTTTCGAAGGATTTCGAGTGCTAACGGCGAACTTTGCAGAATAGCACTTATTGCTAACTCGATCGCTGAGCTGGCGGTCGTTACGCAGGCTGGGGAGGTGTGAGGCGAAGCCTGATCTTGGTTGCTGACCAGACATTGTTTAGTCTAGAAAGGAGTGCAGGTATGCAGAAATTTCTACACAAAGCTCTGCTCGGGCTCGCCGTCATTTGCTTGTCCATCGGTTTGATCGTCCCTGCCCAGCCGGCCAGTGCTGCTCCCGAGAGCTTTACCGATATCAGCAGCAAACACTGGGCAATTGGCCCGATCAACCAGTGGAACAACCTCGGGTTGGTTGGTGGCTATGCAGGCAACACTTTCCGTCCGAATCAGCCGATCACCAAGGCTGAGTTCATCGCCTTCGTCAACCGGGGCTTCGGCTTCACCAAACAGGCCGAAATCAACTTCACCGATGTGAAGCTGGGCAGTTGGTTCCGTGCAGACATCGCCAAGGCCATCGGTCGTGGTTATGCTCTTGCCGGTGACAGCGCTACCTTCCAGCCCAACACACCACTCAGTCGTCTGGAAGCAGCCCAAATGCTACATATTGTCCTGCGTCTTGAGCCGGTGGCAGAGAACGCCCTGGCACGGTTCACCGACGTCGGCAACCTGACTGAAGCTGAGCGTGCAATTGTCAACTCCATCGTCGCGGGTGGCTACCTTGGTGGTTACACCAACAACACCTTGCGTCTGAACAGCACCATCACCCGTGCTGAGATGATCGCTATCTTGAGCCGCGGCGCCGGCGAAATCATGAATGTGGCCACCACATTCGGTCCTGAGACGGGCACCCGCACCCTAAACGGCAACGCCACCATCAGCAAGTCGGGCACCACCCTGCGCAACACCGTGGTCAAAGGTGACCTCTACATCACGGAGGGCGTAGGAGACGGCGATGTCTACCTGACTGACGTGGTCGTGGAGGGCCGCACCATCGTCGCTGGCGGCGGCAGCAACTCCGTTCACGCTGGCGGCAAGACCCAACTGGCCAAGGTGAAGATCACCTATCCGGATGGGACTACCCGCTTGGTCGTAGAAGGTGAAGCAAGCGCCGGTGAGGTAGAGTTCCAAACTCCCGGTATCGTGGACAACAGCGGGTCCACAAGCGACGCCAGGCCGAACATCGTGATCAACGTCCCAGCAGGGGCAACTGTTGAGATTATCGGAGACGTCAACGACGTCACCGTCGCGTCCTCAGAAACCAACCTGCAGATGGGTGAAGGTTCGACTGCGAGCAACGTCACGGCCACTGAGTCCGCCCAAGGATCGACCCTGAACATTCAGGGTAACGTTACAGGCACTCTGGCCAACAACGCACCCAATGCCACCACCACCGTGGCCTCGACCGCCACCGTGGCCAACGTGACCACGGGCGTGTCGGCAACCGGCTCAACCACGAACGTACAAGGCAAGGTAACCGGCACTGTCGCTGTCAACGCTCCGCAAGCCACCACGACAGTTGCCCCCACGGCTACCGTGGCAAACGTGACCACCAGCGAGTCGGCGACCGGTGCAAACACAAACCTGCAAGGCACCGTCACCGGAACAGTGACGAACAAAGCACCTGCTTCAAACACAGTGATTACAGGTACGGTGGCAGAGGTGAAAACCACCGCTGGTACAGTGGATGTCGCTGCAGGTGGTAAGGTCAACAAGGTTTCTGTCGAAGAGGGGGCCAAGGATGTCGTTGTGAAGGTAGATCCCAAGTCTGATGTCAAGGAAGTCACCGCTCCAGAGGGTACTGAGTACGAGTATAACGGTGACACTCAGACCGGTACAGTTACACCACCACCCCCAACCGGTGGCGGCGACAGCGGTGGCGGGGATCCCGGACCGACAACACCATCCATTACCGGAGTAGTTGTGAAGACCCCAAGCAACAGCGAGATCCCTGGGGTCACCTTCAATAGTTCCACAAACACGCTCACACTCTCAGGAGTACCAAACAACGTCTACGTCGACTCCTTGACTGTGACGACCTCTCCTGCGAGCAGTATTACGGTAAATAGCGTGATTGTCCGAAATGAGCCCGTATCAGGATTCACGCAGTTCACAACCACTGATGGCATGGTCACCCTCGCTCAGCTAATGGGTGACTATCAGGCTCTGATCGACGTCGTCCTCAATCAGACTGGTACCACCTTCGACGGAGATGTCAGTCTGGGGACCTTACGCGCTCTGCTTGGTCAGACAATCACTCTGAACTGTACTATTGGCACAACCAACGCCACAATCACGGTAGTCCTTGGCGATGCAAGCGGCGCTTCGGTCCCAGCTCGATGGGTTACTGCAAGCGTCTCAGGACGGGTTATCACCGCTACTGTGAATCAACCGCTGACGAAGCTAGAGAATAACCTCAGCTCGCTGATTGCCGCGATTACTCTGGTGAACCTGGACGATCCCCTTCCTGATCTACTCGGTGTTAGTGCAACTGGCCCTTGGTACAACCCACTTGATAACGCGCGGAAGGCTGAGTTCAAGACAGCGCTATCCGGTATCGTAGGCGAGGCGTGGTCAGACATTACACTGGGTGACTTGGTAGGCCACAGCATCTACTTCAAACTCCAAACTGCTGATCCGGACGGGGAAGCGTACACGGTGACGTTTTCGTAATTAGTAGCTCTAGAGAGGGTCGGCCGCTGGCCGGCCTTCTCTGTTTACTGAATACCATGCTATAATGGAAATAGATACTATATGGGGTGGTGAGGCTGGTGCGTTGGAACTGGCGGAAGATCGGTGTTGTATCCGTGGTGACCTTGCTCATATTGAGCATGACGGCCTACGGAGTATACCAGTATCTGCTTCACCGCTATACCCGTGAGATTGACACTCTCCTGAGCGAACTGATTGACGAGCCCGAACCTGCCGCTGGAGCAAATGCGGGGCCAACAGCGAATGATGCCCCATCCTCTGGCGTAGAAGATGAACGTAGCGAGCAATCACCACCGCAATCACCACCGCAATCACCACCGACCAGTACTGCCCAGCCGGAAGAACCGCCCACTTCCCCGGAAACAAACACGCCGCAGACGGAACCGCCCGAAACTCAACAACCTGAGCCCAGTACCGAGTCGCCCGACCCGATCGGTGGTGCGGTAGCTCAGGCCGCAAGCGGGCTTAAGCTCTCTGACAGCGAAATGGACCTGGTCGGCGACCTCCCGTCACTGCTCGGCCAGATGACTTCTGATGAAAAGCTGATGCTGGTGAAGACCCTGATGAAGTTCTCACCCAGTGAACTGCTGAACCTCTACCGTCTCTACGAAGGCGGGGACGCGGAAACCAAAGCGCAGGTGAAGGAACAGGTGAAGGCCAAGTTCAGCGCCGAAGACATCGAGTTGATCAAACAGATGGCAGCGAAGTATCGCTAGATGGCCCGCAAACAAGCACTCTGGCGCTGGTTCCTTGTCGTCGCTTGGATAGGTTTCATCTGGTTCATGTCCGCCCACTCCCGGCCTCCGGGGAATCCGATCGGCCAACTCACCCGGCTGGTGCAGGGAACGCCGCTGCAGCCGCCGGTGTTGCCGGGGACATCTCTGGCCTTTTCCCTGGGCAAGCTCGGTCACCTCTGGGAGTATTGCGTGCTGGGATTACTGCTCGCTTGGGCTCTGTTGCCGCTGCCATCGCACCGCAACGTAGCGTTACCCATCGGTGTGACAGTCGCCGCAATTGACGAGACTATTCAACGCTTCATCCCGGGTCGCGAGGGCTGCCTGCGCGACGTGGCCATCGATACGGTAGGCCTATTGCTCGGTCTAGCCACCTTCTCGCTGCTGACACTTCTCTGCAAAGCATACCTTGACCGCAAGACAAAGGGAGCTCGGACTTAACAAGCCCAAGAGCTCCCTTTTTGTGTGCGATCATCACGGGCCGGCGAAGCCTTCGACCAGTTCCTGCGCAGACGGCTTCTTCCCGCCCGCGCAGCTTGGCCCACCGAATCAGCTACCATCGGTTCCGTCCCGGTGGCTCGTTTAGGGGGAAGGGCAGGTGGCGGCCAGCTCCCAGCGCAGTGTGTTGATGCTCTCGCCTGCCAAGAAGTCAAAGATGTAGACCTTCTCATCCACTCCCCCGATCAGATTGAGGGCTAGCCAGACTACGGCATCCTCGTTGCCTGGGGTGGCTGAGAAAGAAGAGAACTTCATGCCAAGGGCTTTGGCCGCCCGGTGGGCCTCGGCCAGGCGCTCCGCCTGCTCGGGGTCGCTTTCATCCAGCAGGCTGATCACCAACTTGACTTGCCGGGTGCAGAGCTCCATCCACTCTTCGTCGGTCGGCTGTGGCCCGGTGACCACTCTGCCTCGGTCGAAGGTTAGGATAGCTCCGCGCTCAAAGGCCTCAGGCCAGGGCTCATCCTTCCAGCCGAGGTTTGCCTCCTCCGACAAGCGACTCTGCAACAAGGCGACGCGATGCTTGCCCAGATAGCAGTGTACATAGAACCCCTCCCCCGGCAAGGAATCAACCAACTGCAGGGCGTCCTCTAGCTGCGGCTCGTTGCCCCGTACCCAGGGCAGCATTGGAAATGAATGCACTGTCAGCCCCAGCCGGGAGGTTGCCGCTTGCTCCTGCGCCAGTAGAGTGGCCTCGAACGGAATGGCCGGATTGAGCAGCGTGATGATGTGCATCACTCCTGCCCGCCTGATCTCCCGCAGCATCACCTCATCCGGATAGGGTCCAAAGTTGAAGCGCTGCTCTTGCAGCGAGAACTCCGAGATCCTGGCCAAGACGGCTATTCCGCGATTGGACAGCTGCTGTAGCCCCCGCGTAGCCAGCAGAGCACACACCAGAAGTAACACTGCTCCAAGGCCACTGCGTCGCTCCTTGCCCTGCACCACGTAGTGGGCAATCAAGGCAACCGAGAACACGCAGAGCGCAGCCAGTACCAACACCAACGTCAGCACAGAGTCGATCTCAGCTTGGCTGAGCGCCTGCTGGCGCAGCCAGTTCTCCAGCGGAACAATACCATCGAGCAGCAACGGCGCACCGATGGCCAGGCCAACCAGGAGTGCAAACAGCACTGTGAACAGGATACTGCGCCACAAAGGGCGCGGCCGGTGCATCACTGATCTCCCCCTTCCGCTACAGAGAACGCTGGACAACAGGCTGCTGTTCGGAGCTCAGCGAGCCTGGTTTCCCGGTGAACTGCCGGCGATCCATCTGCCCCCAGGTGCTCTGACGGAGAATCAGGTTGAGGGTAGCCCACCACCGCCAGAGCGCAGTAATCTGGCGGTAGCCGAGGTTTTCGATCAAGCAACACCCGACCAGAACGAGCAACTCGCGCAGTGAGTAAAGGGAACGATGACGCTCTTCCAGGAACAGGCCAAAAAGCGAGAGCAGGGTGCCAAACATCACGGAAAAGACGAAGAGGAGTGCAGCCACCACCGGATTGAGCAGCCCCAGCACTGCCGCCAGAACAACCGATAGATAGCCATAGGCCTCGATAATAGATCCAAGGAACTCGAAGCAGAAGAAATATGGGTAGGCAAACAGCCCCACCCCGCGATACCTGGGGTTGAATAACAACCGCAGGTTCCCCAGTAACACCTCGATCAAGCCTCGGTGCCAGCGTTCTCGCTGTCGACGGAGCACGGAATACCGGTCGGGAACCTGAGTCCAGCCGCTGGCATCCGGACAAAAGATGATCTGATAATCCACCTGCTGTTCTGCTAGGTGGCGATGATACTCCACCACCAACTCCATGTCCTCCCCCACAGTGCCGTGGCTGCGGCTGCGGTTAGTGCTGTACCCGCCCAAGGCCAGAGCTATCTTCTTCTTGAACAGACCGAAGGCCCCGGAGATGATCAATAGTCCATTGGCATAGGACCAGCCAGTGCGCCTGGCGATGAAGGCCCGGGTATACTCCAGCACCTGAATGCGCTCGATCAATTTGGCTGGCAGGCGACGTTGTTCCACCTGACCGTTGTCCACCTGACATCCGTTGATCACCCGGATGTTGCAGCCGGTGGCCACGCAAGTCGTATGCTCGAAGGCGAACGGGGCGGCAGCGTGAATCAGAGAATCACCGTCAATCAACGTGTCCGCATCGATGGAGCAAAAGTAGGGGTAGCGGGCCAGGTTGATGCCAGCGTTCAGCGCGTCTGCTTTACCGCCGTTCGCCTTGTCGATCACGAACAGATTGGGAAACCGGGACGAAACATAGGTGCTGCGCACCGCTGCTGTAGGCAGTAACTGGCGGTAGACAATGGTCGTCTTCTCCAGTCCGTAATAGTTCACCAATTTTCCCAGAGTGTCATCTCGAGAGCCGTCGTTGACCACCACCACTTCAAAGTGTGGATGCTGAATGTTCAACAGCGAGTTGATGCTCTCAATGATCGTCGGCGACTCGTCATAGCAGGGCGCGATGATGCTGACTGGCGGCACCAAGCGCCGCCGGAAATAGTCGCCGAGTGTCCACGCCCGCTTGCGGCGCAAGTACCAACCTATCCCCAGCAGAGACAAGACCATCAGCAACAGGTACAGGCTGTTGATGGAAGCCACATAGAGCACAATCAGTCGATTGAAATCCAGCACCAGGTTAACCAGAAACAGTTGCCAGTCCTGATGGCTGACCAAATCCCAATGCCAAGCTGCATAGGCGGCGAGCGGGCCGCCAGTCACCAAGAGCAGAATGGCAGACAGCAGACCGGTTTGCGCCCAGTTGCGTCGTTCCTGATGGGCCATCACCGGCGCAGTCTGCGGTACTAGCTGGAGCAAAGGCTGCCGCAGTTCCTCGGGCAGCCGCTCCAGCAAATCACGGTGCTGGCTGATTGCGGCCTGAGGAGCAAAGCGCATGATCAGGCTCAAGACCTGTTGACGCGCCTTGCCGCGGTTCTGGTTGCGCAGGTAGGTGAGCATGTCCACCAACTCTCCGGCCGCGGCCATCCTCTCCAGAACCAGGACCGCCCCGTCCTGCAAGGAGGGAATGTCCAGTTCCCGCAGGCACTCATAGGTATAGTCGATCTGCTCAAACAGCCGGGCAATGGCGGCAAGCTGGTCGACCTGTCCACCCTCTTCCATCACTCGCCTCAGGTAGACCACAGCGGCACGCGAGCGACGAGCGATCTGTTCCAGGCTGGCCTGCACACTGCGACGAATCACCTCGAAATTGTCTCCACTATGCAGCAGCAACCGGTCCAGCAAGTCCTGCCTGTACGGGATCCGCCCGCAGGCCTGCAACGCCAGTGCCCTGATGTAGGGACGAATGTCGAGATGAAAAGCATGCTCCGCCAGGTAGACCGGATCGTACTCAAACAGGTACTCAGCCGCTATTTCTCTCTCCAGGTCAGGCCCCAGAGCGATTCGCTGCTTGAAGTATTCGTCCACTTCCAGGCAGGGCATCCGACGGAGGACCTTGTGCAACACCAGATCGGATGCACTATCCATTTGCCCCACCAACTCGAGCAACTGGCCAGCCTGCTCCGGGTGGGAGGCGAAGTAGGGGTAATAGCGCGACAAGTACCAGTCTTCAGCCTGGGACAATAATTGCAACACTGCTCGGCAGGAGGAGAAGTCCTGCCGAGCCAGCAAGTATTCGGCTGCCGTGAACCGCACCAACTGATCGGAGTGGTTGAGCAGTTCACGGGCGGGGGCCAGCATCGTGTCGAGGCCCAATCTGAGTCCGCAGTTCAGGCCAAAGACGACCCGCCAGGCCTCGCGCGAGCGCAGACAGTCCTCCAGAAAGGCGAATATCCCACTCTTCTGTAGCAGCGCCTTCCATCTTTCTCCAGCCAAGACTCCCTGCAGACTGCAATTGTCCAAGTAATGCAGCAGCGTGCGCAAAAAAGCCACCGGGCGACTTCTGGCACTTACCAGCAAGGGGTTCCATACCTTCCGACCTGGTTCACCCACCGAAAAGGCTGCGAGTAGAGCCACCAGATGCTCCGCCCACCGTTCGCTCCTGCGTCGAGAGAACTCCCGCGCCAGGCGATAGAGCACGAGCAGCACCGCCGCCAAGCTGACCACGGCAACTGAGGACAGCACGAAGATCGTCAGCAGCTTGGTCATGGATTCTGCCCACCCTGTAACGCTCTCTGAATTTTGACTCGCAGAATATCTGGATGAACCGGCTTGATCAGAAAGTCCCAGGCGCCAGTCTGCAGAGCCCGTATCTGCTGTTCATCATCAGCCGACACAGTGACGAAGATCAGCGGGATATCCATCAAGGCGCTGTACTGCTTGATGTGCGTCAGCAGAAACAAGCCGCTGCGCTTGGGCAGCATCAGTTCGGAGAGCACCAATCTCGGATGATGGCGTTCTACCTGCTCCACCGCGTCTAGACCATCTGTGGAGATCAGGCAGCCGTAACCCAAGCTCTCTACGATACCCGTCAGTACCCGGGCTGCTACCGGGTTCGGCTCAACCACCAGCACGGTCACTTCCTGTTCCGCCAAGCAAGACTGCCCACACACCTCCAGGCAATTTCCTCCCTGTGACTGCAGGCGTGCGAGAGCCTGCGTCAGCGTATCCAGCAGGTTTGCCTGTTCTACCGCCTGGCTTGTCTGTCCGTCCAGCGTGATCAAGGCAACACTGACCGTCGCGTTCACCCGTTCGAAATTCTGATCTTTGATCCGCTGCCGGAAGGCTTCCAACTCGCGCTGCACATCTGCCGCTGCCAGGGCTGGAAAAACCAATACCATGCTGGCTCCGTGATGCCGGAACAGCCCCTCCTTGAGCGGGAACTGCACCGACAACTCACTGGCGATCTTCTGCAGCAGCCGGTCGCCCACCTGTAACCCATACTGATGGTTGATGCGAGCTACTTCATCAACCGCAACCAGGGCCAAAGTAACGCGCTCATCCTGGGCCGTCTGCACGCGCCTCAGTGCCTCTGTTAGGAATCCCGGCAACAACTGCACCGCCGACAACCCCGTCAGCTGATCAAGGCGTACCGCTTCAGAAATTGCAGCCAGATTGGACTGCAGTTCGCGGCTAATCTCCATGGCCACATCCAGCTTGCTACCGAGCTCCTCCACCAATCGCCAAGCATCCGCCAACTGGTTGCCCCCATTCCGGAACTGAGCGTCCGCGTAAGCTTGCGGCAGAGGCAGTTCATAGGTATTGATCAGCCGCAGCAAACGATTCCGCCACACCTCAAGGATGGTGTATCCGCCAATGTCGAAAGCGGTATGAAGTAACCGATCCAGCCCGCTGTGAATGTCAATCGAAAAGTTGACCACCGCGCTAATCCAAAAGTTGACCACCCCAGCATGGGTTACGAGAGGTGATGGGACCCGTCAGGGTCCCGCAAGCAGGGGCAATCGAATCGATCTGCT
>JAEZJZ010000101.1 GCA_023436245.1 Bacillota bacterium | reverse complement strand
GGGTGGGGGGCGGGTAGGGGCGCCTTGCTTGGCCCCCGCCGAGGTATGTCCCCGATCAGGGTAGACACACTAGAGCCGGCCGGGCGCAGGCAGGAGTCTGGTCAGCGCTGCAGAATATGTGCATAGTGTGGCGTCTCCGATCCGGTATCCCTAATGACGTAGGCCGATGGGCTGCCGGACGGTGGCAACAGTGCTGTTGCCCGAGGGCTCAGTTGGAAACGACTGAACCTCCCGTGTTTGGAAAGGAGCGCTAACAGGACAGGGCCTCGCCTGATCTGGGGCTTGTTTTGTTATGCGCTTGCAGAAATCTGCAAGCGTTTTTGCTTGTGCGCAAAAACCGTGAACGGGAGAGCGGCAGCCACTGGCGCTACACCATTTCACTTTGGGAATGGAGGAAGAAAGATGATTTCGTTCACCAACGAGCGGCTGACCGACTTCCATCTGCCTGCCGAGACCGCCAAGCTGCGGGCGGCGCTGGACAAGGTGTCCGCGGAGCTGGGGCAATGGTATCCCCTGATGCTTGGGGGCAGACCCTATCAGACGGATGCGCTGTTCCAGTCACTTAACCCCTGCCGGCATCAACAGGTGGTCGGATCTGTGGCGCAGGGCGATTCGCAGGCGGCTGAGGCTGCGCTGACGGCTGCCTGGAAGGCCTATCGTGACTGGAGTCGGGTTCCGTGGCAGGCGCGGGCAGACTGCCTGTTCAAACTGGCTGCCCTGCTGCGGCGAGACAAGGCTGAGCTCACCGCCTGGATGATCTTCGAAGTGGGCAAGAACTGGGGCGAGGCCGATGCGGATGTGGCCGAGGCCATCGACTTCTGCGAATACTACGCTCGTCAGGCCATGGAACTGGCTGCTGACAGCGAGACAGTGGCATGGCCGGGGGAACGCAACCGACTGATCTACACCCCGCTTGGGGCGGGCGTGGTCATTTCCCCTTGGAACTTCCCGCTGGCCATCTTGGTCGGCATGACGGCGGCAGCCATCGTCTGCGGCAACACGGTGGTGATTAAGCCGGCCAACACCGGCGCGGTGATTGCGGCCAAGGCTTTCGCGCTGATGCAGCAAGCCGGCATCCCGGACGGCGTGGTCAACTACCTGCCGGGAGGCGGACAAGACGTCGGCGAGTATCTGGTCAACCACCCGCTCACCCGTTTCATCAACTTCACCGGTTCGAAGGCAGTTGGCCTGCGCATCAACCAGCAAGCGGCGGAGACTCGCCCCGGGCAGCGGTGGATTAAGCGAGTTGTGGCCGAGATGGGCGGCAAGGACTGCATCATCGTCGATGAGACAGCCGACCTGGAAGCGGCGGCCAGGGGAATCACCAGTTCAGCCTTTGGGTTCCAGGGTCAGAAGTGCTCAGCCTGCTCGCGGGCGATTATCACCGAGCCGGTCTATGACCAGGTGCTCGGGCGGGTGGCCGAGTTGACCAGCCAGCTCTCGCTCGGCAGCGCCGTGGAGAACCACCAGGTGACGGCGGTGATTGACCATGCCGCCTTCCAGAAAATCAGTTCCTACCTGCAGAGCAGCGACCGGCTGGTGGTGGGCGGCAAGGCCGACAGCAGCGAGGGCTACTTCGTGCAGCCGACCATCTACGCCGATGTGCAGCCGGATTCGCGCCTGGCTCAGGAGGAGATCTTCGGCCCGGTGCTCTCCTTCATCAAGGCAAAGAATTATGACGAGGCGATTGCCATCGGCAACGGCACGCCTTACGGCTTGACTGCGGCGGTGTACAGCAATGACCGCATGCGGCTGCTGCAGGCCGAGCAGGAACTGCATGCCGGCAACCTCTACCTGAACCGCGGCTGCACCGGCGCGTTTGTCGGCGTGCATCCGTTCGGCGGCTTCAACATGAGCGGCACCGACAGCAAGGCTGGCGGACCGGATTACCTCAAGCTATTCACGCAGGCGAAGTCGGTGGCAGAGAGGTTCTAGGAGGCGGGACAGGGGACGGATCTCTGTCCCACGAAAACAAGTGGGACAGCAGATCCGTCCCCGTAGTCCCTTTGGGGCAGCAGGGACGGACCTTTTTGCCACACGGTGCAGCCGCTGCCAAGAAAGCCCTCACGCGAGGGCTTTCTGCTTTTGACCCAGTTCGACGGACCTCACCCCACAACGCCAGCAAGACAGAGTTCTTATCCCGCTGTCTCTTGAGTGGCTCCAGTCAGTATCCCACCCGCCGAGATATTTTCGATTTTGCCTATTGACCCTCACGTAACGTGATACCCTAGACTAAAAGCGATGCGGAACAATTGTCTATTTAGATCGCAGGTCTCCGACCTGCTGGGAGGGCTAAAGGATGGCTTACATGGTGAAAGAGGTGGCTGAGATGGCGGGGATCAGCGTGCGCACGCTGCATCACTACGACCAAATCGGCCTGCTGCGACCGGAGACCCTATCACCCAGCGGGTATCGGCTCTACGCAGATCGGGACATCGAGCGGCTGCAGCAGATTCTGTTCTTCAAGGAGATCGGGCTCAGCTTGCAGGAAATTGGGGCGATTCTAGACAGCCCGCGCTTTGACCGCAAGCAGGCCTTGGTCAGGCAGAAGCAGTTGCTGGGTGAGCAGAAGCGACGGATTGAGCAGATGATCGCGACGGTGGAGCAGACGATCGCATCAATTGAAGGAGGGAAAACGATGAGCAAAAAGGATATGTTCAAGGGCCTGGATATGCGGGCAGCCGAAGAGCATCAACAAAAGTATGCGGACGAAGTTCGGGAGCGTTATGGTGTCGACCCGATGGCCCGGAAGGATGAGTGGCCGGAGATGCTGAAGCGTTCGGGCGAGATTTCCCAGGAGATCGCGAACAACATGGATAAGGATCCGGGCGACCCGGGGGTGCAGGCTGCAGTCGACGCCTGGTACAAGCACATCAACGCGAGTTTCTTCGCCTGCACGCCGGAGGCATTCCGCGGACTGGCCGACCTGTATGTGGAGGACGAGCGCTTCACCGCCAACATCGACGCGGTGAAGCCGGGGCTGGCCGCATTCATGCGGCAGGCGATGCACATCTATTGCGACAGGATGTAGTGCGCTGTGGCAAAGGGGACTGTCAGCCCGTGTGAAAACTCGAGCGCATGGAGGTTAACCACTGGACATGAAGCCACTCCGGGGCAGGGTCCTTTTCCTTTTTCGACGGAAAGGAGACTGGCGCGGTTATGCCAGCGCCAGTCTCCTCA
>JAEZJZ010000014.1 GCA_023436245.1 Bacillota bacterium | reverse complement strand
TCCCGCAGCATGCTGCGGGAGCTACGGTGAGTAAGAAAGCTACTTTCTGAACGCTCTCGCATGCTGCGGGGTCTACGATACGAAGAAGAGCGACTTTCTGACCGCTCTCGCTTTTGCAGGACTTCCTTCCCTGCGCACGGAAGACTAAGCAAACAGAACCGGAGTACTCTCCAGGTAATATCGCCATGCCCATGGGAAAGAAAGAGGAGTGAGTGCATGATGGAAAAAGTGGTGTTCAACCGGTTTCATACCTACCAGGAGATCACAGCCATGCTGGAGGGGTGTGCCAGGGAATTTCCGCAGTTCTGCCGCCTGTTCTCAGCCGGAACCAGCCCCGAGGGGCGGCAGCAGTGGGTGATGGAGCTGACCAATCAGGCCACCGGGCCTGCCGAGCAGAAGCCAGCCTACTTCATCAACGGCAACACCCATGCAGGCGAAGTCTCCGGGTCGGCAGCCTGCCTTTATACCATTCAGGAACTGCTCTCTGACTACGGGCAGGATGAACTCTGCACGCATATGCTGGATACTCGCACTGTCTATGTCATGCCACGCATCACCATGGATGGCTCTGAGTACTACCTGACCACCCCGCACTCGGTGAGGTCGGCCGCCCGCCCCTATCCGGAGACGGAAGAGCCTGACGGGCTGTACCCGCAGGACATCGATGGAGACGGGCTGATCCTGCAGATGCGCCTGTGCGATCCACACGGCGATTGGAAGGTTTCCGATCTGGATCCGCGCTTGATGGTCAGAAGAGGTCCGGCTGACTTTGGTGGCGAGTATTATCGCCTGCTTCCGGAAGGCATGATCAAGAATTTTGACGGCGTGGAAATCAAGCTGGCTAGACCGCAGTTCGGACTGGACTTCAACCGCAATTTCGCCGCCAACTGGGCGCCCGAGCATCGCCAGAAGGGCGCCGGCCCCTACCCGTTCAGCGAGCCGGAGACGCGGGCAGTAGCCGACTTCATGCTGCAGCACAAGAACATTGGCGGAGCGCTCGGCTATCATACTGCCGTCGGCGTCTTTCTGCGGCCATTTGAACACTTGAGCGACGACAAGATGCTGCGGGCAGATTTGGAGCTGTACAAGACCTTTGGCTATATGGGCAAGGAAGAGACGGGATTTCCGCTCTACTCCATCTTCCACGACCTCACCTGGGACCAAAAGAGTCCCACCGTGGGCAGCTTCCCTGACTGGGCCTATGCCCACCTCGGCATCCTTGGTTTGGAAATAGAGCTATGGGATATGCCCAAGCGTGCCGGCATTGAGAGACGCAACGTAAAGGCGATGCAGAACCTTACCCCCAAGCAGGAGGAAGAGGAAGAACTGAAACTGCTGCAGTGGAATGACCACGAGTTGGCTGGAGCCGGTTTCATTGACTGGCACTCCTTCCTACACCCACAGCTTGGACCGGTTGAGCTCGGCGGATGGAATCGCAAATATGTGCAACAGAACCCGCCGGGACACCTGCTGGAAGAGGAAATCCGCGGCAGCGTTCGCTACACTATTCGCCATGCCGCCTCGTCACCACTGATGCAGATTGGCAAACTGGAAGTGGTGCAGGTGGCAGACGACCTGCAGCGGGTGTGCCTGGTGGCCGTGAATAGCGGCTATCTGGCGACGAACATCACCGAGATAGCCCTGCGCCAGAAACTGGCCAAGCCAGTCGAGGCTAAGCTTGAGCTCGGCGAAGGGCTGACTCTGGTCAGCGGCAAAAGCAAGTTTGAACTGGGGCACATCCCTGGTTTCGCAAAACGCAAGGCCGAATGGCTGATTTCGGGCCACGGGCAGGCCACGGTCACCGTCTGGAGCGAAAAGGCCGGGGTGACCGCCAGGACCATTGAACTCTAAATGGCGACAAACCTTCCCGTATCGGTCCAAGAGTAACCAGACCAACTAATGTAGAAGTGAGGTGAGCCACTTTGATTGAGCACGGCAATGCCAGCAGTCGTCCCATCGTCTCCCTGCGGGAGGTCACTGCGGAGACGGTGAGGGCCATTTGTAACCTCTCCGTCCATCCCGGCCAGACCAGATGCGTTGCCCCGAACGCCGTCTCCATCGCCCAGGCCTATTTCGAGCCAAAGGCATGGTTCCGCGCTATCTATGCGGATGAAACCCCGGTCGGGTTCGTCATGCTCTACGACGATGCAGACAACAAGGAATACTTCCTCTGGCGCCTGATGATTGCATCCAACGAGCAGGGCAAGGGTTACGGCAAACAGGCAGTGGAACTGCTCATTGACCAGGTGCGCACGCGCCCCGGGGCTGAACACCTAGGGGTGAGTTGCGTGCAGAATGACGGTCCGCTCGAGTTCTATCGCAAGCTTGGCTTTCGGGAAACGGGAGAAGTAGAGGGCGATGAGGTCATCCTCCGCCTGCAACTGCAGTAAGCAATGACCAAGGGGAGACAGGCTGACCTGTCTCCCCTTGGTTCTCACTAGCCTATATCCTTCACGAAGCAGATGACACGATTCGTCTCGGTGAATCCAGCCCTGAGATGCCAGGCCAGACTGCCGCTGTTGTTCAACTCGCAATCACTGGCCAACTGTCGACAGCCACGCATCTTGGCCCACTCCTCGCAGGCCTGCACCAGGGCGCGAGCTGTGCCCTGCTGCCGAAACTCCGGTAACACATAGATTCCTTCCAGGTAGCCGACCGGGCCGCCAGCGGTTCCCTCGACGTAGTCGCGTCGCTCGGCGCACTGGGCAAAGGCGACCGCCTGCTCACCGGCACGGGCCAAAAAGAAGGCCGTCCGACCAGACTGCAGCGACTCCCGAGCCTCAGCCGCCAGTTCATCTGCGGTGTGATCCGGCCAAAGCAGTGAGGCCAACCTAGAGACGTCAACGAGATCAGCGGTATTGGCCTGACTGATCTGCAAGCAAAACACCTCTTTCACCAGATTTGCCCTCTGCCGGGCAGAGAGCAGGAATGCGCGCAAACGAGCAAGAAATCTCTATTGCGGTAACAGGAAGCTGCCAAAGCGATGAAGCGGCAGTTGCCCTGCAGCCGTCGGTTCTTTTCCATCAAGGACAGAAGGGAAGTCAGATGCCATGCCTACATTTGAAATGCTGGTGAAAAACGGCCAAACGACCGCCAACTTCAAGGAGTTTACCGTTCCCACCGGTGGCCAAGCTGAGCCGACTGCTTACGAGTTGTTCCTGACAGGTCTAGGCTCCTGCACGGCAGCCACTATCGCCGGATACTGCAAGATGCAGGGTCTGCCGAGCGAAGGGCTAAGAGTCGTGATGAGCGTGGAACAGAATCCAGAAACCAGAATGGCCACCTCAATCACGATGCAAATCCTGCCGCCAGCTGATTTCCCGGCTGAACGCAAGCCGGAACTGGCCCAAGCTGCCGAGCGCTGTCTAGTGAAGCGCCACCTGTTCACGCCACCAACGTTTGAGACCATCGTAATTGAATAGCAGCATCCGGAATCCCAGCCAGTCTGGGATTCCTCCTGTTTTGCGGTCAGCTCAGTTCAGCCCCTTGTTTCCGCCAACTTGGACAGGTGTTTGCCCCCTTCCCGGGCTGCCAGCTTGCTCAGCCGGTGCTCAGCAATGAACCGCCGCACCCAGCCCGGGTTTGTCCAGGCATAGTCGCGCAGGGACCAGCCGATAGCCTTCTGAATGAAGAACTCAGGATCGTCATTGTTCCGCAGTATTGACCGCACCAGCCAAGCGGTGTCTGTCTGCTCCTTCCACATTAGCTGTAGAGTGATCGCCGTCCGTCGCTGCCAGACAGAATCGGCGGCCAGCAACCGCTCCATCACCTCATCCAAGTACTGCCGATTGCCCTTCACCCAGAGAGAGAGCACCTTACGCAAAGCGTCCACCGAATCCCACCAGGCATGCTGATCGATCAACGAGTACAACAGCTGAAACTCCTCGTAGGTGAAGCGGAAGTAGTTCTGCTCGAGCAGGTCGATGGCCAGATAGTGACATTCCCGTTCCGGCTGCAGATACAGCATGTTCGCTGCAGCAAAGACCTCCGGCACCGCTGCCTGCTTGGACTGCTGCAGCAGCTCCCGGCCGATCGCTCGCCTCTCGGGCATGGGGATGCCAAAGCAGGGGAACTGATTCTTGAGGTATGCCGCCATCCCCACCGCCCGTTCGGAATCAGCCGCTTGGCGGAATTCCTCAATCACTTTCACTACATCCAGACTCATCCCCACACCCTCCGCTTTTCATAGTGACTGGGGCCGCGTTGCCCCGCCCTTCGGTACATATTCTGCCAAGTGCGGCGAAAACCCTCTCGGACTGATCCGCCCGGGGCATAAGCGTCAATGAAGGCACACACTCATCATACCCGGAGACGATTGACTGGGAAGCACTTCTTAGGTTAGCATGGGGACGCTGTGGATTATCGCCACCAGAATGAAACGATTGTGAGGGGTTTTGAATGGAAGTGCAAATTCGCCAAGCAACCGCAGGCGACGAGCAGGCTTTCCTTGGCTTGTCCGTAGGTCTATCCATGTTCAACCGAGCCCACCGGGATTTTGGGCCGTTGGAAAACCATCTGAAAGATCGCATCAAGCGCAACGGGGAGTTGTTCAGGGCCAAGGACGAGCAACAACTTATTCTGCTGGCAGAGTCGAACGAGGAAACCATCGGGTACGCCCTGTGCAACTACTTTGAGAGTCGAGGTGCAGTGATCGGCTACCTTGACGAACTGTATGTCAAGGAAGAGGCACGCGGACTTGGCGCCGGCAGAAGGCTGATGCATGCCTGCGTGGAGTGGATGAAGGCAAAGGGCGTTTGCAGGGTCACATTGAACGCATTCTCGTTCAACGAGCATGCGCTCGCTTTCTACGAGAAGGAAGGTTTTCACGTCTACGCTCTCAGCTTGGAAAAGCACATCTGAGTAGGACACGGGCGGAACCGCGTGAGCGGTTCCGCCCGTGTCCTACTCCCCTTGCCTAA
>JAEZJZ010000111.1 GCA_023436245.1 Bacillota bacterium | reverse complement strand
AGCAGCAACCTGCCAGCCTTGAGGTAGCCGTATTTCTCCAGGAAAAACATCAGTGAGAGCAATGCCGACTCGTTCTTGACTATCTACGGCCGAAATACTGACCCATTCTTCAGCGGTCTCGGACAGTCCCCCGCGTTTCAGCCTTTTGCTTGCTGGTAGTGTAAGTGCTGGAATCGTTCTTTGCCTAGTTTCCATGCAGCCACCCCCATATACTGTGACAGGTAGGAAATGGAGGTGTGAAAGATGGCGAAACGCGATTTGACTAAAGGCAATGTGGTTTCCAACTTGGTGATGACCGGTGTCCCAATCATGCTCGGCTTCATGGCTCAGACGCTCTACGATTTGGTGGACATGGCCTGGGTGGGTCGGTTATCGTCCACTGCAGTGGCCGCGGTCACCATCTTTGCCACGCTCTACTGGCTCTCGTTCGTCTTGAACAATATTGTGGGTAACAGCTCGGTGTCGTTGATTTCGCAGAGCTTTGGGGCAAAGGACATGGATCGGACCCGCCGGGTGGTCGAGCAGACGCTGGTGTTCAAGTCGCTGTTGGCGGTGGTCGCCAGTGCGATCATGCTCGTGCTGCTGCCTCGCCTGCTCAGCTTGTTCACCGCCGACCCGGTGGTGTTGCAGGACGCTCTGGCCTATGGCCGCGTCCGGCTGATCATGTTGCCGGTGATGTTCAGCTCGCTGACAGTGGCCACCGCGTTGCGGTGCGTCGGTGATTCCAAGCGCGCCATGTATATCATGTTCGTCTCTGCCGGGCTGAACATCGTGCTTGACCCGCTGTTCATCTTTGAGCGCGTGCCCGGATTGGGCATTCCTGGGCTTGGTCTCGGGGTGTTCGGTGCCGCTTTGGCCACTGAGATTTCGGCCGCGCTGTCCTTCCTGTTCGGAGCATGGATGCTTTTCTCTGGTAAGAGCTATGTGCAGCCAACCTTGCGCGGGTTGCTGCGGCTGGATTGGCAGATTGACCGGCAGTTGGTGATGATTGGTCTGCCGGTGAGTTTTGAATCACTGCTCCGCAGCCTGGCGGAGGTGTTAATCCTGCGCTTCGTCTCCGTCTATGGAACGGTGGCCGTTGCCGCTATGGGCATCGTGCAGCGGGTGACCCGCTTCTTCTTCGTCCCACTGGAGGGGTTGATGTCCGCGGGAGGCACGATTGTTGGCCAGAATCTGGGTGCAGGTAACGCACCGAGAGCGGACCAGACGGCCAGGACTACTGCCGCCCTGGGTGTATGCAGCATGCTCTTCTTCAGCCTGCTGGCCTACGCTTTTCCGACTCAGATCTTGGGGCTGTTCACGCAGGATTTGGCTGTCCTGGCGCTGGGGCGCAGCGTGATCTATGTGCTGATGCCAGGCCTCTGTTTGGCCGGGCTGACCTTTGGGCTCGCCACCTCCTTGATGGGCGCCGGCTATAATTTGCCGTTCCTCATCTCTGGAATCATGGCCCGTTGGGCAGTGCAAGTGCCGTTTCTGTTGCTGGTTGTGCAGTGGATGCAGCTCCCGTTTATCTATGCGGCCGCCAGCTATGCGCTGGCCGAGGTGACGGAGTGTGCGGTGATTGTCACCGCTTACCTGAGGGGTCGCTGGAAGACCTGGCGGGTAGTGCAACCGGTGGCTCCGCAGGCGAGTGAGGAATCAGCAGCCACCGCCTCTGCTTAAGCCGTCATCAGGTTGCTTTGAAGCAACGGCCCGCGGGGCTGTCTAGTTTGTGCCTTGTAGAGGCTCGGCATGCCGAGCCAGTCCCGGCGCCACAGCATGCTGTGGCGCTACGTTCCCCTGGGGAATCACTTTCTGAACGATCCCGCTCGCAGGCAGGTCCCGGTGTTCATCGGGGCCTGCCTGCTCTCGCTTTCGCCGTGGAGCAGAATTTCTTGCTTTGTCCCTTTGATTATTCAATATCGGGGTTGACTTTAATAAGAGTGTAGAGTATATTAATGCAAGAGTCATCCAGAAATGCTCTGGGAACAGAGGGGTGTGTTCGATGAAGCGGGATTTGACCCAAGGCAACGTCACCGGAAACTTGGTGGCCATGGCTATTCCCATGATGCTCGGCTTTATGGCCCAGACTCTCTATGATTTGGTGGACATGGCCTGGGTGGGACGCTTGTCTGCCGGGGCAGTGGCCGCAGTCACCGTGTTCTCCACCATCTACTGGCTGTCTTTCGTGCTGAACAACGTGGTGGGAAACAGCTCTGTCTCTTTAATCTCGCAGAGCTTTGGTGCAAAGGACATGGCCCGGACGCAGCGAGTGGTGGAGCAGACGCTCGTCTTCAAGGCGCTCTTGGCCGTCATCTCCAGCGCGCTCTTCCTGCCGTTCCTGCCACGGCTGCTCAGCCTGTTCACCAACGACCCCGTGGTTTTGAAGGATGCGTTAGCTTACGGCAGAGTGCGGCTGTTCATGCTGCCGATCATGTTCAGCTCTCTGACAGTAGCGACGGCACTCCGTTGCGTGGGCGATTCGAAGCGGGCGATGCAGATCATGTTCTTCTCCGCTGGACTGAACATCATCCTTGATCCGCTGTTCATCTTCGACCGCGTGCCAGTCTTGGGCCTGCCGGGGCTTGGTTTGGGCGTGCTCGGTGCCGCCTTGGCTACCGAGATCTCGGCTGCCTTGTCCTTCATCTTCGGATCGTGGTTGCTCTTCTCAGGGAAGAGCCATGTGCGCCCTAGCCTCAAGGGTCTGCTGCGCCTCGATTGGGAGATCGACTGGCAGTTGATCAAGATTGGTTTGCCTACCAGTGTGGAATCGCTGCTCCGCAGTGTGGCGGAAGTGTTCACCATGCGCTTTGTCTCCGTCTACGGAACGGTCGCGCTGGCGGCGATGGGTATCGCACAGCGGGTGGCGCACTTCTTCTTCGTGCCGCTGAATGGATTGATGTCTGGCGGCAGCACCATTGTCGGCCAGAATCTCGGTGCGCGCAATGTGGCCCGAGCAGACCAGACCGCCAAAGTCGCAGCCTGGCTCGGCCTGGGCAGCATGGCCGTTCTCTCACTGCTGGCCGTCGCCTTCCCGCGTCAGATTTTCAGCCTGTTCACTGCTGAGCCAGCCGTGATTGAGATGGGTAGAAGCGTGATCTATGCACTGCTGCCGATGCTCTTGGTGGCAGGGTTCGAGTTGGGGTTGGCTACCGCCCTAGCAGGGGCTGGTTACAATCTGCCTTTCCTCATTTCCGGCATCGTCTCGCGCTGGGGCGTGCAGGTGCCCTTCCTCTTCGTCACTGTGCAGCTCATGCGTCTGCCCTTCATTTACGCGGCGATCAGCTTCCCCGTCTGCGAACTCGCTGGTGCTGTGGTGATCGTGGTCGCCTACATGCGCGGGCGTTGGAAGACTTGGCGGGTGATCAAGGAGAGTCCTGCCGAATCCGCAGTGGCGGTAGAAGAAGCGGCGGTCTTGGCCTAATCTGCGCAATACAAAGGGAGCCTTCCGGCTGATGTCGGAATGGCTCCCTTGCTGTTGTACAAGACTTGCTGTCTTGCTAGTTGACGTCGTACTCCGCCCGCTTCTGCCGGCGCAGACGCTCAGCTCGGTCGAGAATGCGTTTCCGCAAGCGGATGTTCTTGGGAGTGATCTCCACCAGTTCATCTTCTTCGATGTACTCCAGCGCGCGGTCCAGGGTCATGTCAATCGGTGGGGCCAAACGCATGGCCTCATCGGCGCCGGAAGAGCGCATGTTGGTCATCTGCTTCTTCTTGTTGACGTTGACGTCGATGTCCTGCGGGCGTCCGGTTTCTCCTACCAGCATGCCCTCGTAGACGGTATTGTTCGGCCCGATGAACAGGCTGCCGCGTTCCTCGGCCGCATAGAGGCCGTAGACTGTGCTGACTCCGTACTCCCAGGCCACCAGCACGCCGTGGTTACGCTTCGGAATCTCTCCGCGGTAGGGGCCGTAGCCATTGAAGATGTGGTTCATCACGCCGTAGCCGCGCGTGTCCGTCAGGAACTGTGAACGGAATCCGAGCAGCGAGCGCGCCGGAATGTCGAAGTCGACCAGCACGCTGCCGGAATCGGTGTGCTCCATGTTCAGCAGGCGCGCCTGGCGGCTGCCCAGCTTCTCCATCACCACGCCGAGATGCTCCTCGGGCACGTCCACCGAGAGCAGTTCCATCGGCTCCAGCACCTGTCCGTCTTCATCCTGACGGAAGATGGCTTTGGGACGAGACACGGAGAACTCGTAGCCTTCCCGGCGCATTGTCTCAATCAGAATCGCCAGATGCAGTTCGCCGCGACCAGAAACATGGAAGACATCGGTAGTCTCGCCGTCTTCCACCCGCATGCTGATGTTGGCATAGGCCTCACGATGTAGACGATCGCGCAGGTGGCGACTGGTGACGAACTTGCCTTCCTGTCCGGCTAGCGGGCTGTCGTTGACCATGAAGTCCATGGTCACGGTCGGCTCATCTACCTTGGTGAAGGGCAGAGCTTCCGGTTGCTCCGGAGCGGCCAGGGTGCAACCGATGGAAAGTTCCTCGATGCCGGTGAGGGCAACGATGTCGCCGGCCTCTGCCTCGGTGCACTCCACCCGGTTCAAGCCCACATATTGGTAGAGCTTAACTACTCTGCCTTGGTGGGTGCTGCTGTCTGTGCCGATTACGGTCACGGTCTGTCCCACTCGCAGTCGACCGCGAGTGATGCGGCCGATGGCGATGCGTCCGACATAGTCATCCCAGTCGACGCTGGAGACAAGCATCTGCAGCGGGCCCTCCGGATCCCCAGTCGGTTCGGGGACCTCGCGCAGAATCGTCTCAAACAGCGGGACCAGGTCCACTTCCTCGTCGTTTAGGCGGTACTTGGCAAAACCTGCCCGTGAAGACGCGTAGAGTACCGGGAATTCGATCTGGTCTTCGTCGGCCCCCAGCTCCAGAAAGAGGTCGAGGCACTTGTCCAGCACATCGGTGGGGCGCGCGTCCTGGCGGTCAATCTTATTGATCACCAAAATTGGCTTCAGCTTCAGCGCCAAAGCCTTGCGCAGTACGTACTTGGTCTGCGCCAAAGGCCCTTCCGCCGCGTCCACCAGCAGTAACACTCCGTCAACCGTAGACAGGGTGCGTTCTACCTCGCCGCCGAAATCGGCATGACCCGGGGTGTCCACGATGTTGATCTTGGTGCCCTTGTAGAAAATACCGGTGAACTTGGCCATGATGGTGATGCCGCGTTCCCGTTCCAGGTCCATCGAGTCCATGACTCGCTCCTGCACATGTTCCTTCGCGTGAAAAATGGCGCTTTGTCTGAGCATAGCATCGACCAGTGTGGTCTTGCCATGATCGACGTGAGCGATGATAGCGATATTACGTGGCACTATGTCTCACCTTCCCAAGCAGTCTAACTAGCTATTATAAACACTTGATCCCGGTTTCGTCAAAAGAATTGCGCAGCATCCTTCTGTAGAAGTATACCCTGGTAGAGGTAAGTTTCCCTCGGTTCACGAATAATGAGTACAGGCAGCTTGGGTAGGCAGGCAGTCTAGATCAAGGGGGTGCCGGATGAATGTTTGATCTGATCATCAAGAATGGCAAGTTGGTTGATGGTACGGGCAACGCCTGGTTCTGGGGCGACCTGGCTGTGCAGGGCGAACGTATTGTGGAAGTCGGCAGACTTTCGGGACAATCCGCCAAGCGAGTGATCGACGCGGACGGGCTGGTGGTTGCGCCTGGTTTCATCGACTCCCATTCACATTCCGACCAAGCGCTGCTGCTTAATCCCAGCGCCGAGAGCAAGATCTACCAGGGAGTGACCGCAGAGGTGATCGGTCAATGCGGCAGTTCCGCTGCTCCCCGTGCCGCAGATGACGGAGAGACGGGCTTGGCCGGTCTGCGCTACTCCTGGCATGACATGGCGGATTATCTAGCCCAGTTGGACCAACAGGGGGCTGCGCTGAATGTGATCCCGCTGTTTGGGCACGGGAACGTCCGGCGCATGGTGATGGGCATGGCCAATCGGCAGGCAACCGCCTCTGAGTTGGCCAAGATGTGTGAGCTGGCGGAAGCTGCAATGCGCCAGGGCGCCTTTGGCTTCTCCAGCGGCTTGATCTACCCTCCCAGTTCCTATGCCGACTTATCAGAGTTGGTAGCCATCGCCCGTACCGTGGCGGCGCACGGCGGTATCTATGCCACCCACATGCGCGACGAGGGTGCCAGGCTGCTGGACTCGGTGCAGGAAGCGATTGCCGTGGGAGAGGCGACCGGCATTTCGGTGCACATCTCCCATCACAAAGCCATGGGAGAAGAAAACTGGGGACTGGTCCGTGACTCGCTGGCCTTGATTGACGCCAAGCGGGCCAACGGGGTGGACATCACCCTCGATCAGTATCCGTATATCGCCAGTTCAACCGGTCTCAAGTCGATCATCCCGCAGTGGGCGCATGCAGATGGAGTGGAGGCGATGCGCAAGCGCCTGCTCGATCCCGAGACCGGCATTCGCATCCGGCAGGAGATAGCCGAACGCGAACGGCGCTGGGAGTATATCTTAGTCTCTTCCTGCAGTCGAGATGAAAACCGGCAGTATGAGGGAAAGAATATGCAGGAGATAGCAGTCATGCGCGATCAGACCCCGATGGAGGCCGCACTTGCCCTGCTGCTGGCGGAGGACTTCAACGTTGGTATGGTGCGGTTTGCGATGTGTGAGGACGATGTGGAGTACGTGATGCGTCACCCACTGGTGCTGGTCGGCTCCGATTCCAGTGCCCTGGCTACCACCGGGCCGCTTTCTCAGGGTAAGCCGCACCCCAGGTCCTACGGCACCTTTGCCCGCGTGCTCGGCTACTACGTCCGGGAACGCAAGTTGCTCAGTTTGGAGTCAGCCATTTGTAAGATGACCGGTCTGGCTGCTGCCAGGTTCCAGCTCTGGGATCGCGGCTTGCTGCGCCCCGGCTGCCATGCCGACGTTACCGTGTTTGATGCGGATACTGTTCGTGACCAGGCGACCTTTGTCGACCCGCATCGTCACGCCGTGGGAGTGCACTATGTCTTGGTCAACGGTCAGTTGGCGCTGGAACGGGGCGAGCAGACCGGGCGGTTAGCTGGTCGGGCACTGCGCAGCAACTAGCGGCTTGCACCTCCAGCAATGCGTAGCATTGCTAGCGCAGCATTGCTAGCGCAGTGTGGCGATCTCAGATAATGCGGCTGCCACCTGCAGGAGATCGGTTGGTGGTGGCGAAGACTAGACATCGGTCACTTAGCTGGCCAGATGCGCCAGCTTCATTTTTGGGGGAGGCAGATTGCCAATGCAGATTCGAAAGGCCACAAACACAGATATTCCTGGCATCCAGCAAGTTGCAGAGCATGGTTGGCATGCTGCCTACACAGGGATTCTGCGCACAGAGACTATTGAGAACGTGCTCGGCGAGTTCTATAGCGAAGAGAGTCTTGTGCACAGTTTGGAGCATCATGCCACTGTCTTCTTGGTGGCTCTGGCGGATGAGCAGATTGTTGGCTTCATCCAAGCGTTGCCACGCCCGGGCAGCACTGATTACGAACTGACCAGACTTTACGTTTTGCCGGCGTATCAGCGACAGGGAATAGGGCGCGACTTGCTGCAGGCGGTTCTGCAGCAGCTAGGCGATCAGAAGGTCTGGGTACTGGTGGAACGAGATAACCATGCGGCGATCGCCTTCTTCCAGGCCATGCACTTCAAGTCCAACCGCGCCGTGGAACTGCCCGTATTCGGTGAGAATCTCCCCTTTGTGGAGATGCGCAAGTAGACTAAAGCGGCCTGCGGGCCGCTTTTCCAGTAATACGAAGTATTACGATCTGCAATAGAAGCGATTGTTGCGTAATTATCGGCCTGCGTACGCCCGTAGGGGGCGCATGCATGCGCCCCGGCTATGCGACGGTTTGCCGCACACCCCGGCAGCGGGCGCCATGCATGGCGCCCCTACGGAACCGTCCGTACGCCCGTATCGGCCGCGTGATGTAGAAACCGTGGGGAGAAAAGCGACTTTCCGAACTCTCCCGTGGGTACGCTGAAGGTAAGTTGCTGGTTTGAGTTGGGTGGAAGGGAGGGTGAGCCAATTGCTGCCGCAACCGTTTGTCGAGCGCATGCGCTCACTGCTGGGGCCGGAGGCGGATCGTTTCCTGGCCAGCTATCAGCAGCCGCGCAGCCATGGCCTGCGGGTGAACACGCAGAAGGTTGACCCCGCTGAGCTTACGCGGCGCCTGCCGTTTCACCTGGAGCCAGTGCCTTGGTGCCCGAGTGGCTTCTACTATGAGGCAGCGGATCAGCCCGGCAAGCACCCCTATCATGCCGCCGGGTTGTACTACCTGCAGGATCCGAGCGCAATGGCCGTGGCGGAAGTCGCTGCCCCCAGCCCCGGGGAACGGGTGCTGGACCTCTGCGCCGCTCCCGGAGGCAAGACCACCCACTTGCTCAATCTTCTGCAGGGTGGGGGATTGCTGGTAGCCAACGAGCTTTACCCAGGGCGGGCGAAGATTCTGGTGGAGAACCTGGAACGGTGGGGCGCCGAGAACGTCGTCGTCACCGCGACTGAGCCGGGTGAACTGGCGCGGCGCTTTGGACCGTTCTTTGATTGCATTGTGGTCGACGCCCCTTGCTCCGGCGAGGGCATGTTCCGCAAGGATCCGCAGGCGACAGACTACTGGAGCGTGCGGCACGTGCAGGAGTGCGCTCTGCTGCAGGCGGACATCCTGCAGTCAGCCTATGAGTTGTTGGCGCCAGGCGGGCGACTGGTTTACTCTACCTGCACCTTCTCGCCCGAGGAGAATGAGCAGAACGTGGCAGCGATCCTGCGGCGACACCCTGACCTGGAGCTTCGGCCAGCCCGTCTGCACGCCAGTTGGCAGCCCGGTATTGCCGATTCTGCAAGCAATCTGCAACAGACTGCCCGGCTTTGGCCGCATCATCTCTCCGGAGAAGGCCACTTTCTGGCGCTGCTGCACAAGCCTGGTCAGGTTGCGGAGCGCCCGATGAGTAAGCAGGCTGCCGGCGGCAAAGCACCTGACGCGCTGCTGCAGTTCTGCCATGAGCATCTGCAGTTTACCCCCGAGGGGCCGTTTATCCAATACGGTGACTTCCTTTATCAACTGCCGCAGGCCGAACTACCACATTTCTCCGGTCTGCGCGTGCCTCGGCCCGGCTGGCCGCTCGGAGAACTGCGCAAAGGGCGGTTCGTGCCCAGCCATGCGCTGGCCTTGAGTTGCCGCCCGGACATGGTCAGGCTAAGCCTCGAACTTGAGGCATCCGGGCAAGCGGTGCAGGACTATCTGCGCGGACACACCCTGCCCGCCGATCTGCCCAACGGTTGGGCACTGGTCACAGTCGACGGGTTTGCTCTCGGCTGGGGGAAGGTAGTGGGCGGGGTGCTGAAGAATCACTATCCGAAGGGACTGCGTTGGCTGTAGCCAACGCCGCTCGGCAGGAGCACCTGTTCGAGCGCCGTCCCCAAGAACACCTGAATCAGAAGGAGGCATCACCCATGCTCAAGTTCAGCCACGTGGGATTAGTCGTCACCGACCTGGAGCGGAGCGTCAAGTTCTACCAGGAGATACTCGGCCTCAATCTACTGGAGCAGCATCCGGACAGCGGCAATGGCATCGATATTGCCTTTGTCGGCAGCGATGCGCCGGTGATTGAGCTGCTCTGCTACACCGACGCCAGCAAACGTGAGCGCCCGGAGCGCGGTCGCTACGACCACTTCGCCTGGTATGTGCAAGACATTGAGCAGGCGGTGGCAGAGCTGAAGCAAAAGGGCGTGCAGTTCCAGCCCGATCAGATTCGCACCGCCCTGGATGGTCGCCGCATCGCATTCTTCTTTGGTCCAGACGGCGAGCGCATCGAACTGGTCCAGCCGGCACACTAATCACCTTTTCCACAAAGCGGGCACCCTCAAGGTGCCCGTTTTGAATATTCGGGGACGGTTCCGATTATTCAATTTGAATAATCGGGGACAGACTTCCTCGACGCGGCTCTCCCTGGCGAATTACGGACAAGAAGGCGAGCGGGGTGGCATAGGTTAGGACGAGGGGAGGTGAGTACTTCCTTGTGGATCGTTCTAGCCCTGCTCGCAGCCCTGCTTTGGGCAGCCAGCAGCCTGGTCGACAAGTTTGCCGTCAACTGGGGTTACCGCACGCTGGAGGTGCTGCCGGCTACTTATACTGCTGGGTTCCTGGTGATTGCGCTACGGCATCAGCAAACGGCTGAGCTCTGGCAACCGCGTTACATCGCGGGTGGAGCATTCCTCGCCTGTTTCTCCCTGCTCAACGCGATCACGCTGCTGATGGCCCTCCGCTGCGGAGAAGTGGCCATGGTTTCAGTGGTGGCAGGTAGTCACTGTGTGATCACGGCTCTGAGTGCCACCCTGCTTTTAGGGGAACGGCTGAGTTCGGCCCAGTGGCTGGCCATTCTCCTGGCCATGGCCGGCATCTGCCTGGTGTTCGGGCTGCGCCAAGCCTGGCTGCTGACGCATCAGCAGGGTGGCCGCAGGAGATCCTACCGCTGGTTCTGGTTGGCACTGTTGGCTGCGGTCGGCTCGAGCGGGGAGACAATCGGCCTGAAGCTGGCCACCACCGTCAGTTCCGGAGGCCAGTTGACCCTGATTTGGGAGTACTTCATCGCCAGCCTGGTATTGCACGCCTTGGTGGCCGGCTATCGGGTGCGTCTGCGCCTGCGCTCCTCCCTGTTCGGACTGGCGGACGGTGTGCTCACAGGGCTCGGCATGCTCGTGTTTGGAGCTGCCTTATCCACCGGTCCGGCATCTCTGGTGGCAACAGTCGCGACAGCGGCCGTGCTCTTTCGCGCGCTGGGCGGCATCATCCTCTTCGGCGATCGGGCTGGGCGCGGTCAATGGCTGGGCTTCTGCCTGCTTTGCATCGCATTTGTCCTGATTCGGCTCTAGCCGCGCTGCCCACTTATGCCGATCGACCTCCCGGGGCAAGGTACAGTGGGGGGTCTTGCCATTGTGGATCGTCTCTACCCTCGCCGCGTCAGCGCTCTTTGCTGTCTCCAGCATGGTCAACAAGCTGGCCATGCGTGAGAACACGCCCACTGATTGCCTCCTGCCGGGCACATTCTTGGCCGGTTTCGTTTTGCTGCTCACTTATCATGGAAGAAGTTTGCCGACCGCAAGCCTGTCGCTCGTCGCCAGCGGGTTGGGAATGTCGCTGTTCTCCATGCTCAACTGCGTCTCCATTCTGCTGGCCTTGCGTGGTGGCCCGGTCGGACCGGTGGCAGCCGTCGCCGGCAGCCACTCCATCCTCACCCCGCTGTTCGCGCTCTTCCTCTTCGGCGAACGCCTCAATCCCTGGCAATGGGTGGCAGTGGGGCTAGCCACCGCCGGGATGGCCATCATCCAGTTGAAACAATCCGAACGGAGCCACACAGCCGTCTGGATTTGGTTCAGCCTAGCGCTGCTCGGCGCGCTTGGCTCCAGCGGTGAAACCCTGCTGTTGGACCGGACTGTCAGCTTGCAGGCCCACGGCAGCGCGGGTCTCGTTTGGTCCTACTTCTTCAGCTTCGTCTTCGTCTCCCTCTGGTTTCTGCGTCGGCGCCAACTGCACTTTGGCCGTCCGTTCTACTTGGGGGCAGCAGATGGAGCAGTCTCGGCTATCGGCATGATCTTCTTTGCCAAGGCCTTGGCGGACGGCCCAGCTGGGTTGGTTGCAGCCCTTTCCACCTCCGCCGTGATGTTGCGCGCCTTGGGCGGGCGTCTGTTCTTCGGCGATTCCTTGTCGGCCTGGAGCTGGGTGGGGATGATTCTAGCCGTCTCTGCCTTCGGATTGGTCAGCTTCTTTTCCTGATCAGGGTTGTCACGGGCACCAGAACTTTTGCTGTTCTGCAGGAGGAAACTAATACTGGTGTCGAAATGAACCAGAGATAAAATGCAGAAGGGGGAATATTAATGAGCACTATTTTGGAACGCGCCAAGGCGTTGGCGCCTGAGTTCGTTGCTTTCCGCCGTGATTTCCACAAGCATCCCGAGTTCGGCCTAGAGGAAGAGCGTACTTCCGCCATTGTGGCCGATTACCTGAAGAGCCTCGGCATTGAGGTAATCCATCCCGTGCTGGAGAAGAGCGGTGTGCTCGGCATCCTGCGCGGAGGCAAGCTCGGCAAGACCGTTGCTCTGCGCGCTGATATCGACGCGCTCTCCATTCCTGAGCAGAGCGGAGTGCCGTATGCTTCCACTATCCCTGGGAAGATGCATGCTTGCGGCCACGATGGCCACACCGCCACCCTGATGGGCGTGGCCAAGCTGCTCTCCGAGATGAAGGATGAGATTCCTGGCACGGTGAAGTTCTTCTTCCAGCCGGCAGAAGAAGGCCCTGGCGGCGCTCTGCCGATGATCGAGGCCGGCGTGATGGAGAACCCGCACGTTGATGCGGCCATGGGCCTGCACCTCGGTACCGACCTGCCCACCGGGCACATTGGCGTGCGCGCCGGCGCCAACAGCGCCGGTACCGATTCAATCGAGATCAAGATCACCGGTAAAGGCGGCCACGGCGCTCACCCGCACAAGTCCATCGACGCTATCGTTGCAGCTGGCCATGTGATCGTCGCCCTGCAGACGATTGCCAGTCGTGAGATCGACCCGCTCGGCTCGGTCGTACTCACCCTCGGCACCGTCAACGGCGGCTATCGCGGCAACGTGATCGCCGACACAGTCGTGTTCACTGGTACCGTGCGCACGCTCGATCCCGAAGTGCGGGCCAGTATGCCTGGGCGCATCGAGCGCATTTTGGACGGCGTCTGCTCTGCTTTCCGCGCCAAGTTCGAGCTGACCTACAACAACGGTTATCCGTCAGTGATCAACGATGCCGGAATGGCTGACTTGCTGGAGAGCGTGGGGCAAAGAGTCCTCGGCGCCGATAAGGTGCATCGTGTTCCCAATCCGTCCATGGGCGGTGAAGACTTCGCCTACTTTGCGGAGAAAGCTCCTTCCGTCTTCTTCCGCCTAGGCGCAGCCAACGAGGCCAAGGAGTGCATCTATCCCGGACATCATCCCAAGTACAACTTCGACGAAGATGCCATCCCCGTGGGCATGGCTGTCCTGACCGAGGCAGCGCTCGAGTTCCTGAAGAAGTAAGTAAGCAAGCAGATAGGGGCAAGCCGCGTGCGGCTTGCCCCTATCTCTTGCTACTAGTCCGTTTCCCTCGGCTTGTCCGTTTCAGGTTGCCGTGCCGAGTAAGAACTGGATACCCCATACCCCAGCAAACAAGCGGCCAATGTAGGCAGCATCTCTCCATAGGCGAGTAGCTTCATGTACCAGAGCACCAAAGCCACGGAGCAGACTAGAATAATGGGCACGCCCCTCGTCCGGTCAAAGGCCAGCCCTCCATTCCGCCATTTCCGCAGCGACATGTCGTTCTGCCAAGCTCCCAGCACCAAACCGAATAGCATGATCAGGAAGTAGTGCAGTATCGCCGGCCAGAGCGAGAAATGGTAGTACTTAGCCATCCCCGCTCGCCACCTTCTGATCAGCCAATCACCCGCAAACGGCACGATCAAGAGCAGCACGCTGAATATGGCCGTCCGTAATGGACGATGAGAATCCTCTCTCCTTTTCAAACCCCAAGCCCTCCTCCCCATAGTCAAAGACGTTTCAGGATTCCCTTGGTTGCATTTCCTGCAAAGCCAGCCCTTTCCCGGAACTTTTGCTACCCCTGGGGCGTTAACAGATAGGTAGGTGCTGGTCCAACCAGAGATAGACAAGGAGATGGTCAGATGTACTCCAGGCACAAGTTCGAGCGGGCATTGTCGCGGGTGATGGCGCTGCTAGCGCTATTTGCCGTCGCGCTAGCGGTTTGGCCCCACTCGATCGCATTGGCGCTGGACGGCACGGATGTCGCCGCAGATGTGCCCGTGCTCGTCAGCTCTCAGCCGGTTACTTCCGGGGTGAGGTTGCTGACGTACGATTGGACGGTAGCAGATGGGCCAGCCAGGGTGCGCTTGATGAAGATTGATCTGCAGAACCCGAATGTGCAGGTGGAGGTCATCCCTGGCGGCGGCAAGATCACTGAGCGGGCCACTGTTTCCGAGATGGCCGAGCGGACCGGCGCGGTGGCCGCCGTCAATGCCGATTTCTTCAGCACTCAGGCAGAAGGGGCGCCGATCGGACCGATGGTGATCGCTGGTGAGGTGGCTGCATCGCCATCCGTGCTGCGGGATCTCTACGCGCTTGGCATCACGGCCGAGCGCACGGCGCAGATCGAATCCTTCAGCTTCTCCGGTCGAGTCATTTCTGCCAGCGGGCAGGAGTTTGCTCTCTCCGGACTGAATAAGGCGACATACTGGGAAGAGCCGACCAGCGAACATAGCCATGCCAATAAGCTGCACCTCTATAACGACACTTGGGGCGGGCAGACGCGCGGCCAGGATTCTTACACAACTCCCACCGAGCTGCTGGTCGAGCAGGGCAAGGTGATCGACATTAGCCGCGGTAAGTACTTCGCTTTCGCCGTGCCGGAGGGCAAGCAGATCTTGCGTGGGCACGGTACAGCGGCAAAGTTTCTGGAGAGCTTCCAGATCGGCGACTCGATTGACATCGATTACACACTTACGCCGGATCGGGATTGGAGCATGATCGTCGGCGGTCACTCGCTGCTGGTCGATCAGGGCAAGGCCGTTCCTTATGCTCGCTATTCCGCGGCGCTGGATGGCGTCCGCGCCCGTTCGGCGGCTGGCGTGTCCGAGGATGGGCATACGCTCTATCTGTTGGCTGTGGAAGGGCACACTGCCAGCAGCGCTGGGCTGACTCTCGCCAACCTGGCCGCATTCTTGGAAACCCAGGGGGTGTGGCGCGCGCTGAACCTAGACGGAGGTGGCTCAACCACCATGGTTGCCCGTCCGCTGGGCGACTCCGACGCCACTCAGGTGTTTGCCCCGGAGCAGCTCAGTGAGCGGCGGGTGGTCAACGCCATTGGGATCTACTCCAAAGCTCCCACCGGTAAGTTGCAGGGCCTGCTCCTGGACGGAGCCGATTTGCTCCTGATTGGCGAGCAGGTCGACTATCGTCTGCGTGCCTATGACCAGTACTTCAACCCACTGCAGGTCGCCAGCTTGGGAGCTAAGTGGGCCGGCCAGGGAACTGCCGGCCGCCTGCAGGGCAGCACATTTACCGCCGATCAGCCGGGTGAGTATCGCATCCGCACGACAGTGGGGTCCATTCAGGCTGATCTGCCGCTGGAGGTGGTGGGCAAGCACGACCTGAGCGCTCTTCAGCTATCCGGAGACAGGAGAGAAGTGGTTTCCGGTAGCGAGGTCAGGCTTGGCCTCACCCTGAACAGTCTCTCCGGCAAAAGCCGAGAGGTTCCCGCCGGTCTGGTGGACTGGCAGTGTTATGGGTTCACCGGCCGTGTCTCGCCCGAGGGCGTCTTGACTGTTCAGAATGTGGGCGCGGGCGCACATGGCTTCCTTGTAGCCCGCTACCAGGGCTACAGCGCTCCGCTTCCGCTGCAGTTTGCCAGCGAGCGCAGCCTCGAACGCCTGGATACTCTGGCGAATGTCACCTATTCCGCGCAGCCGGCGGAGGTGACCGGTAAGCTCAGCTTGGTTGCCGATCCGGATGGGCAGGCTCGCCAAGTGACCAGGCTGGATTACGACTTCGCCGTGGCCAGCGGAACAGCGGCGGCTTATCTGCAGTTTGCTGCCGGCAGCGCGGCATTGGAAGCCGGTGCACAGGCGCTCCTGTTGGACGTGTACGGCAACGGCAACGGCGAGTGGTTGCGTGCGGAGCTGCAGGATGCCAGCGGAGCTGTGCAGCGGGTGGATTTGGCGACGAACGTGAACTGGGTCGGCTGGCGGACGCTGCAGGTGGACCTGACTGGACTCGCCGCTGCCGCCCCGCTCTCACTGAAGCGCATTTACCCTGTGGTGACGGTCGAGCAACGGAGCAGCCGTCCGTTGCAGGGTACACTCCATTTCCGCAATCTGCGGCTTAAGTTTGCCGCCGCCGCAGAGGAGCCGTTAGCCACTCCGAACCTGTTGCAGTTAACAGTGGGAGAACGAACCATTACCGTCGATGGAGTCGTTTCTGCCATGGATGTGGCGCCAGTGATCGTGGGTGATCGCACCTTTGTCCCTCTCCGTTTCATCTCGGAAGCGCTGCTTGCCCAGGTCATCTGGGAGGGCGCGACCAAGAACGCGACCATCATTCAGGACTCTCGGTGGATTGACCTTTGGCCCGGCGACAACTTGATGGTCGTCGATGGCGGGCGAGTGGAGCTTGATGTGCCTCCGCAACTGATCAGCAATCGCACCATGTTGCCGCTGCGCGCAGTGGCTCAGGCCCTTAACCTAAACGTGCAATGGGATCCAACCACACGGCAGATCACCCTGCAGAAGTGAGGCCCCTTCTGTAAGCCAAAGACTCTGACAAAGGAGTTGTGAACCGACATGAACGTGGAAAAGCTGAAGCAGGCGCAGGCTAGATTCCTGCTGCAGTACCCCGGTGGATTCGCTCATCCCGAGATGATCGCGATAGCAAAGAAGCATAAGGTTGAGAAGATGAACAGGCTGGCGCAGGAGAGCTTTGCCCTGCCACAGTTCGCTGACACAGACGGCATCGTTGTTGCCATCGGCAAGGTGGTCAGCCAGTCCTTACTGGTTTCAGTGTTTGAGAAGCCGAAGTTTCGTGAACTGACTGGAGTGCTGAACGGTCAGGAGCGGCAGCAACTGGCTACGGGTCTCAGGGAGTGGCTGCATGCGGATCAGGAGCACGGGTTTTCGCTGATGGCGAGTGTGCTCGCCCAGCACAAGCTGGCCAAGTGGCCACTGTTGACGGTCTGTCCCACCTACTATCGGCCAGAGTTTGAGGCCTTCATCAAGCCGACCACCGCTAAGCGGGTGATCGAGTACTTTGAGCTCGACGGTCTGCGCTACAGCCCGACCCCGACCTTTGCCTTCTACCAAGCGTATCGGGAGCGAATCAACCAGATGAAGCAGATGCTGAGGGGTGAGGGGTTGCCAGCGGACAATGCCGCTTTCTGCGGCTTCTTGATGATGGCCATCGACTCGGACGAGGCAGCGCCCGATTCTTCCGCTGACCCCGGCAGGTGAGAGTGATCAAGTACGACAAGGCCGTGCGCGATCGCATCCATGAGATCATCCAGGCCGCCGGCAAGGAATGCAGCGTGGAGCAAGTCTCGGCACACGAGTTCTTGGATCGCTTACTGGTTAAGCTCGGCGAAGAGGCGGCGGAGTGTCAGGAGAAGCCTTGTCTGGAGGAACTGGCCGACATCGTGGAAGTGGTGCGGGCACTGACCGGGTGCCTGGGACACAGCTGGGATGAGTTGGAGCGAGTTCGCGGAGAGAAGGCAGCGAGCCGCGGGGCATTTGAGCAGCGGCTGGTACTGAAAGAGGTCAAAGAATAGAGAGAAGAGCAAGGCAGCCTGGAGCGGTTACCTTGCTCTTCTGTTGGCGATTATCTACCCGCAGTCTGCGGGCACTACTTCAGGCCGTAAATTTCCCGGTACTTCCCGACCACGTAGTCCAGATAAGGCTTGGCCGTGAGTGGTTTGCCCGTTGCGATCTCAGTCAGCTCCTGTGGCCCGAACTTGCTGCCGTGCTCATGCACCTGCCGGCGGTTCCAGTGCAGCAGACCGGAGAAATCGCCGGCTGCGAACTGAGTCAGCAACTCTGGCTGCTGTTGGAGGCAGGCATTATAGAGCTGCACGGAGATGACGTTGCCCAAGGTGTATCCTTGGAAGCAGGCGCCAAAACCGCCAGTCCAGTGAATGTCCTGCAGCACGCCCACGAGATCGTTTGGCGGAACGATGCCCAGATACTGTTCGAACTTGGCGTTCCATGCGGCCGCCAGGTCCCTGATCTGCAGCTTGCCGTCAAAGACGGCCTTCTCCAGTTCCCAGCGAATCATGATGTGCAGGTTGTAGGTTACTTCATCTGCCTCAACTCTGATCAGAGAAGGCTTGACCCGGTTGATGGCCCGATACCAATCATCCACTGACACATCCTTGGTCTGCGCCGGGAAGTAGGCTTGTGCCACCGGGTAGAAGCGCTGCCAGAAGTTGTGAGACCGCCCCACCAGGTTCTCCCACATGCGAGACTGAGACTCGTGCATGCCGGCCGAGGCCCCATTTGTCAGCGGCGTGCGACGATATCTTTCTGGAATGCCCTGCATGTAGTGCCCGTGCCCGGCTTCATGCAGCAAGCCGAAGAAGCAGGGCGGGAAGTCATCCCGCATCACGCGGGTGGTGATGCGCGTATCCCTCGGTGTAAAGGTGGTGGAGAACGGGTGAACTGAGAAGTCAGCTCGTCCTTCATCCAGCTTGAACTGGATGGATCGTACACCGGCCAAGCCGATCTCCCATTGCTTCGCAGGGTCAAACTCCTGGCGCAGCACACGGTCATCCACTTGTTCGGCCGTACTGATCTCTTGCACCAAGGGCACCAGGGTGCCGCGCAGTTCGTCGAATAGCCGCTCAAAGTCATCCACGCACATGCCCGGTTCAGACTGCTCCAGCATGGCATTCAGGGGATGGCTCTGGTAGCCGATCGCCTCGGCTGACTGCCTGCTCAAATCATAGATGCGCTCCAGGCTGTCGACAAAGAGCGAGAAATCCTGGGCTTGTCTGGCCTTGATCCATTGCACATAGGCGTCCGCTCGTGCCCGCGAGAAGTCGGTCACCAACTGCAGCGGCAGTTTGGTGGCTTGCTCATGCTCGCGGCGTGCGATGCGGATGATGCTGGCTTCGTCCGAGGATCGCTCCAGCGACTGTTCATAGCTATCCAGACGCTGCAGCAGGTCTCCCAGCGCCGGGCTGGCCAGTCGCTCATGCGCCAACCGATCGATGGTGGACCGCTGATCAGCTCGGGCAGTTGCGCCGCTCGCCGGCATCTGCGTCTTCTCATCCCAGTCCAGAATGGCGGCCACATTGCGCAGGTCATCAATTTCTGCCCACAACCCGATTAGTTGGTCAAACTCCTTGGGGTGTTGCACGAGTACTTCCTCCTTTGCGTTCGTCATCTTGGCTTCTCTGCGTTCATCCCTGCTTGCGGTTACTCTATTATTCTGGTTGGTTCCGGTTTCTTCCTGCAGCCTGCGCGATTCTAGACTTGCCGTGCAAGACATTCTCATACCAGTTCGTCTAGCTAATGTGAGAGTGGGTTCAGCCCTAGCAACCCGAAGGGGGTCAGGCAATGATCGTCATAATAGCTTGGGGACTGATCATCATGTTTGAGCTGGTCAGTATTTCGATGCGTCTCGGCGACATTCGCTCGCTGCTGCGGAAGCAGTTGCAGCACATGGAGCGAGAGCAGACTCAGGACGCATAGATGCGCGCCCAGTCTCGGTATGAACGGTTTCTTGCCTAGGTCAGCCGGCGCCTAGCCTGTATAGTGATGATAGCGAGTGACGGCTTCTTGCCCTGGCGTGCACCTGGTTCAGAGCACGGGAGAGCGCATCCCGGGCGGATGGTTCGTGAAGCAGGTTTGATCGTCCGCAGCTTCTCTCGTTGGCGATGCCTTGCCCCTGCTCTGGGAGCCGTTGCTGTCCGGCAGGAAAGTTGAGCTGTGCAAGCGAAGTTGTTCATGGAGTGAATGGTGAAAGAGGCGAGAAGATGGCAAGTAACGTGGCCGTAATGCTGGAGAAACTGGGTCAGGAGTTGGTGAACTCTCCCTATCTCTCGGTGATGATTCTCAATCGCAAGTATCAGGTTGTCTGGCACAATCAACGATTCGCGGATGAGATGAACGGAGGACAGGAAATCAAAGATTCCACCTGTTTCCGGGCAGTTGGTTCGGATAAGGTGCACGAGGGCTGCCCTTTGCACCGGACAATAGAGACAGGCCAAAGTAGCATGGACTGCTTGGACTACGGCGACAGCAACTTCTTCTATATGACCATCCCGCTGGATGAGGAGCATGCTGCCAAAGTTCATATCTTTCTACCCAAGAAGTAGGGTTGGGCGACCATTGCTGACGAGGGGCAGACCGACCGGCCTGCCCCATTCACATTGCCTACTCATCGTAATCTGCTTCCAGTTGCCACTGGTGACGGTTCATTTGTACCAGACCCTCGGGCGTGAAGGTTATGCCTTCCGCCTCAAGGCGGGAGCGCTGGTCTGGGAAGATCACCGCCGGTGCCAATTGGCCGTCGCGCTTGACCACCCGGTGGCAGGGGAGACCGTGCGGCGCTTGATGCATCGCCCAACCGACCAGGCGCGCCGCGCGCGGTCGGCCAAGCATCATCGCAATCTGGCCGTAGGTGGTCACCTTGCCGCGGGGAATCCCCGCCACCAGTTGGTAGATTTCTTCGAAGAACGTCATCCAGGTCACACCTCTTCCTTGGGTCGTAGATGGATCAACGCTTGCGCTGCCTGCGGCGAGCGCCTCATTCTCTGCCTGGTTTTCGTCAGCGTAGGGCTCGCCTCCTGCAAGAGCTCTTTGATCGGAGTTTGAGGCCAGGAGATAGTCCCGGTCTGTTGAATCTTTTTACTTGGCTCAGAGTGATTGGCATTAGCTCCTAAGGGAGGCCAGTCTGTACAGGTTGAGCGGGAGCATATCAGTGGAGGAAGAGAGCATGAGGGTAAAGATTAGCATGATTGATCAGGATCTGAGGGCTGTCGGCAGAATGATGAAGTTGCTGAACTTCACATTCACCGAATCGGGCATGCGACTGCTGCACAGGCTGCAGCGTGCGGGTAAGCCAAGAGTGAGAGATCGCCAGATGCAGAATACCGAGGAGTGGATCACCCGTAGAGACGGCTCCCAGATGCGTATCTGCGTCTTTCGGCCACTCAGTGCAATCGGACAGGTTCCGGGAGTACTCTGGCTGCATGGAGGAGGCTATGCACTGGGCACCCCGGAGCAGTCCAGGCGCTACGCCAGAGCACTGATGGCGGCAAGCGATTGTGTGGTCGTGGCTCCGGACTACCGGCTATCCTGCGAAGCGCCATATCCTGCAGCGCTGGACGATAGCTATCAAGCGCTGCTCTGGATGAAAAGCCACGCCGTAGAACTGGGGATCAGTGAGAATCAGTTGATGGTGGGTGGCGACAGTGCCGGCGGAGGCTGACCGCTGCCTTGACTCTCTATGCCAGAGATCAGGGAGAGGCGAAGGTTGCTCTCCAAATGCCTCTCTACCCAATGCTGGATGACAGGATGATTACTGAATCGGCGAGAGACAACGATGCCCCTGTTTGGAACTCGCGGTCGAACTCCGCTGGTTGGAGGCTGTACCTAGGTGACCTTTTCGGTGCTCCCAACCTCCCATGCTATGCCGCCGCTGCCCGAGAAGAAGACTATAGTCACCTCCCGCCGACCGTCACCTTCGTCGGTGATCTGGAGCCTTTTCGCGACGAGACGGTTCAGTATGTGGCTAATCTCAGAAGTGCGGGAGTTCCGGTTGACTTCAGGCTATACCCCGGGTGCTACCATGGGTTTGACCAGGTCTGTCCGCAAGCGGAGGTGAGCAAGCAGGCCACTCTCTTCCTGATGACTGCATTCCAGCATGCTGTGAAGCATTGCTTCGCAGAGCAGCCGCGGCAAGAAGCTCATTCCTGAGGGAGATCAGCTCTGATAAGACGATTAGCAGACGATTGTGAATTATGGAAAGCAAAAGTACCCGGGTTGGTACTCAGGTCGGCTCGCCGACTCGCGGCGAGCGTGGCAGATAAGGGAGCGTGAAGAATGTGCTAAGTCACCGCAAACCTGCGTTTTGGGTCTTGGTTATTGCATTGGCCGCCGTCATACTCGCAATCGCATGGCTATTGACGAAGCCTGCGCTTTCGCTGGAGCTTCCCGAGGCGGCCTCTGTGCTCTCCGTCAGCATGGAGCAGTTCACCGAGCGCGAGAGCAGTGGCGCGGTTGCAGTGACGAACCGCGATGATATTGCCACCGTGTTATCCGTGCTGTCCGGGGCTAAGAAGACGCGGTTGCCTTCTGTGCATGACTACCCAACCCAGAGCGATTACCTCGTGGCTAGAATCAGCTTAGACACGGAGATGCGGACGATCTGCCTGTATGCGGAGGGGAATGACTGTTATATTGAGGAGCCATACGTGGGGGTCTATCGGAGCAGTGAAGATGCCAGCGTCGCGATTCATGGAATCTACGCCCGAGGCACGCAGGAGGTGCGCTTTGTGGCAGCCGGCAGCATTCCGCAGGCAGTCAGAGAATACGCCGTGGACTATGTGCAGAGTGACATAGCCTACTACAACAGCCTGGAAGACCAGACCATAGCCGATGCCAAGATCACTGCCTTGACCAGGTTGAACACCGGAACCGCGACCGAGACCATGGACATTCAAATGTGGTTGCTGGAATACCGCTTGTTGCCGCAGGACGCGGACAAGGTGTTCCAGGCGGGTGGCATGAGCATGGAGGATGGTTGGCGGACAGAGCGGGGCAGCACAGGACAGCCGCTGCTGGTGTTGGTGTATGACTATGCAGCCGATACCTGGCAGAGAGTCGGCTCCACTCGGACCCTTGGGGTGTTGGAGGATTACCAGGGGGACTATTCTGCCGCGACCATGGCGCTCTATCACAAGTTCAGAGCGGAAGCGGACGCAACCGTCGAGTGGGAGTTTATTCTGGCCAGAAGCTCAGTTTTCCCCGCACTGCCCCTTCGCTTTCAGGTGCCGGGCGACACGGTGCGGGTATCAGTGGATAGCGGCAGGCTTTATCTCCATGACGACGCACGCAGTCCGAACTATGTCGATTGTGGACAGGAGATGGCTTATCAGCAGGGCATTGTGCACATACATGAAGCCGCCGATAGTGGCTTCGAGGCCCTTTTCTGGTGCTTACCCGAAGTTCAGGCGCAGTCGCCCTTTGGCGTCTGCGCCTCTTAACCTCCTCAAGCGTTTCCATATCACCGTGTTCTACTCACACAGACGAGACATGGCAGGAGAGTATGGCTATCTGGCGAATGGTGTCAAGCAAGTACGTGAACGTGGCAGACTAAGTGGCAAGGTCGTTGGGGCAGGGCTAGTGCCTGATACTTGCTTCCTCAGACTATCTCGGGCAGAATGGCAGCAAGGGGATGGGAGGTGGCTGTAAATGCCGAAGCAAGTGGAGCTTAGTGAGCTTGAGGGGTGGAATGTCAAGAAGCATCATGACCCGCTTACTCTCTGGGACTATTCGACGCTGGAATCATTGGTACGTCCGCTCAAGGTCAACCGATCTTTGAGTTATCTGCTTAGCATGTTGACCAGGGACGAGCTGTCGTCAATTAGGCGGTGGCTGGAGCTTCCCGGGGCCAGCCGGCTGAAGAAGGACGACCTAGTGGCAGCGTTGCACCCATGGATTATTGCCGAAGCGCCGAAACGCTTGGACCTGTTGGATAAGAATTCGTTATGTCTGATCGAGGATCTGCTGCAGCATGGCGGAGTTCTGAAATACGACTTTCAGTTCGGCTTGCACCTGGTGTACTTTCTGCGCCAGCTAGGCTTGGCTTACCCTGGTTATCATGAAAAGCGTGGTATGTTGTTGATCATGCCCCGGGAACTGGTGCAGCCCTGCCGTGACAGCTTGACGCCGGCTGTTCTGCAGCAGGTCGCCCGAAATGAAGAAGCTGTGCGGTTAATCGAGGGGATGCTGCGATATTACGGTGTAATCAATGAACTTGCAGTCTATCAGCGACTAAGGGTTTTCCTTCCATGCTTGACCCGAGTTGATTACTTCACCCTGCTTGATGGTTTGGTCGCGGCCCGTGGGAAAATGATCTGGGTGGCGGATCAACATGACTTAATGGTTCACAAGGACGTAAGCAACTGGCAGGCAATCCATAGAGAACAAGAGCAGCGGCCGTGGCTGCCATATCTGGATATTGCGCCTGAGCGATTGCAGGCGGCGGCCACTGACCGCGGAGCATTGCGGAACCAGTATCACCGTGAGCTAATCAAGTTCCTGCACGCCAAAGGGGCGAGCCGTTCCGAAGCCGAAGGCATGACTGATTTCGCCTACTTTTGCCTGCTCAACGAGGACAACCTTGGCGGGGTATTACAAGCACTGAGTGAGGAACTGCACTTTTCCGAGCAAGACCTGCAGCCCTGCTTGGATCTTCTGGTCACCATTTACAACAACTCGCCGCAATGGAAGTTGAAGGGACATTCCCCACTGATGGTGCGACGCTTGCGGAATGATGCACCACCGGAGCCTGAGTTGCTGAGCCGCAAAGTGGGCAGAAATGAGCCCTGTTCATGTGGCAGCGGGAGAAAGTACAAGCACTGCTGCGGGAAGAACTAGTCGCTTGGTAGACCGGAGAAGTCTATCGGTGCATAAACTGGGATCCCTTGCCACGGGGGTGAGCAAAGTAGATGCCACTTAGCATAATCCGCTTCTCAGCGCCCTTTCTTCAGGCGGCGATGTCAGATACTCTCGTACTGATCCAGTGATCGTCCCAGCTCCGATTGCTGGAAGGTGCAATCCGATTCTCGACAAGCGGAAAATCGCCTTTGCCGAATCCGCAACACTGCGTGAGTCCGCAACACTGCGTGTTGCTGGAAGGAGCTAACGACGGATGCAATTCTACTTCGCACCCATGGAAGGCTTGACCGGGTATATTTACAGAAATGCTCATCATGCCCTGTTCGACAACGTGGACAAGTATTTTTCGCCCTTCATCGTTGCGAACCAAAGCGAGCGTTTTAAGACCCGGGAACTGAATGATGTTCTGCCGGAAAACAATGAAGGGCTGATTTTGGTTCCACAACTGCTGACCAACAACGCCAAAGATTTTATCCATACTGTCAAGAAGCTAGGGTTGATGGGATATGACGAGATCAACCTGAACTTAGGCTGTCCTTCTGGAACGGTGGTGGCAAAGCACCGGGGCGCCGGTTTTCTCGCTAGAAGGGAAGAGCTGGACGCGTTCTTGGATGAGGTCTTTGCCCAGTTGACGTCCCGGATATCCTTGAAGATCAGGATCGGGAAAGATCAACCGGAGGAGTTCTACGACTTGATTGAGATATTCAACCGCTACCCCATAGCGGAGCTGATTATCCACCCCAGAGTTCGAAGTGACTTCTATCGAGGCAAGCCCAACCTGAACGTCTTCCGGGACGCTTTGGTTCTGAGCAAGAACCTGATTGTCTATAATGGCGACATCTCCACAACCCAGGATTACCGAGCGTTCGTGGCTGAGTTCCCGAGCGTAGACACCATCATGCTTGGCCGGGGGTTATTGACCAATCCTGGGTTGACCGGCGAGATCAGAAATAGCCCCAGAGTTGACAAGGGACTGATGAAAGAGTTCCATGACCGGATCTATGCAGGATATAAGGAAGTACTCTTTGGCGATAAGAATGTCTTGTTCAAAATGAAGGCGTTGTGGCAATATCTGATTCTGCTGTTTTCCGACGCCACCAAGTATGCAAAGCTGATTAAGAAGTCCGAGAGGCTTTACGACTACGACGAGGCTGTCTCAAGACTGTTCCGAGAACGGGATATCTTAGGTATTGGGGAAGGCCGCAAGGAGGTGGATGACTCTGAGTGACTTCAGATTTCTGGAGACGACTGTGGCCGAGATACACAAGGCTATGCTGGCAGGGGAGGTCACCTGCCGCCAGTTGGTGGAGTTCTATTTGCAGAGAATAGACGCCTATGATCAGCAAGGCCCGAGGCTGAATGCCATCATTCTGGCCAATCCAAATGCAATGCTAGAGGCGGATGCTTTGGATGCTGCGCTGAAGAGTGGAGGATTGATCGGTCCGCTGCATGGTATTCCGATTATCCTGAAAGACAATGTGGATACATTCGACATGGCGACCACAGCCGGCTCCCGGAGTCTGGCGGGGTTTGTCCCAGAGGAAGATGCATCTATCGTCAAGCAGATGCGAGCGGCGGGCGGCCTGATCCTAGCTAAAGCTAATTTGCATGAATTTGCGATCTGGGGTGAAACAGTCAGCTCAATCTTGGGGCAGACCCTAAATCCCTATGACCTAACCAGAACACCTGGGGGTTCTTCCGACGGTACCGGGGCCGCAATAGCTGCCAACTTTGGCTTGATTGGCATTGGCACTGACACAGTCAACTCGATCCGGTCACCAGTGTCAGCCAATAGCCTGGTCGGCATTCGACCGACAGTCGGACTGGTCAGTCGGACGGGGATAGTGCCATATTCCTTGACACAGGATACAGCCGGTCCAATCTGCCGCACAGTTAGCGATGCTGTCGTCCTGCTTGACGTCATCGCCGGATATGACCAGTTGGATGACCAAACAGCCTGGTGCCACGGAAGGATTCCAGAAACATATACGGCATTCTTGAACAGAGATGGACTCAAGGGCAAGAGGATAGGGCTACTAGAGAGTTTTCTGGGTAAGGATGATGCTCATCATCAGGTCAATAGGGTCTTTCTCCAGTGCGTAGAAATCCTCAGGGCAAACGGCGCGACGGTGACGGCAATCGCCGAGGATATCAACTCCGATTGGCTCACTTCCTGCGTCAGTGTACACTTGGATGAACTTAAGGATCATCTGAACAGCTACCTGAATGCTCTCGCCGCTTACGCTCCAGTGCACTCGCTAGCCGAAGTCTTGGCAAGTGGCCGCTATCACCCGGGAATCAAGCACAATTTGGAGAGGGCGATATCGCTCGACTTCGGTACCCCTATCTACAACGAGAAGTTGGTGCTGCGTGCCAAAACTCAGACCAAGGTGATGAAGCTGATGGCGGACTACGAACTGGATGCCATAATCTATCCACATCAGCAGCAGTTGGTCTGCAAGAGAGGCGGCAGCCAGCAGCAGCGTAACGGTGCGCTTTGCTCAGTGACAGGATTTCCGTCGATTGTTGTTCCGGCAGGATTTTCCACTCGGTCTGACGAGGCTATTCTCGGCGTTCCTGTTGGTATGGAAATTATGGGAAGGCCGTGGAGTGAACCAACACTGATAGAGATCGCTTACGCGTTCGAGCAGATATCTCAAATGAGAAGACCACCCGAGAGCGTGCCCGAACTGAAGTCTTAATCCGGAAGGTGTATCACTTTTGATGACAACTCTCGGATGCTGTGTGGCGTTGGCTTTGTGGCACAACTCTGAGGAGAACGGACTCAGTTTCTTTGAACAGAAGTCGCTTGGTTCTCTGAGTCGTGTTCAGATATGAGCTTAAAACAAAGTGATGAAAATCTTACGTTGTATTTTACGATGAATTTACATACAATAGTGTCAACGAGAAGGGGGTGATTCCATGCCGAACATCAGACCAGTCTCCGATTTGCGGAACTACGGCGAGGTTCTGCGGGAGGTCGCTGCCGGTGAGCCTGTCTATCTGACCAAGAATGGTAGGGGGCGCTACGCGCTGCTTGATATCGCAGACTACGAGAAAGTGCAGGCCACGATCAAGCTGCTATCGCAGTTGGCCGAGGGCGATCGGGCTGGCCGTGAACAGGGTTGGCTCTCCATCGAGGATGTAGAGAAGTCGTTGGGGATTTGAGATGAACCTGCATGTATCCCCAGCAGCACAGCACGACCTGCAAGGTATCAGGGATTACATCACGCTGGATCTCGATAATTCCACGGCTGCCTCCAACACCGTCTCCCGGATAGCCAGGGCCATTCGTTCGCTAGGGAATTTCCCTGACAGCGGAGCGCCTTTGGCGTCAAGTATCGACGTAAGCACGCACTATCGTTATTTGGTGTGCGGAAGCTATCTGATATTCTACTGGCATGAGGGCGATGACGTTTATGTCATGCGCATACTCTACGGCAGACGGGATTACATGAAGATTCTGTTCGGAGAGCCGCAGGAAGAAGAGAGCTGAGAGTCTGCCTTGACGCTTGGCGGTTCCAATCCCGCTGATAAGAGGCGGTTGACGCCAACAGCCCCACCGGATGCGGTGAGGGCTGTTCTTCACGCTAGCTGTAGTGGCCCTGATCGATCTCGGCTTCAAAGGGTTAACGCTCTAGCGCAACAGTTCCCCATATCCGAAGTACTACCTTGCAGGCGCCGACTTGCGCTCGTGCCGAATCGATTCACCAGCAACTGATCGGGTTTCCCTACGTAGAGATACCCTGGGGGGATGAGAATGCAAAATCAGTCATTGGGGCCGACCGTTCGCCAAGCGGGGCGCCTGTACCTGCTGTTGTTGGTGTTGTTGTTGGGCGGCAGTGTTGTCTTGATGCCGTACCTGGGAATAGGCGGCAACCTCTGGGTGAATGAGCTCGGCTATATCCTGCTGCCTGTTTTGTTGTTGGCCTGGAGCCAGCGGTGGCAGTGGCGGGAGGTCTTCCGTCTGAAGCCGATTAGTGGACGCCTGTTCTTCACCTGTTTTGCCGCCGGCGCGGTGCTTTGGCTGTTCACTGCGGTGTTGTTCAGCCTGCTTGAGAGCTGGACCAACCAGGCGCTGGGACAGTTTTCGATGTCGACCACGTCCGGCTCCGTCAGCTTGTCGCAGGCATTGCTGTTCGGATTTGGAGTAGTGGTGCTCGCTCCCATCTGCGAGGAGGTCTTCTTCCGTGGGTTCATGCAGCGGGCCATGGAGGCCTATGGTGGCCTGTCTGCCTATGTTATTACCGGAGTTCTGTTTGGTGCGATGCACATCCTAAACGGCATGAATAACCTGTTACCAGCCACCCTGCTCGGGCTCGCGCTCGGCTATCTGGCCTATCGTACCGGTTCTCTTTGGCCTTCCGTGGCCCTGCATATGGGCACCAATCTGATGTCCCGCTTTGGGGTGGCCATCTGGCCGGGGTTGGCCACGGGAGGCGTCCTGCCGTCGTGGCTGTTCGGCTTGGCCGCGCTGTCTGCGCTGGTTGGCCTCTGGCTGCTGCGTCGCATTGGTCGTATGCATCCCGTGAGCGATATACCGCCGCGGCTGGGAGCAAGGAAGCTCACGCGGTCAATCTCACTCTGGCTGGCAGCCCTGCTCCTGCTGGCTACCCTCGGATCAGAGGTGGCACTGCGGGCTGGATGGTTGGACGGTTATCTCGTCAGTGCTACTCCTGACTCGTCGTTTAGCTGCGCTGAGTTCAGCGACTCGCTAGTTGCCCTCTCGGTGGATGTAGCCGCAACTGACCTGGGAAGTCAGGCAGAGTTCAGCTACGAGTTTGATGCTACAGAAATTGACACAGTGATGATGCTGCAGAACCCACAGGGAGAGACTGTTTGGTCACAGGACTGGAAGGGTTCAGGGCTGAAAGTGCAGTCCGGCAACTTGAGCGTTCCACTGACGAGTGCTGGCACTTGGAAACTGCTGCTTCGCGGTGAGGGCAAGGGCCTGGAAATGAAGGTCTTCTGGAAGCCGTAGCAGCAAGATCTGAGAAGGGGGTGGAACGACGGTTCCACCCCCTCTTACCTTGTGATTCGTGAGTTGCTTGCCAGACAAACCTTCACGACTGTCACCTTGCGCCCAGCATCTGTTCAGCCTGCTTCTTAGCCTTCTTGTCCAGAACATCTCCCGCGAGCGCTTCTGCCAGGAACGCCTCGATTTGGTTGCTAGTCTGTTGCTGGCGCACGGTGGCTAGCACAGCGATCATGTCCATCAAAATGGACTTACGCATCGTTTCGCGGCAGGCTGCCAAGTCAATGGCAATTACACTGCTGGCGATAATTTGATTGAGGTGAGGCTTAGAGGCTAGAATGCGCGGCAGCGACTGCAGGCATTGGCGCACGGTGATCGGCTTTTCGTCATAGAGCAACAGCAGATACTCGCCAATCATCCCGTCCAGAAGCCGGTCATTGTCCCACTTTGCATTCGCTGCAAGCAGCATCAAGCCGATGCTGCGTTGATAGGAGTTGCTGCTCGTAAGCTTCTGGTGAAAAGCATTCCAAAAGGGGTAGACGTCGCGCGTCTGCAGAGAACGTTGCTCGAGCAGCAGAAACGCTTGGTATCTCAGTTTGTCATCCTTTTCGGAGAGCCACTCCACCAACTGTGCCAGATCTTCTCCGCCTAGGCCACAAGCCAGAGCAGGCAGGTCCTCTTTGCCAACGTCCATCAATTGCTCGGCCAGAATCATCGCCCAGTCCAGCCCCTTCCAGTTGTGCTTGTTTGCCGCCACTATACTCCTGTTCACTGAGTGGCGTCAAGTGGCCGTTGTGCGTCTAGCGACGCACTGCGGCGAGCAGGACGCAAGCGCTGAGGCAGCAACCGGCTGACACGAGGTACAGCCAAGGCTGCGACGGTAGGAGCAGCCCGCCGACCTGTGTGCCGATCACAGCGGCCAGAGTTTGCAGCATCGACAGGCCGGCAAAGCTGGTCGCGCGACGTGTAGATGCCGCCAGGCTGGAATGCATCAGGCACTGCACGATGGTCAACGCAGCCTGCCAGCAGAGCCATAATCCCCACCAGAGTGCCTTAGGCAGAAGACCAGCTAAGCAGAGGGTGATTGTCGCCAATGACAGTAGGGCGAGCGGCAGCGGTTGTCGGCGCATGCGGGATAACCGGATTACGCTGGGATAAGCGAGCAGGGGCAGCAGCTGCCAGACGGAGAAACTGGCACTGATGGCTGCCGGGGGGAACCCCCGCCGGCTGAGCAATAGGTTGATGAATGGCGTCAGCAGAGAGTATCCGATTGAGGCCAGAAACAGCACGCCCAGCTGACGGGGCAACGGACCAGCTGTTCGTTGGATGCGGTGCCGATGAACAGGCGTCCTGGAGGCTGCTTGCCTATTTGGCAACCAGAGCAATGGGATGATGGACAAGCTGGTGATCAGCGCGCCAACCCAGAGTATCTGGCGTAGCTCGCCATTCTGCCAGCAGAAGGCAGCCGCCATCGCTGCCCCAGCTACGCTGCCTAGCCCTCCGATCGCGCGGCTGCGGGCGATGGCGGCGCCCAGCTCGGCTTCGGGCGCTAACCTCGTCAACATCGGCACTTTGGCACCGGAGAAGAGCGCTAGTGCGAGTCCACCAGCCAGGTTAGCCGCATACAATCCCCAGGTGGTGGTTGTGTTCACCTGACCCCAGGCGGATGCTGTCTGCAGTAATGCCCCGATTACCAGGGCTGGCTTGCAACCCAGCTGATCGGCGAACACGCCGGCAGGCAAGCTGAAGGCGAAGCATGCCAAGAGCAGCAAACTTGCGCCAGTGGCAACAGTTGACAAATTGAGGCCTCGCTGCAGCAGGGATAGATTGAGCAAGGGGAGAATTTGACCATAGCCAAGGGCAGACAACAGATCCGAACAAAGCAGGTAGTACATCGCAGACCCCTCCTGCAGACAGGCATTCGCTACAGTCTACTGGACAGGGCTTGCGTATATGTTCGTGGGATAGTGGTAGGGAAGGTGATCAATGTGCATTTGGCAGAGTGGCAGGCAGTCCGAGACCGGGCGCATTTCCTGGGAAATGATCAGGAGATAGCCGACTATGCCGGCGCGTGTGAGTTCATTCGACAGCTTCAGGTCGTTCTGCCTTGGGTTACGAAGGGCAAGCAATTGCCCCTGCCGTCCCTGCGCGCCGCCTACAAGCGTCCGGTGACGCGTGAGCCGGGGCCGGTCTGGCAGTGGAAGGATCGTCTTCCGACCGAGAAGCACGCTCTCTACGGAAACCTGGCGCGGGGAAGCAAAGTCCTGCTGTACCCTAGCGTTCTCCCCGCCTTCTATCGGGCCAGCGGGCGCACCGGTGACCCTGAAGACTATCTGGTCGACTATGAGGAAGGTGCGCTCTCCTACGTCGCCAAGCAGGCTCTGGACCTGCTCTGCGTGGAGCCCTGCTTCATTCAGGATTTGCGAAGACGATTGGGGCAGCGTGGCGTCGATTGCACGCGTCTGACGGGCGACCTGGATGATCTGCGCAGCAAGTTCTATATCGGCCATGTCGGGGTGGTGGAAGAAGGGCGGCGCTACGGTTATGTCTGGGACGTGGTGGATAGGGCATGGTCAGAGATCATTCCTCTGGCGATGTCGATGACGCGAGCCGAGGCGCGGGTGCAGGTCTTGACCGCTCTGCTGCATGCCTCGGTGCTGGCTTCTGCTCGGGATCTGCAGCGGATGACCGGCTGGACCGAGCTGCAGTTCGAATCAGCGATGCAGCGCCTGTGGACAGAGGGTACTGTACGGCAGGTTGAAGGGACTGATTTGATCTGCCTGACCGCTGTTGAGCGCGCTGTGCTTGAAGGAAGGTCATCCTGAGCGTGCATCTTGTGGGGTCATCCTGAGCGTAGCGAAGGATCTGGACCTGGCGCCCATACCCTCAGTTTACCAGCATCAGGCAGGAGGACGGCATTTCCCGTCGAATAGAGAAGTGGGTTCCTTATGCAGTGAGAGGGACGGCCCTTGCGGTCGTTGACAAAGGAGGAGAAACGTATGCCTGAAAAAAGGCCAGTTAAATCGGAAGACCTGCTGCGCTTCAGGCTGGCAGGCGACCCCCAGATCAGCCCCTGCGGGGAGAAGATCATCTACACCGTAACCTGGATCAACTCTGAGAAGAACCAATACGAGTCCGCGCTCTGGCTGGTGCAGGAGGGCAAAAAGCCCGTACGCTTCACTGGCAGCAGCAATGACTCCCGCCCCCGTTTCAGCCCCGATGGGCGAACGGTGGCTTTCCTGTCTCGCCGCAGCGGACAGTCTCAGATCTGGGTGATGCCGGTGGACGGTGGCGAGGCGCGCCAGGTAACGAAGATACAGGGTGGCGTCGGTCAGTTCCAGTGGATGCCGAGTGGGCAGGGTTTTGCCCTGGTGGCCTATCTGTCTAGAGAGGGACTGCAGCCGGAAGTGAAGGAACAAGACGAAAAGGATCTCTACAAGAAATACAACAAGGACGTCAAGGTAATCGACGAGTTGTTCTATAAGCTGGACGGTGTCGGCTACTTCCTGGACAAGCGGGCCCAGCTCTGCGTGCAGGATCTACAGGAAGGGGCGGAAGCGAAGCAGTTGACTGATTGGCCGTACCAGGTTGGCGGCATTGCCGATATCAGTGCGGACGGTCAGCAGATCCTATTCCTCTCCATGCGGGGAGAAGACTATGATCGGGAAGCTTGGAAGCATCAGTTGTATCGCATTCCGGTCAGCGGTGGCGAAGTAGAGTTGGTGGCCGGTGGTGAACGTGGTGTGGGTGACGCAGTCTACAGTCCAGACGGGCAGCAGATTGCCTTCACTGCCACTTACCCGGAGGACATGGGTTATGACAACGTCAAGCTCTACGTGATGCCAGCTGCCGGCGGTGAAGCGCGTTTGCTTGCTCCGGGGTTTGACCGGCCATTTGGCCATCTCGGCCTGTCCGATTTAGCCCCTGGCGCCAGTTTGCCGCTTGTCTGGGCTAACGACGGGCAATCCGTGTTTGCTCCGGCTTCCATCGACGGCACGGTGCAGCTGGTGCAGGTGAGCATGGATGGTACCGTGCAGCAGGTGACCATGGGAGATCAGGTGGTCACGGCCTTCAGCTTAAGCTCGAGCCAAGATAAGGTCGCCTTGGCTATCTCCCATCACACCAACCCCTCTGACATCTACCTGGGAGCACTCACAGGCGATACCCAGCGCCTAACGGATGTCAACCGTGATCTGTTGGGAGAGTTGCTGCTGGTGGAGCCGGAGCGGTACTACTTCCAGGCGGAAGGCGGGCCGCAAGTTGACGGCTGGGTGATGAAGCCGATCGGCTTCACTGCCGGTCAGCAGTATCCGGCCATCATCGAAGTCCATGGTGGGCCGATGATGATGTACTCATGCTCGTTCTTCTTTGAATTTCAGTTGATGGCAGCCCAGGGCTATGGCGTGATCTTCACGAACCCGCGTGGCTCGCAGGGTTATGGCGAGGACTTCTGCCGGGCCATTCAGTACGAGTGGGGCAATCTCGACTACATCGACGTGCTGGCTGGCGTCGATGCGGCTTTGAAACAATACCCTTGGATTGATGCCGACCGGGTGGCCATCGGCGGCGGCTCCTATGGCGGATACATGACGGCTTGGGCGGTCGGACACACCAATCGCTTCAAGGCAGCTATCTGCAGCCGTCCGGTTGTCTATTGGGCCGGCGAAGTCGGCACCACGGACGGTGGTTGGCTGTGGATGCGGCGGGCCAAGGGGGTTCGCCCTTGGAATGACGACAGCTGGTATAAGCAGCAGTCGCCCTGGACCTATGTGGAGAACATCCAGACGCCGATGTTGCTTGAGGTGCAGGAAGGCGACCTGCGCTGCCCGATTGAACAGGGACAAATGCTTTATACGGCAGTGAAGTTCCTGAACAAGGCACCCATTCGCTTCGTCCGCTACCCAAACGAGTTCCATGGCATGAGCCGCAATGGGCAGCCGTGGCACCGGCTGCATCGCCTCGACCAGATCGTGCAGTGGCTGGAAAAGTACCTATAGCAGTTTCACCCCTCGGTTCGCCGAGGGGTGTGCCTTTATCATCGCTCGGACGGCGTTGCCGTTGCTATCTGCCTTTTGGCGAATAGCATCACGCTGACGCTGCACCCTCTGCTATACTGAATGGGGCACGGATGATTTTCGCCTCTGTTGCCTTCTAGCTTAGTCACGATAGAGGTGCAAACGACATGGAGAAGCCCAACGTATACACGCCTGGTCTGTTAGCGATACTGCTCTTGACCACACTCTTCTGGGGGAGTTCCTTCGCAGCGGCCAAATACGCTCTGGCTGAGTTGGCGCCGCTCAGCCTGGCCAGTCTGCGTTTCGTGATCAGCGCCTTACTCTACGCATTGGTTTTCCTGCTTGCCCCCCGGACCCGGGCGCGAATCGACCGCCAGGACTGGCCGGGGATGATCGGTCTTGCTATGCTGGGAGTTACCCTGCACTTTTGGGTGCAATACACCGCAATCGCGATGACCACCGCAACCAATGCATCGTTGATCATCGCTACCTCGCCCCTTGCGGTAGCCATTCTCTCCAGTCTACTTTTCCGTTCCCGTCTGGGGCGCAACCAATTACTGGGCATCATCGTAAGTTACGCTGGGGTCATTCTGGTTGTGACTAAGGGCTCTCTCAGCAGCCTCTGGGACTCTGGATACCTACTGGGCAATGGCATCATGGTCCTTAATGCCTTCGGCTGGGCGCTGTTCACCGTGCTCGGAGGCAGGATGGCGGGCAAATACCCGCCCTTCGCCGTCGCTGCCTGGGTGGGCATCATCGGAGCAATCGGACTGTTGCCCCTTGGTCTGCAGGCTGGGTTGGTGACACAACTACCGCAGTTGTCCCTGGCCGGGTGGGTGGCTGTGCTCTTCCTGGCTACCTTCTGCACGGTGATTGGCTATGCTGGTTGGTACTATGCCCTCGCTAGGCTGGACGCGTCGCGCACCGCTGCCTTTCAGTACTTGCAGCCGCTCTACACCATGATTCTCTCCAGCCTGCTGCTGGCGGAGGCGATTACTTGGCATATCCTGCTCGGCGGCATGCTCATCGTTTCAGGCTTAGTGCTGGCTGGCCGGCGGCACAGAGGGATGGTGGCCGCAGCAGAAACCGGAGAGCCGTGTGACAGTTGAGTGCTGTCATCGACAGACAGAACCACCCCATTCTTGACAGTGGATTACTGTCAAGAATGGGGTGGTCGGTGATTCGGACATGAACGTACGTTGAACACCGGTCACTTTCTCGCTCACCGCAGATGCCGCAGCATGCGAGAGCGTTCAGAAAGTCGCTCCTCCCTGGGATCGTAGCACCACAGCATGCTGTGGTGCCGGGATTGGCTCGGCATGCCGCGCCGCTACAGAGGACAAAATGAA
>JAEZJZ010000094.1 GCA_023436245.1 Bacillota bacterium | reverse complement strand
CCCCGCCCTCTTGCTATTCCTCGCATGCCTAGCCTATTCCGCTCGCACCCCGCGACGACCAATCACGAAGAAGACTAGGCTGAAACCGGCCAACACCAGCAGTGGCAGCTGCAGGGCCTGCCAATCGGCGCCCCGCAGCACGAGCTCCACGTAGCCGCGCCTGGCCCAGTACTGAGGCGTCAGCATCGCCAGCTTGACCATTGCCGGGTTGAACATCTCAATGGGAAAAAACAGTCCACCCAACATGCTAGTCACGTTCAGGGCGATGACGGAGACAGCCTGCTGCTGCTGATAGCTCTTCACCACTCCAGCGATGGCCATGCCGGCAGTCACTGAACAGAAGATCATCAAAGTGGTCAGGAGAATCAAGGGTAGCCCGCTGCCGAAGCTGGCGCCAAACATGAACCTCTCCAGCAGCATCAGGATCAAGAACTGCACCCAGCCGCTGACGAAGTAGCCCAGGATATAGCCCAGCAGGACTTGGCCGCGGGTAACTGGTGCGGCGATGATTCGCTGCCAAGTGCCAACACCCTTCTCCTCCAAAATGCTGCCGGCGGCCATGGACTGCCCCATCATCACGAACATGATCACAAAGCCCAGGCCAATGGCCGAGCTGGCGGCAATGCCAGCTTTCGGCTGAACTGCGTCACGTACCTGCACCCTAAGTGGCGGCTCCTGCCAAGCAGTCATGGTGCGATCAAACGCTGCCTGCCAAGCTTCCGCATCCGCGCCGGTAGTCAAGTTGGCGGTGATTGCCGAACTGGTCAGATGGGAAAAGACCTGCTGCAACTCCTGTTCCAGTGCCAGGAACAGATTGCTGTCGGCTTCCCGCACCAGTTTCACTGTCGGCGCGCTGAGCGCCTTTACCTGCTCATTGAAGTCCGCCGGCACCAGCACGGCCGCAGCCACTTGGCTCGATTCCACCAACTGGCGCGCGGCTGCTTCGCCGGCCACCTCGGTCAGAATGATGTGCGGGTGACCGGACAGTGCCTGACGCAGGCTCGCGCTCGGCCCTTCCGTCTCTGGCGCATACAAAGCCACCTGATACTTGGTGGTGTCAGTGGCCTTGTTGCCGCCCAGCAGCAGTCCGAATACCAAGCTGAACGCCAAAGGCATGAGCAGCATCACCATTAAGTTCTTCTTGTCAGCATAGAGTGAACGCAACGTGCGCCAGGCGATGGTCAGAACTTGCATCTTCCTCGCCTCCTAATTCTTAGCCAGACGCGTCAGGCCCAGCAAAATGGAGATAACGCCGATCACGAGGAGTGGCAACACATACTCCCACGGCATGGGTTGCCCCATACCCAGAGCCAAGAAGCTCTTCAGCCCCCAAAACACGGGGCTAATCATGGCTACCTGCTGCATGAAGTCCGGAAAAACGTAGAGGGGCACCATGCCACCCCCGAGGGCGGTGCCGACCTGCACGCCAATCATCCAACCACTGAGGGCGGCTGCCCCGCTCCGCACCAGTGAACTGACCAGAATCGAGAGTCCGCCCACGGTCAGTGAGTAAGCAAAGCCAACCATCAGTACCGCCGGCCAACTTCCCCAGAAGACCCCGTAGATCAATCTGGTGCCCACCGCCAGGATGAGAAACTGCGTGAAGGCCAGGGCCACCTGTCCCCCCACTTTCCCTAACAGATAGTTGAACCTGGTGGTGGGAGTGGCCATCATGCGCGCGTAGGTCTGCTTCTTCTCCTCCTCCGCCAGCGACTGCAGCCCGAAGTTGCCTGCCATCAACAGAAACATGCAGGCCATGCCGAAGGTGTAGTACTGAAAGGAGCTGATGGCTGCGCCCGGCACAACCACCTCCCGCTCCAACCTAACCCTGGACTCCACCACCAGTTGGGCCACTTGCTGGCCCAACTGCACCGGGTCAATGTTCTGACCGGTCTGCAGTGCTTCCTGCACGGTCAGGCGCGCCGAAGTCAGTTGATCGGCAAAGGCCTGCGCGATCGACTGCAGCACGCTGGCCTGAAACTCCTGTCCAGGATCGCGGAGCACGAGCAGTTCACTGGAACCACTACCCAGCACGCTGTCAGAAAAGCCGGCTGGAATGACCAGCGCCCCAGCCAAATTGCCTTGCTGCAGTTCGGCCTCCGCTTCGCTCTGAGTAAGCTGCTTGGCCACAATCAGGTCAGCCAGCTCGTCTCCAGAAAGCACGCTCCAGAGTGCTTCCGAAAACTGCGTCTTGTCCAAGTCCACCACCGCGATGGGGATGGCGGCTATAGTGGGGGCATCGCTGAACGCGCTACCAAAGACTGCCCCCAACACCGCGATCAAAATCAGCGGCATCGCCAAAAGCATCAGCAGACCGGTGCGATCGCGATAGGCAATGCGCAGGTCTTTCCAAGTGATCAGTAAGGCTTGCATCATCTACCTCCTAATCACGCAGGGCGCGGCCGGTCAGATGCAGGAATACGCTTTCCAGGTTCGGCTCGCTCACTCTGATTGACCGCATGCTGACTCCCTGTTCGGCCAGGAGAGTGGAAATTCCGCCCAGCGCCAACGCTGGTTGTGGGCTGACCACCACCAGGTCGTCGCCTTGCAGCCTCACTTGACGCACATGCGGCAACTGGTTCAGGGCCGGTAGACGCTCCTGCGCCAGCCCCTGCACGGTGAGGACAATCTCAGAGTCCTCTCCCACGATCCCCCGCAGCTCCGCCACCGTGCCGAGGGCAATAATCTGCCCGTGATCGATGATCCCGATGCGGGTGCAGAGGTACTCAACCTCCTCCATGTAATGACTGGTGTAGATGACGGTCATCCCTTGTTGATTCAGTTGCTTCACCGTCTCCAAAATGTGATTGCGCGATTGGGGGTCAATGCCGACGGTCGGCTCATCCATAATCAGCAGTCTGGGCTGGTGCAGGAGCGCCGCTGCGATATTGATGCGGCGCTTCATGCCGCCAGAGAAGGTGCCAACCTTGCCGCGGGCCCGCTCGGACAAGCCCACAACTTCCAAGACTTCAAAAATGCGCGATTGCAGATTGGCGCCAGACAGACCGTACAGCCGGCCCCAGAAGGCCAAGTTCTCCTGGGCAGTCAGCTCTGGATAAAGGGCGATCTCCTGTGGCACATAGCCCAAGCAGCGTTTGACGGCAAGCGGATTCGCCTGCATCGTCTGCCCAGAAACCAGAATACTACCCTTATCTGGAGTGAGCAGGCCAAAATGCAAGCTGATGGTGGTCGATTTGCCAGCTCCGTTCGGACCGAGCAAGCCAAAGGACTCGCCCTCCATCACTTGGAAACTCACATCATTGACCGCAGCCAGTTTGCCAAAGCTCTTGGATAACCCGCTAACCTCTAGAATAGCCTGCATGCGGGATGCCACCTTTCCTCAGTTGAATGTTTAATTATACTCCCTGCCCATAGGTATAGACAATTGCCCGTCGCCACTCACTGCTATCGCGTTCCCACGCTCAGTGATAGCTTAATGTATAATTTCCCAACAAAATCTCCACCGTTGCCAGGGATACCACGGCTGGCTGCAGAAATATGATGGCGGTGTCAGATTCAGGCGAAGTTTGGATCTGGCCCAGGATGTCCATCATCATTTTAGGGAGGGGAAATGCATGTTCAAACGTTCGTTGGCCGTATGTCTGGCAGTACTCCTGCTGCTGACCCCGGCCGCCGGTCTCGTCCGTGCAGCCAATGTTGACTACACCCACCACGTCATTTGGATGCAGCAGATTGGGCTACTTGGCGGCAGACCCCAGGGGCTGGAACTGGATGCCCCAGTCACCAAAGCCGAACTGGCTTCCTTGCTGCAACGCGCCCTGGCCTGGCCTATCCCGTCGGAACCTGTGGCCGTTCTTGACTTGGCCAGTGGCCACTGGGCCTATAAGCCACTGCAGGCAGCGATCAGCCAAGGCGTAGTCACGCTGAACAACGGCAGAGCCAATCCTTCTGCCGTACTCAGTGCACTAGATGCCTTCGCCATGGCCAAACGTGCAGGAATCACCCTGGACCTCGGGCCGTCCGCCGAACTGTCCCGCGGACAACTGCTGGATGCCCTGGGCGAGGCCTTGACCGAGACAATCACGATCGTACATACTAACGACACCCACGGTCGCATTTTGGCGGACGATGAGAACGGCGTATTGGGCTGGGAGCGTGTGGCCACCATCGTGGAACAGACGCGCAACCAGAACCCAAACACCCTAGTGCTTGACGCCGGAGATGCGTTGCACGGCACCAATGAGGCGCAGTTCTTCAACGGCGCGTCTGTGGTGAATGCGATGAACTCTGTCGGCGTGGACGTGATGGTTCCCGGCAACCACGACTTCAACTATGGCCAAGACCATCTGCTGGCCTTAGAGCAAGACGCTGCCTTCGAGATCGTCAGCGCCAATGTGATCAAAGTCACTGAAAGCGAAGGCGAGGAGTTCCTTCTGCAGCCTTATGTCATTCGCGAAGTAGCTGGCTTGAAGATAGCCATCTTCGGCCTGTCTTCCGTGGACACTCCCACCCTCACTCATCCAAAGAACGTGGTGGGACTGACCTTTGCGGACCCGGCCCTGACCGCCCAAGCCTTGGTTGCGGATCTGCCGGAAGTTGACTGCGTCGTCGCCTTGACCCACTTGGGGTACGATGAAGACAAGAAGTTGGCGGCAGAGGTGCCCGGAATCGACATGATCATAGGCGGACACAGCCATACCGAAGCACTCATCGCCGAAAAGGTGAACAACACTTACATCGCACAGACCGGCGAGTGGACGAAGCATGTCGGTCGCGAGAACCTGATTTTCTACAAGGGTCAACTGGTCGATGTGATCAGCACCCCGGTTGACTTTGACTCGACCATCGCTACCTCCCCCCGCACCGGCAAGCTGGCCGGCGCCGTTTCCGAGCGGGTACAGGCGGAAATGCAGGCGGTCATCGGTAAAGCCGTCACCGCGCTGGATGGTGAGCGAGCTAACGTGCGCGCCAAAGAAACTAACCTGGGCAACCTAATTGCTGACGTGATGCGCGAGAGCACCGACGCTGACGTGGCAATGACCAACGGCGGCGGCATCCGGGCCAGTATTCCGGTTGGGGATATCAACGTCAACGCGATCAAAACAGTGTTGCCGTTCGGCAACACCTTGGCAACCATCAAGTTGACTGGTGCCCAGCTCGTCTCGGTGCTTGAGCACTCCGTACGTCTCTATCCGGAGACCAACGGCGGCTTCATGCAAGTCTCCGGCCTCACCTTCAGCTTTGACCCGAGCAAGCCAGCCGGCGAGCGCGTGGTGGAAGTGAAGGTTAATGGCATATTGCTTGACTCGAACAAGGTCTACACTGTGGCCACCAACGACTTCACTGCGGCCGGCGGCGACGGCTTTACCGCCTTCGCAGAAGGAACCGACCTCGTCAACACCGGCATCAGCCTGGATGTCGTCCTGATGGACTACATTCGGGCGCAGGGCGAGATCAACGCCAAGGTCGACGGCCGCATCACGGCGATCAACAGGTAGAGCGAGAATCCGGCAGATCGCTAAGCGGGGCCGAAGCGGCCCCGCTTTTTCGTGTGGCGATGGGGACGGACCTTTCTGCCCCAGATGCACATTTCTTTCCTGCAGAGGGAAGAGTCCCTCGTCTTGACCACCACGCCGTTCTGTCAGGCTGACGCGCCGCCCCGCCTGGCTGCCACGGGAGTAATGAAACGAGCTCGACTCAGCCGAAGAGGGGTATCCTGGCGGGTGTCATTCTGAGCGCAGCGAAGAATCTGTCCCGGTACGCGGCTCTAGGTAGTGAGAGTATTGCTTCGAAAAACCTGCATAGTTTGTGACCTGGATCACATACAGAAAAAGTGGTCTGCGATAGACTGATAACGAAATAGTTAACCATGCTAACTAAATACATGATGGAAGGGATGACTAAATCATGTTCTGTTATCAGTGTGAGCAAACTCCTAAAGGCGGCTGCACCAAGGTCGGTGTCTGCGGCAAGAACGAGGACATCGCCAGCCTGCAGGACACCATGATCTTCGCACTCAAGGGAATTGCGGCCTACGCAACGCATGCCCGGCAGCTCGGCTACAGCGACCCGGAGGTTGACGCGATCACCCACGAAGCGCTGTATATGTCGTTGACCAACGTCAACTTCAACTTGGATGAGCATATCGCCATGGCCATGAAGGTTGGTACAGCCACCATCAAGGTGATGGAACTGCTGGATCGGGCACATACAGATCTGTTGGGTGTGCCACAGCCCGCAACCGTCACCGAAGACAAGATCGAGGGTCACTGCATTTTGGTTACCGGCCACAACCTGTTCGCGTTGGAGCAGTTGCTGAAGCAGTCTGAAGGCAAGGGCATCAACATCTACACCCATTCAGAAATGCTGCCAGCGCACGGCTATCCAGAACTGCGCAAATACCCGCACCTGAAGGGCAACGTGGGCAAGTCCTGGTTTGATCAGCGCAAAGTGTTTGAGGAGTTTCCAGGCGTCATCCTGGGAACGACCAACTGCGTGATGCCGATTCGTGGCACCTATGGCGACCGCTTCTGGTCCTACGATGTTGCCGGCCTGGAGAACGTGCAGAAGGTTGAGAACGACGACTTCTCCCCGCTGATTGCCAAGGCGCTCGCCCTGCCGGAAGCCAACATCGCTTCTGACAAGACGCTGTCGACCGGCTTCCATCACCAGAACGTGCTGGCCATCGCTCCGGAAATCATCGAGGCAGTGAAGGCCGGCAAGATCAGCCGCTTCTTCACCATCGCCGGCTGCGATGCTCCTGGCAAGGGCGGCGACTATTACCGCGAACTGGCCACGTCGTTGCCAGACGACTGCGTGATTCTGACCACCTCCTGCGGAAAGTTCCGCTTCAATGACGTCGACTATGGCACGGTGCCAGGCACCAACATTCCACGCTACATCGACCTCGGCCAGTGCAATAACTCGATTTCTGCCGTGAAGATCGCGGTGGCTCTCGCCGACGCATTTGAGTGCAGTGTCAATGATTTGCCTTTGTCCATCGTCCTCTCCTGGTTCGAGCAGAAAGCAGTGGCCATTCTGTTGGGACTGTTCAGCTTGGGAGTACAGAACATCTACATCGGACCCAAGCCGCCGGAATTCATCACCCCGGGCGTGTTGAACGTGTTGCAGCAGCACTTCAACCTGAAGCTCACCGGCGATGCGGCAGCAGACCTCGCCACCATGCTGCAGAAGTAATCGCAAATTTGCATTGGGGCAAGTACACCCGATTGACCATCTGGTCAATCGGGTGT
>JAEZJZ010000073.1 GCA_023436245.1 Bacillota bacterium | reverse complement strand
GGGTCGCATGCATGCGACCCGGAACGCCCTAGAGCTCATTTTCAGCCGTAGGGGTCGCGTGCATGCGACCCGGAACGCGCAATGCCAGTGGAGAGGAGTGAAGGCGTGGAGAAATTGTTGGATTCTAGAGAAGTGAAGTGGGGCTTGATCGGGCTGGCCGTGCTGATTGTGCCTTTTTGGTTGAGCATTTGGCCACTGTCTGCGGCCGTCATTCTGGTGGCGCTTTATGCCCTGGGAGCAGGAGTGCCTTTGCACCCCTTGCGCTTGCTGGGGGCAGCCACGCTCGGCTTGTCAGTGATGATCCTCGATTATCTGCAGACTGCCTTGCCGCAGCTGGATCATCCGGAGGTCTTTTTGTCGGTGCCCTTCCTGTTTGGAGCGAACATGATGGTAGGCGGGTTTGTCCCGCGGGCGAAGCGTTTGCTTCGGCCGGGCCGCCTGATCGGTCTGGTTTTGGTCTGGCTGACCTTCTATCTGTTTGCCCCCTCTCCGGACATTGGACTCGGCACATTCCTCCAGTTGGGCTGGCTTGGTTGGCCACTGCTGCTTATCGGTGCTTTTGGTCTACTGGTGGGGGATTACCAGCGACCGTCGGCAGGTCTGCGCGACCTGCGTCCCGACAGCTACTGGCACGGAGAGCGACTGACTGAGCAGGAAGAGGCAGTACGCGCCGGTGGCAGGGAGGGAGAGAAGGCCGTCGAAGCCGTAATCGAGGGGCTGAAGACGAAGCAGTACGTCGGTTATCACGGCGTGCACCTGCGGTCTCTGGAGCGGCAATTGCCCAAATCACAGGAGTTCGATCACATCGTCGTCGGCCCAAACGGCGTGTTCAACCTGGAAACGAAGAACTGGCGGGGCAAAGTGGTGATTAAGCCTTCCGGCGAGTGGTTGCGCGTTGACGCGGACGGCAACGCCAAGGCGTGGGAAAGCCCGGCGGAGCAGGTGGAACGTCATCGCAAGGTATTGCGCAGTGTGCTGCACGATCTCTATGTGCCGATTGTCGATTTTCTGGTGATGACCAACCCGCACACGGACATTCAGGGCGAGCAACACAGCCCGGTGCGCATCATCCGTGTGCAGCAACTGCAGCAACGGATTGAAGGCTGGCAACCCGATCAGCCCCTGGACAAGCGATTGCGTGCGCAGATCAGACAACGCATTGAGCAGAACATCATTCCGTCCGAGCAGTTTGAGACCGGTGGTCTCTTTATCTGGCGATTGTGGCACTGGTTCCTGATCGACGGCTTGGCTGCAGCAGTCTTCTTCTGGCTGGCAGCATAGCTGTACCGGCCTGGAGACAGGGTAACGTCAATCAGCGGGAAGGGGCTGTCGCAATAACACTCCCTGAACAGAGCAAGAGAGACGACGACCGTCGTCTCTCTTGCTCTTGGATGCGCGAAGGCTGTCGATGGGTTGCATTGTAGCACCCGAGCGGGTCGCATGCATGCGACCCCTACGAGTGACCGGGACATCGGGACGCAAGGGCCTGCGTCCATGCGATCACTACAAGTGACCGTGACATGCATCATTATCGTAGGGGCGCCATGCATGGCGCCCGCTAGCAGATAGGCACTTGCGACTGCCCATCTGCTTGATTGCGCACTGAGCTGCCGCCCTCGTGCGTTTTTTGGTAACATAGGCATAGTGGTTCTAGCGCTGGGGGGCGCCTCTGGCTGACACTCGGAGCAATCAATTTGGGGGTTTTGACATGCTACATATCGCATTGGTGGAGCCGGAGATTCCGCAAAACACCGGAAACATCGCCCGCACCTGCGCAGCAACCGGAATCAAGCTGCACCTGGTGGGCAAGCTTGGTTTCTCCATCGCCGACAAGTGGGTGAAGCGGGCAGGGTTGGATTATTGGCATCTGGTTGAGATCAGCCGGCATGAGCGGCTGGAAGAGCTTTGGGCAGCTTATCCGGCCAGCACGTTCTGGTACGCTTCCACAAAAGCGGAACGCCGTCATTCGGACATCTGTTTTGGCGCGGATGATTTCCTTGTCTTTGGCAAGGAGACAAAGGGCTTGCCGGAAGACTTGATTCACTCCCATCTGGAAACGGCCCTGCGCATACCGATGATCGACGCGGCCCGCTCGCTTAATCTGTCCAACTCAGTGGCCATCGTGGCCTACGAGGCGTTGCGACAGTTGGGTTTTCCCGGGCTACGCTGACTGGAAGAATACCCATCTTTCCGGGTAATGAGGAAATCTTGGGCAACCCGGGAACTACCTGCATAGTGTCTGCGTCTAATCCTCCAGATGACACCTGAAGGAGTGAAACAAATGCAGAATTGGAAGAGAACTATTGGTGCAGCTTCAGTCTGCCTTGCCATGGTGGGCGCCACCCCGGTGATGGCTGTCGACCTGCCTACGATCATTCGTGCCCCGGAACAGGCTGTTACCTCCAGTGAAAGCCTGCAAACCATCACCGGCGTGGTGACGCATGAGGACTTGGAGGGCGGCTTCTACGCCGTCGCCGGCTATCGCCTGATCGGTGATCAGGAACAGTTCGCAGAGTACCTGGGACTGCAGGTCCAGGTGAGCGGAACCTTCTCTGATCAGATGTCGATTTACATGACCAAGGCGATCGAAGTGGAAGAGATCAAGTTGCAGGAGCAGCTGACCTTGACAGGAGAGCTGACCTGGGTGCAAGTGGAAAGTGGTTTCTATGCGGTTGCCGGTTATCGCCTGATTGGCGATCAAGAGCAGTTCGCAGAATACCTGGGTCAACAAGTAGCGGTCACCGGTAAACTGTCCGATGAGGTGTCCATCTTCATGACCAAGGCGATTGTGGTGGAAGATCTCAAGGCTGCCCCTGACAACGGCGAGGTGGGGTCAACTCCCACCATGGTCTCCGCTACCCGTGCCCTGCCGACCAGCATGATGATCGATGGTCAGTCGGTCAACTTCAGCCAGGGTCCGCTCGTGCAGGACGGCATCCTTTACGTTCCGCTGAAGGCAGTTGTCAAGGCTGCCGGTGGTAGGGTGCATTGGACCGGCAAAACGAAGACAGCTACGGTGGAAATGCCGGACAGAATGGCTATCTTTTCGGTCGGAGAACAGAAGGCAGAGATGAATGAGAACGGCGTGCGCTACCTGGTACGCAACCTGATTGCCATGGCCAAAGCGCCAATGCTCTATCGCGGTCACGCCTACATTACGGCCGATGCTCTCTCCACCATTCTCGGGTTCTGTGAGGCCGGCAGCCAGGCTGATCCAGCCATGCAATTGGTCTCTGCCGCCTCTCTCAAGGAATCCGAGTCATGCGAGCCCGCTGAGCAGGAGAGCATGATTGGCACAATTCAGCAGATAGAGGCTGGGGACCGCACCCGCATCCTTTTCGCCGGTCCGGCGATGCAAAATGGCGAGCCTTATCTGATCTGGTTGACTGTCTCTCGGGACACTGCCCTGCGCTGGGGCAATCGCTGGACTAAACGCTTGGTACACACCTCGGACCTCGAAGTTGGTCAGTCAGTGGAAGTGGAACTGGCTGGTCCCATTATGGAGTCCTATCCAGCCCAAGGCAGCGCCAGCTTGATCGTCGTGTTGGAACAGGCTGAGCAGCAAGCGGATATACTCACCGGCAAGATACAGGAGATCTCTGGCGGCGAACGGACGCGCATTCTGGTGGCTGGACCGGCCATGCAGAGTGGCGAGCCGACGCTGGTCTGGGTCACGCTTGCGGCTGACGCAGAAATCCTTCGCCTGCAGGGAGAGACGCGCATTCCGGCCGTTGGCGCTGATCTGAAGGTTGGCCAGCAGGTGCAGGTGGAACTGAGCGGCCCGCTGCTCCTCTCCTATCCCGCCCAGGGCGGCAGCAACCTGGTGTTGATCGTCGAGGAATAACTGACTACCGAGCCCAATCAGCCCTCCGGCTTGCCGGAGGGCTTCTTTCTTCCCAGCAGCCTGAATAGATATAATGGACCCAGTGAGTGAGAGGGGGAATCAGTTATGAACTTGCCTGCAGATCAGAAACAGCAGATTGATCAAGTCTTCGCTCCCTGGGATCAGCCGGGTAGCCCCGGCGCTGCTCTGGCCGTGCTGCTGCACGGCGAAGTCGTCTACGCCAAGGGCTACGGCTTGGCCAATCTGGAATATGGCCAGCCGATCACGCCGCAAACCGTGTTCCATGTCGCCTCAGTATCCAAACAGTTCACGGCCATGGCGGTGATGTTGCTGGTGCAGGATGGTCTGCTGGACCTGCACGCGGATATCCATCGCTATTTGCCCGACCTGCCGGACTTCGGTCATGAGATCAACCTTTGGCACTTGTTGCACCATACCAGCGGGCTGCGCGACCAATGGGAGCTCCTGGTGGCAGCCGGCTGGCGTATGGACGATGTGATCACGCGTGAACACATTCTGAAATTGGTGGAGCGGCAGCGCCATCTCAATTTTGAGCCCGGAGCCGAGTACCTTTACTGCAACACCGGCTTCACCCTGGCGGCTGAGATAGTGGCCAAGGTTAGCGGCAAGAACCTGCGACGGTTTTGCCAAGAGCGCATCTTCCAGCCCCTTGACATGGCAGCCACGCATTTCCATGATGACCACGAAGAGATCGTCCCTGGTCGAGCCTATTCTTACGCACCTAGGGCCGGCGGCGGGTGGCGCAAGAGTATACTCAACTACGCCAACGTGGGGGCTACCGGCCTGTTCACCACCGTCCTTGACTTGGCTAAGTGGCTGTCGAACTTCGAGCAGTTGGCGGTGGGGGACGAGGCGGCACTGCGCCAGATGGAGACCCCCTTCCTGCTGGCGAACGAGCAGCCGACCGAGTACGGTCTTGGCCTGATGCTCTCGGAGTACCGCGGTCAGCGGGAGGTCGGTCACAGTGGGGCAGATGCCGGTTTTCGAACCTGGTGTGGCCGCTTCCCGGAGCATGGGCTCGGGATCGTCGTTCTCTGCAATTTCGCTCCGGCAGTTCCGCGCGATTTGGCTCATAGAGTGGCGGAGGTGATTCTGCCCGAGCTACGGCAGACGTCTGCAGCCGTAGCCCTGCCATTGCCGGAGGATTACTGTGGCGAGTATTTTCTACTCACGGACGGTAGCCAGTTGACCATCGAACAGGCAGGGGCTGGGCTAACCCTCCTCTGGCAGGGACAGCAGGTCCAGCTGCTGCCAACCGACCGCGAGACCTGGACGTGTTCAGAGTCAGGAATGCGCATTTTGGGACAGCGTGACGGGAAGGGCAGAATCAGCGGTCTGGCCCTGCAGTCGCCGCGAATGAACCTGGGTGTGCGGCGGCGCCCCGAGTTTCGCCTGGACCCGGAGAAGCTGCGGGAGTATGCGGGAAATTATCGCTGCGAGGAACTGGCTGCAGATTATCAGCTGCTGGTGTTGGATGGTAGTCTGGTGGTTAGGCATCAGCGACACAGCGACACCACCCTAATCCCAGCCGGGGCTGATGCCTTCATTGGCGGCAGTGCCCGCCTGGGCGATGTGAGCTTCCGGCGAGATGAGCATGACCAGATCATTGGCATGGTCTGGTCCGGGAATCGTGTGCGCAACCTGTGGTTTGAACGGCAATAGTAGGGGCAGTAGTCACGGGTCCGGCAGAATCCGGAAGGGCAGCATGCGGGTGCGCGGGAATTGTTGCCTGCAACTGACTGTAAAGGAGCCGATTGGGCAATACTCTAGTGGGATAAATGTCCAATAGGCATTGTCCGATTGGAACCGCTGGGGAGGTAATGAACATTAGTCACATTCATCTGCCTGATGGTGTTCTGCCTTGGTCGTGGTGGCTATTGGCAGATTTGCTGGCGCTTGTATGGCTGCTGGTAGCGTTGCGTCATGAGGGCAGGGGCAGGCGGAGCATGCGCCTGCCGCTTTTGGGTGCTCTCGGCGCCTGTATGCTGTTGACCATGTCAGTGCCACTCGGCCCGCTGCCGCTGCACCTGAACCTGACCATCGTCACAGGGATCCTGGCCGGGCCGTGGCTTGGCTTCATCACCGTTTTTCTGGTCAATATCATGCTCAGCTTGCTTGGTCACGGCGGTTTGACGGTGGTTGGCCTCAACTCGCTGCTGATGGGCCTGGAGGTCGCGGTCGGCTGGTGGCTGTTCCACCGCCTTTTTCGCAACTGGTCGATCAGCTGGCGGGCGTGCCTTGCACCAATGCTGGCTCTACTGCTCTCAGTCAGTATTTCCTTCGGTGTGATCGGTTGGAGCACGGGGGACTGGGCAGCCAGCCTGCCCGGGTCACATGCAGAAGCACACCGGCATGGGCATGAGTTGGCAGTTCACTCGGCCGAGGGACAGAGCTACCCCGAGACGGGCCTGGGGGCTGTCTTGTCCGATTGGGGAGCGCTCGGTCAAACCGGCATCGCAGCCTTGGCCTTGCTGTTTGGGCTCGGCCTGCTCAGCGAGTCGGTGGCCACCTTGGCGGTCACCCGCTACATCGAGCAAGTAAGGCCTGAACTCTTGCGCGGAGAGACCGAGTGAAGGGGGAGCCCGGATGAAACTGGCCCAAATGGACCAGTTGGCCGTCGCTGGTACCAGCAGCCTGCACCGGGCGACCGTGCCAGTCAAGCTGTTTGGCTGCCTAATTATGCTCGGTGGTCTCCTCGCTGTGCAGGCGCCGGCGCAACTGCTTCTGCTGATCCTGTTGCTCTGTTCGCTGCTGCTCCTCTCTGGATTGCCAGGCAGTCTGCTGCTTAGGCTGGCCTGTTATCCGGCTGTGTTCAGCCTGCCCTTTGCCCTTCTGCGGCTCAACCAATCGTGGCTGCAGGCTGCGATCATTCCAGGAAAGGCTGTTTCGGCCGCCTTGGTGCTGCTCCTGGTCTTGGCCAGCACTCCCTACCCACAGTTGTTGGCCGCTTTCTCCCGCGTGTTGCCGGGTCCCCTCTGCGACGGAATCCTGCTGATCTACCGGCTCTTCTTTGTGATGATCGGTTCGCTGGAGCAGCTGCAGGTTAGCCTGCGCTTGCGTGGGGCCTTTACTTGGCGAAACTTGCCTTGGAGCATAGCGGCTACCCTGCGCGCCCTCGGCCTGCTTTTCGTGCTGACCATTGCTGCCGGTGAGCGCATGCAGCAGGCTTTGGAGTTGCGGGGCTATCAGGGCAGGTTGCTGGTGGATGACCGGCGACAGGCGATCACGCCTCAGGAAGGCGGATTCCTCTGCCTGCTGGCGCTGATCGTGCTGGGGGTGATTTCGGTTGGATGATCTGGCTGTCTATGTGAAGTCGTTGCGCCATGTCTATCAGGACAAGACGGAGGTGCGGGCCGAGGGCATCCCTTTTCAGGTGCAGCCTGGCGAGAAGGTTGCCCTCATTGGGGCCACCGGCACTGGCAAGACCACCATGTTCCGACACATTCTCGGGCTTTTGAAGCCGACTGACGGGGACGTCAGGGTGCTGGGACGCGACCCCTACGGCGAGTTTGCCGCCTTGCGCCGACAGGTGAGTGCAGTGTTTCAGAACCCGGATGAGCAGATTATTGGGCCGACGGTGTTTGATGATATCGCCTTCTCCCTGCGCGCCCAGGGCATGAAGCCTGATTTGGTGCGGGCTAGAGTGCACTCAGTGGCAGAAAAGCTGCATCTCACTGAGTTGCTCTGCAAGATTCCGCATTATCTGAGTGGTGGGCAGAAGCAGAAGGTGGCACTGGCAGGGGCAATCGCCATTCGACCGCGTCTGTTGGTTCTAGATGAACCGTTCAGTGGGTTGGATGGGCGCACGCGCAACGAGTTGGTGGCCTGGCTGCGAGCCCTCAATGCGGAAGATGGCGTCACCATTGTCTTCTCTACGCACGATTTGGAGTTGGTGCCTGAGTTGGCTGACCGTGTCTATGTGCTACATCACGGGCACCTGGTCTTTTGCGGCACGCCCGGGGAAGTGCTGAGTGAGGTAGAGGCGCTGCGATCAGTAGATCTAGAACCACCCAACTTGGTGCAGCTCTTTTACGATCTACCAATTAGCGGGCAGCCTATTCCCATCCCAGTGCGCTTAGCTGATGCCAGACAGATGCTGCAGTCACTGATCTCAGAGCGCCGTTCCTGCTAGCGGCGCTCTGTTACGTCAGATGTCTGGCTAATTTTGAGAATGTTTTGTTGATTACTGTTTAGACAAACAATATAATAGACATAGGAGAAAAATTACTATTAGCGAGAAGGAGGCCGTTGAGTAATGCCGGAGAAGAAGAGGTTTAAGTGTGAGATCTGTGACTATATTCTGGAACATGACGGTGATGGGGAGTTGCCGTCTTGCCCAGAATGCGGTGACGCAGAGAGTTGGCTTCTGCTTGACGCTGACGCGACTCAGAAAGCAGCGATGAGCGAACCTTCTGAGACAGGCTTCAGCCAGGTGATTCCGCATGACATCACCGAAGGAGACGTTAGTGCCATAGCGCTCGGTAACATAGCGTTGGCGCCGGCAGAGACAGCGGCAGGTGAGCCCAAAGAAGGCACTGACCCGTTCGCTCGGCCTTCTGAGACCGGTTTTGAACATGCCGTGCCCGCGGACATAACGGAACGCGCTCCCAGCCCGTTGGAAATGGGGCAGTTGGAGCCTGATCAGAGCAAGCCGATCAAGTTGGATGAGTACCCCTTCAAACGCCCGCACGACACCGGGTTTGAACAGATAGTCCCGACAGACATCACCGAAGGGGATACTAGCCGAGCTGCCTATGGCAGCATCGTCGGGCCATCCGGAGACGAACCGGTCGATACCCAGGCCTTTGCTAGACCAGCAGAGACTGGCTTCGAACAGGTCATCCCAAATGACATCACTGAGAACGTCGGTTCTGCAGTTCCAAGCGGAGTAGCCCCAGACGCCGATGCTGGCAATGCTGGAGGGAAGATCGATGATTACGCTTTCAAGCGCCCGCACGACACCGGGTTTGAGCAGATAGTCCCAACAGACATCACCGAGGGAGACACCAGCCGCGCTGCCTTCGGTAGCATCGCTGGACCGCAGGGGGACGACGACCAGGATGACAGCCAGGCGTTCGCCCGCCCTGAGACAACGGGCTTTGAGCAGGTGATCCCGGTGGACTTCACAGAAGGGGTTGGCTCCAGTGTGGATGTGGCGGCACTGCCGAAGGATGAGCCAGGCGCGGACATTGAGCGCAAGCCGGGAGTGAATCCCTTTGCCCAGCCGGAGGAAACCGGGTTTGACCAGATTGTCCCCCAGGATTTCACCGAGGGTGGCAAGGTGAACATCGATATGGGCCTGAAGCTGGATGGACAGCAGACGGTCGCGCTGGCCAGGCGATTCCGCTGCGACGTTTGCGGTGCCCTGATCGAGACCGACCAGGAGGGCGATTTGCCTCCGTGCTCCACCTGCGGTGAGCTCGGCAAGTGGGTGCCAGTCAAGGAATAGGCTTGTTTTATTCTAGGTTGCAATAAGCCAAGACTCCCTTCGGGTCGATCCCGAAGGGAGTCTTGGCATTTATTCATCTGTGTCATCATCCAAGTCGACGAACTGGATCACCTTGTCCACAAACAGGATGCCGTCCAGGTGATCTATTTCATGTTGCAGCGCCCTTGCCAACATGCCGTCAGCCTTGATCGTAACCGGTTCTCCGTTGCGATCGCGCGCAGTGACCACCACATGCTCTGCTCTTTCCACTTCGCCCCAGACATCCGGGAAGCTCAAGCAGCCCTCAATCGCCACCTCGCTGCCAGACATCTCTTTGATCTCGGGGTTGATCAGTTCATACAACTGGTCATCATACTCGATTACCACCAAGCGCTTGCTGATGCCGATCTGAGGGGCGGCCAGCGCCAGGCCGTTGTCTGAGTAGCGCAGAGTCTCCAACATATCATCGAGCAGCCGATGTACTACCGGCTTAATCTCTTTCACCGGATTGGCTACAATTCTCAGCGCTGGGTCTTCACCTTTGCGAATAAAACGCACTGCCATCCAGGCAACACACTCCTTTGGTTAGGTTGACCTTCCCATTATACCAGTCTTCCGGCAAGCAACAAAACCCGTTCGCAGACATTTGCTTTACGAAAGTGGCCCACGCGGAAGCATCCCCGGTCCGGGCAGGCAATCGGTGGGTCTATGCCGAATGATCTTATGCGCTTAATGGAGAATACTCAGTAGAAGACTTGAAAGGGGCAAAACCAGCATGTACCGTCGTCCGTATTTGCAGATTCCGGGTCCAACTAACATTCCTGAGCCGGTGCAGAACGCCCTCAACCATGCAGCGATCAACCATCGCGGTGAGCAATTCGCCAGCCTGTTGGCCGGCAATGTGCGCGGTCTGCAGTCGATCTTCCAGACCGAGAACGATATTCTGATCTTCCCGGCTTCCGGCAGTGGCGGTCTGGAAGCCACCGTGGTCAACCTGCTGTCGCCGGGAGACAAGGTGGTGGGCGTGAACATGGGAGTATTCTCCCAGCGCCTTGGCCAAATCGCCCGCAACTTCGGGGCAGATGTCACCATGCTTGATGTGGAGTGGGGCACTGCTGTCACCGCGGAAGACTATCGGTCCGTGTTGGAGCGAGACAGCCAGCACGAGTATAAGGCGGTCTTCGTCACCCACAATGAGACGGCTACCGGAGTGACGGTGGATGTAGCTTCCATTCGCCAGCTGCTGGATGAACTGCAGCACCCCGCTTTGCTGATTGTGGATGCCGTCAGTTCTCTGGCCATTGCCGACCTGCCGACAGATGCCCTGCGCATTGACGCCGTGGTGTCGGCCTCGCAGAAGGGACTGATGCTGCCCGGCGGTCTAGCCATGATCAGTGTCAGCCCCAAGGCTTGGCAGGCACACCAGCAGTCAACCATGCCCAAGTGGTACTGGAACTTCACCTCCCTGAAGAAACGCATGGCGGACGGGCAGATGCCCTACACTCCAGCCATCAGTCTGTTCTTCGGGCTTAAGGTGTCACTGCAGCTACTGGCAGAAGAGGGATTGGCTAACGTGTTCCTGCGGCATAGACGCAACGCCATGGCCATGCGTGCCGGCATCCGGGCGCTGGGGCTGGAACTGCTGGTGAAGGAAGAAGCGGCCCAGTCAGCGGCCGTTACCGCCGTGCTGCTGCCAACCGGTATCGCTTACCCTGTCCTGGCCAAGGCAATGGAGCGGCTCGGCATCGTCATCGGCGGCGGGCTGGATAAGCTGCAAGGCAGGATCTTTCGGGTGGGTCACTTGGGCATGCTGCACGAGATGGAAGTAGTGGCTGTTCTGGGAGGGTTGGAGATGTCATTGCACGAGCTCGGCTATCCCGTGCAGCTGGGCAGTGCTACCGGAGCAGCTATGCAGAGCTACTTGAGCCACTGAGCGACTTGGAGAACACCACATTGCAGGATAAGGAGGAATCAATCTTGCAGATTCGCGACTTTCGCAGCGACACCGTGACGCAACCGACCGCTGAGATGCGTGCAGCGATGGCTGCGGCTACCGTAGGTGATGACACGCTCGGGGAAGACCCGACGGTTGATCAGTTGGAGGAGTACAGCGCAGCCCTGCTGGGTAAGGAAGCCGGTCTGTTCGTGGCTTCCGGGACGATGGCCAATCAGGTGGCCGTGCAGGTCCTCTGTCGGCGAGGCGATGAGGTGCTGGTGGGGGCAGAGTCCCACATCTTCAACCTGGAAGTGGGTGGACTGGCTGCGTTGGCCCAGGTGCAGACCAGGCCTCTGCCAACCCACCAGGGCTACTTCGATTTCGCTGACTTGCGCGCCGCCGTGCGGTTACCAGGAGTGCAGGCGCCGCGCACCGGATTGCTCTGCCTGGAGAACACCTACAATCTGAATGGGGGCATTCCCCTGCCGCCAGCATACTTCCGTGAGGTCAGGCTGATCGCCCAGGAATTCGGCCTGCCGGTTTACGTGGACGGAGCTCGCATCTTCAATGCGTCCGCTGCCTTGGGCGTCTCTCCAGCCGAGTTGGCTGCGGATGTTGACGCCGCCATGTTCTGTCTGACCAAGGGGCTGGCCGCGCCATTTGGGGCGGTGCTGGTCGGCAGTCGGCAGTTCATAGACGAAGCTCGTTGGATCAAGCAACGTCTGGGCGGCGGTTTCCGCCAAGTCGGACACATGGCCGCCGCCGGGCTGGTGGCGCTGCAGTCCATGCGCCAGCGCCTGCTGGAGGACCACGCCAGCGCCAAACGACTGGCTTTGGGGCTGGCAGCTATCGATGATCGTTTGGTGGACGTGGAACAAACGCTGACCAACATCGTCAATGTCGACTTTTCGCCAGTGGGTCAGACTGCGTCAGCCATGGTCAACCGACTGCTCGAGCAGGGAATCAAGATCAAGTACATCGGCGAGACCCGCTGTCGCCTGGTCACCCACTACGGGTTGACCATAGAAGATGTGGACTACGCTGTGGCTGCAATCCGGAGACTTCTCAGCTGAGCTGAACGAGGGACAGTCATTTGGGAACGGATGGCTTCCAAGAGGACACGCAAGGGAAGTGAACGGTATGTCCGAACGGGTGATATTTTGGGATTTTGACGGCACGTTGGCGTTGCGTGTGAGTGGAACATGGGCAGCGGCCATGCATGAGGCTCTGCAGGAGTTGCTGCCGTCGACCCGGCTGACGACTGCAGACTTCCGCCCTCTGCTCACCAGCGGATTCCCCTGGCATACTCCGGAAACCTCACATACACATCTACTTGATCCAGATGACTACTGGGCCGACATGGAGCAGCTGTTTGTGCGCGTCTACCGCAGGTTGGGGCTGACCGAACATGCTCCCTCTCTGGCTGCGCGCGTGCGCTGGCATTACACCAGAGCGGAAGCTTGGGCACTGTACGCTGACACTCTCCCAACCCTGCAGCGACTTGCTGCTCTGGGCTGGACTCATGCTCTCGTCAGCAACCACGTTCCGGAGTTGCCGCAGATCGCCCAAGCCCTTGGCTTGCTTCCCTATCTAGAGGTGATTGTGAATTCGGCCACAGTCGGTTATGAGAAGCCCCATCCAGTCATCTTTCGGCTGGCCCGGGAGATGACTGGTTATCCCTGCACTGTCTGGATGGTGGGAGATAACCCCGTGGCTGACGTACAAGGGGCCGAGGCCGTAGGTATCCCGGCCATCCTGGTCCGGCAACAGGCAGATCACGCGTCTTGGCAGACCCCGAATCTGGCGGGGGTGGTAGAGATTATCCTGGCGGAGGGGAAGCACAGAGAGATGGAGGGAACTAGATGAGATGCAAGCTATTGGCCCTGGACATCGACGGTACGCTGCTGAACAGCCAAAGCCAACTCACTGCTCGCACTATCGCTGCCGTACGCGCAGCCAGCGCGACTGGAACGAAGGTCTGCTTGGTGAGCGGCCGTCGTGCCCGCTCGATGGTGCCATACGCCCGCGAGTTGGGCATTCACGACCCGCTGGTCTGCTACAACGGCGGTTCGGTCGTTCTCCCGGATACACTGTGCAGTTTGCACGCAGCTTGTATACCGCGCGCGGCAGTTCTTCCGATCATTCAAGCCTGGGAGGACGCCGGCATTTCCACCTTTGCTTTCCGCAACACCAGCCAGCCGCCCGATGTCTATTACAGTGGCCACAGCGACTGGCCGCCGCAACTCAACTACATCGCTCATGAAGCAGATAATGTTCGCCAGGTTACTTCTTTGGTAGAGGAGATGGACTGGGATCCGCTGCGGGTTTATATGTACCACCGCGAGCCTCTGACTCGCCAGGCGGTCGCCTTGGCGGAGCCGCTGCTGGACCAGAGCAGCGTGCGCCCCATCTTCACCCGTCACTACGATGGCTCCTGGTTCTACGAGCTGTATTCGGCGCAGGCCACCAAGGCCAGTGGTCTGCAATGGCTGGGGCAACACTTCGGCGTTAGGCGAGAGGAAATAGTCGCAGTCGGGGATCACATCAACGATCTGGACATGATCTCATATGCCGGGCTGGGTGTAGCGATGGGGAATGCCCAACCGGAGGTCAAAGCCCTGGCCGATTTGGTGATCGGCGACCATGATCAGGATGGCCTGGCTGACTTCATCGAAGCAACTCTACTTGGTCAGCAGGGAAAGAGTTAGGGCAAGGTCAATCGACCTTGCCCCTTCGTCATTTTGGGTAGGAAAGCGGCTGCGGTCAAGTCCGCACGCGGTTAGCTGTCCAACCAGTTGTCAAACACCTCCGCCGTGTCCTCTCCAGCAATCTCTGCCAGGAGCCGCAGGAAGGAAGCCGTGTCCATCACCCGTCGGGAGAGACGTTGGCGCAACAATTCCGTCATTTTTTCCTCGCCTATCCGCTCTTCCAAGTCAGCCAGCAGCACTGCTCCCTTGGTGTAGAGTACGCCATGCGCCTGCTCAGACTGGCGGTCAATGCCGCGAATGGCCGGCAGGCCCGGCAAGCGGGCGCGCATGCGTTCCAGCGTCGCTGCGCGTTTCGCGTCGCCCAGTTTGCGACCAACCGCCTTCACCGCCGCGAACTCGGCAAATGATTCGTTCAACCAATCCTCCCAGGTAGAGACTTCGGATCCCGTCCACCAGAGATGGCCAAACTCATGGGCTATGTAAGCGAGCAGCCTGTCTGTCGGGTATTCCGCCAGTTCGGACAAGACAATCAACCCGGGGCGGGCATAGCCGCCTCCGCGTTCCCGTGGCGCGATCACCACATCGATCTGTTTTTCGTGTCGGTCGGCAAACCAATCTTGGTAGAATTTCAGCACCCAGAGACCGTCGCTCACCACGGCTCGGATCGCTGCCGCGTCGTTGCCGGGGACGTGGCGCACCCGCAGAGTGGCGTTTCCCACCCTGTCGCCGGCTTGTTGCAGCGATGGGGCGGCGATGATGGTCATGTCGTTCATCGGCGTAGTAGTCCGGAACCGCCAATGGCCAGGTTCCACCTGCTCGACTGCCCCCATCCCCGCCATGCCATAGGCCTCGGGGATGCGTACGTCTAGCTCAAAGGTGAGCATGCCGTCGTTTGGGTTCCAGGGAAACCAAGGCGCATACAGGCCCAGCTCAACCCAGTCAGGAGTGAGTCGATTCACCTCCCAGGGTTGGCAGAGAGGTTGCGGCAGATGTCCCTGATAGCGCCAGAGCAAAGTGATCTCCTGTCCGGCAAGCAGTGGTTCACTGAAGCGCACCTGCCAGGTCGTTGCTTCCGGAGTGAATGGAAATGCCAACAGACCGTCGACTCGCTGGAAGGACAACATCCCCGGCGCAGTCAGAGCAGAGACCTCCAGATCGCGGTGCAATAGGAACAGCAGTTCATTCGCTGCTGTCTTGGGGCGCATAGTCAGGTTGACCTCGGCGTTGATGGTTTGTACCGGTGGGTCAAGGGTCAGGTTGACCAAGTAGTGGGTCACTGGCGTCAATGCTCTTCCCCTCCTTGAAGTGGGTGGTCTTGCCATCCACACCCCAACTATAAATGCCAACTCTCAGTTTAGTCAACCGCAGCTTATTGCTTATGAGGGAAGTTATTAAACAAGAATAGTCCTGCCCCAGTGAAGGGAGATGCCAACATGCCTCTCTACTTCGAGCGTGAAGCCCAGCCAGCATGCTCTTACCAGCCGGTTGATCAGAACTCCACTCCTGCATCAGCCAGCTTGCTCCGCAGTGAGCGGTTGCGCCCGTCGACGAATAGGGCACGCAGTTCCTGCCCCCAGTGGCGGTAGTCTCGCCCGTGAACCTGCTCCAGGCGATGCATCACCTTCTCTGCGATCAACGCCCCCAGCACATAGTTCTGGATGTACACCGGATCGATGCTGCGAAAGCTATCCAATGCCCAGACAACCGGGTTGCCCACATCCAGGCCGAGTTGTCCGTAGTGCTGGTCGTAGAGTGTCTCTGCTCGGGCTGGTCGCTCCCACAACTCCAGTTCAAACAGGAAGCTGATGGCACAGCGCACATTCTCCAACAAGGCAATTCGCCTGGCTTGCTCGAGCGCAGCCTCCGGTAGCAACATCTGTAGCCCAATCTGCTCCAGCAGAACCGCCATCGCCTCATCGTATGAGGCAGTCCAGGTTTGGCAGAGCCCAGTTGCCCGGTTCAGCGCGTGGCAGCAGGCGTGCCCCAACTCATGGCAGAACGTGCGTAGTTCCGCCAAAGACCGAATTGGGCGAAGCAACATGCGCAGATCGCGACCGGGCGCGAGCACACCGGTGTAGCCTGCCAGACCACCGCTGTTGACTCGCAACGAGAGACTCGACAGTGCATCGGCGAGCCCCAGGCGTCCGAGCAAATCAGCGGTCAACACTTCGGCATCGGCGATGAAAGGCAGTTGCCCCAATCGGGACAAGTCACTGAACCAGTTGCTCCAGGTGATCTGCTGCTCGCGGACCAGTTGGCGAGCCCTGTCCAGGTGCCGCTGCAGATACTCCGAAACCAATTGCCGCGCCGCCTGCAGCTCCAACTCTTCCGATTGCATCACCAGTTCCGGATAGGAGACATAACCCATCTGCTGGGCTAGACTGTTCCGTAGTTGCATCAGCCTGAGTACATCCGGCTGCATGCGGGCGGCGAGCAGCAGCCGTCTCTCAGCTGGCGCTTCTCCCGCTGGCGGCAGCCCAAGTGAGTAATTATCCCAATCATCCAAGCGGTTTCGCAGCAGAGATACTGCCGGATGCTTGTCCACCAGACCGCGCCGCTGGATGGAATGCCAGATTACGGCTGCCCTTCCGGTCGAGTCGATCGATTCGCCTGCATTCAGCAGACAGGTGTAGACGGTGTCATCGATTGCTGTCAGATCATGCCCGGCGCCTTCGGCATAGTTCTCCCACTGTGCCCGCTGCAGATCAAAGAAGAGCTCTAGATAGCGCTGCTGGGCCGATTGCGTCTCCATTCCCGCCACCCCGCTCGCTGTCACGCCCGCACACCCCGCTTGATTCTCTCCAGCACTTCTGGCACAACCACGTCAGCATCCTGATTGATCACCGTTACCGGGACGCCCCTGCGCTGAGCCAGTCCGACCAGCCCGGCTGCCGGGAACACGGTCAGACTGGTGCCGATGACCAGCAGATGGTCTGAGCGCAGCACCCATTGCATCGCCTCATCGAAACGGTGCACGCTTTCGCCGTAGAAGACAATGTTGGGGCGCAGTCGCGTGCCGTCGAGCGGACAGGTGGGGTAGTTCCCTCGTGCCGGACGGGTTTCCAGCAAGTGTCCACACTGGGCGCAATAGAATTCGCGCAGATTGCCGTGCAGCTCGATCAGGCGCTTCGAGCCGGCTCTCTGGTGCAGGTTGTCGATGTTCTGGGTGACCACCCATACCCCGTGTTCTGCCAAGGCTAGGTGTGCGCGGTTTGGCTGTGCGTTCAGCCATTGCATCAGGTCATCCCAGTAGAGAGCCATCATTTGTTCGTTGGTTCCCAGGTTGGAGAACTTCTCTCGGCTGGCCTCAGTATACGTTGGCAAACCTGATGCCACGGAGATTCCTGCTCCAGTGAGGGCGACGACTCTCATCAAGGACTCAACTCCTTTCGTCTGTTTCGTCTTGGCGTTTCCTGTAGAATTCTCTGCCAGGGACAGGCTCTCCTTGTCAGCGTTGTCAATGTGCCGGACTTACCTGTTGACGAGAGTTCTTGCTCCAAATAGCTTTGCCCACTAGTTTGCTCTTGTGCCATTAGCTAGGCAATATCTGTTTTCTATAAAGATCAATTATGCGATATAATTATAGGGATTTTTCAGAATAAACTGTGGGGAGGACTATCATGAAAAAGCGCGCTGCTCTCATCATCCCGTTCTTAATCCTAGCCCTCGTCCTGACTGCCTGTTCCAAGCCAACGGCTGTCACGCCAGACGATCCCAACGCGGGTCCACCCGACGGCGGCACAGTTCGCGTGGATTATCTGCTCGACCTGCTCGGTTTCAGCAAGGCGGAAGTGCTCAAATCGCACGGCCAGCCGGCGTATGAGCAGAACAATGGCTCTACCCTCAGTTACGAGAATGATGAAGACCAGTACACCTTTGAGTTCACCCTCCTCAATGGCACGGTTGGTGCAGTGACAGTGAGCGGCACTGCGGAGTCAAATGTCAGCCTGGCTTGCATCCCGCTGGGAGCGACCGAGGAAGAAGCTCGGGCGTCGTTGGATCTTGGTAGTGCCTCCGGCAACACGATCACCTGGGACTATCAAGGCGGTCTGAAAGTGAAGGCAGAGCTAGACCCTGAGAACGGGCGCGTCTCCACCATCACCGTATCCGACCCCAACCTGGCTGGCTTATCCGCTTATGCGAGCGAGACAATCCGCGGCAAGAGCATAGACTATGGCCAGTGCCTGGCTGTTGTGGTTGAGAACTATGAGGGCGCGAATCTCGAAGCCCTGACCGAAGTCAGCTTTGAGAATCCGGCATATTCGGCCGAACCGTGGGTCTACTACCAGTTCGCAGTGATGGGGACGATTACCGATGTGCAGGTGACGAGCATCTCTCACATGGGTGCAGAGGCAAAAACATATCCGCTGGCGGATGAGATTAGCGACAGCATCGTCTCAGTCCGCAGCAGCTTCCCGAGCGACATGTCGGTGGACAAGATCTCCTTTGTCGGACCGGATGGCGAGTCGTATCAGTTCTCGGTGGACGATGTCTCCGGCCAGTACGCCGTAGTCATCATCAAGTAAGGGGGATGAATGTGAAGAAGTTGGTTGCTCTGCTTTCTGTTTGCGCGCTGGCTTTCGCCTTGTCCGCGTGCAGCGCTCCAGCCTCGTCTAATCCGAACGACAACGCCGCCAGGGTGGAAACCATCAACGGACAGCAGGTTGACTTCGCCAAGAATGACGTGGTCGTGGTCAGGGATTATCAGGGGAAGTATGCTGACCAACTGGAGCCGATGACGGTTGATTTCAGCGTGGAAGGCGAAACCTATCATATCGCCATTTTCGGCGACGTCGTAGATCTTTACTTCTGGGCGGGGCAGGCCCACAGCGAGGCATATACCGAGGAGATCGAGGGTAGGGTTTCGAACAAGCTGATCACCTTCGAGAATGCCCCCTTAGCCTCGGGCGAAAGCATGGCAGGCATCGGTTTCAGCGATGCCAAAGGCGAGCAGTACCAGTTCTCACTGGCTGCCGATGCCGATCACAAAGGCGTGCTGCTCATTGCCGACAGCGGTAAGCACAGTGCAGCGGTGGAGGATGGTCATGTACTCCACGCCACCCACAAGGGCGACGGATACAAACTGACTGTGGAGGCCGACGAGACCCAGCAAGTACAGAACCAGCCCGTCAACTACCTCTATTTGCAGTATGACGGACAGGAGAAAACCCTGCTGGCGCAGTCAGTTGATCGGGGCGAGGACTGGGGCGAGTCGATTCGTAACATCCTGAAGCCGATCAAATCCACCGAAGAGGACATTGTCTACTATGAGACAGACAGCGTGAGTCGCACCAATGGAGCCGGTGCCAACAACCACTTCACTCGTGTGGTTGACCTGAACACCAAGGAAGATCGCCTGCTCTCCAGTGGTGGGCTGCATCTCTTGCTCACCGATGAGCTACACTTTCCCTATGGCGGCAACTTGATTCTGCAGGGACACGAACTGCAGGATGGCAGGCTCGTCCACAATTACTTCATGGTCAACTCCGACGGGGACACACTCTGCTATCTCGGTCAGTCACTCGAATTGTACAGCGATGATCTGGTCTATCAGATCCAGCAGGCAATGAAGGAGCAGAACTAAGCAACAGAAGGCGGCCC